>NZ_JBTXLU010000028.1:0-859 GCF_054871745.1 Enterococcus sp. LJL98 | reverse complement strand
AATTAAATAGTGTGGTGGCGATAGCGAGAAGGATACACCTGTACCCATGCCGAACACAGAAGTTAAGCTTCTTAGCGCCGATTGTAGTGAAGGGTTTCCCTTTGTGAGAGCAGGACGTCGCCACGCATTTAATTCTTTTTTTCTCATTATGGGGGTTTAGCTCAGCTGGGAGAGCATCTGCCTTACAAGCAGAGGGTCAGCGGTTCGAACCCGTTAACCCCCATTTATGAGTCGTTAGCTCAGTTGGTAGAGCATCTGACTTTTAATCAGAGGGTCACAGGTTCGAATCCTGTACGACTCATTTTATTGTTTCAAACGCGGGTGTGGCGGAATTGGCAGACGCACTAGACTTAGGATCTAGCGCCTTACGGCATGGGGGTTCAAGTCCCTTCACCCGCATGAGAGATACGCCGGCTTAGCTCAGTTGGTAGAGCATCTGATTTGTAATCAGAGGGTCGAGGGTTCAAGTCCTTTAGCCGGCATTTTCAATTAAAGTATTTGCGGAAATAGCTCAGTGGTAGAGCACCACCTTGCCAAGGTGGGGGTCGCGGGTTCGAACCCCGTTTTCCGCTTTAGCCAATTCTTATGCCGGGGTGGCGGAACTGGCAGACGCACAGGACTTAAAATCCTGCGATGAGTGATCATCGTGCCGGTTCGATTCCGGCCCTCGGCATTTTTAATCGGTATTGCACCCATAGCTCAATTGGATAGAGTACTTGACTACGAATCAAGCGGTTAGAGGTTCGACTCCTCTTGGGTGCATCGTTACATATTGTACGGGAAGTAGCTCAGCTTGGTAGAGCACTTGGTTTGGGACCAAGGGGTCGCAGGTTCGAATCCTGTCTTCCCGATAGTAAAT
>NZ_JBTXLU010000027.1:0-1209 GCF_054871745.1 Enterococcus sp. LJL98 | reverse complement strand
GGCTCTTTAACAATAGGTGTTGGTAAATATTTAGACAATCTTTAGAATAGAGTCAAACGATCAAGCGGCGATTTTCACTGCTTGGTCGTTTTTATTTTTTTGGATGGGCTTTGTTTTAAAATACTTTCCTCGATTGAGAAAAATCCTTGTTTTAAAGTTGATGAAATTTCGAAATCCGTAAGCCGTTCGTTTTAAAACTTTAATATGATTATTTGTGGCCTCTACAGAGCCATTTGAATAGGGTAGCGTAAGGGCGAGGATAATTTCCTTCTGATATTTTTTATAGGTTTTGATTGTTGTTTTAAAGCTCTTTGGGAACAACTTCATTGATTGATTCAATAAACTTTTAAATTCACTCGTTCTTTCCTTTTGTTCTTTTTCTTTTTCTGAATATTGAAGAACACTTAAAAATAATTGATAGATTTCGTAGCCTTGTTTAAGGTCGTCACTGTAAGAGAGTAATCGATCAATGATTTCAGTTTGAGTCAAGTGAGCCTTAAAGGAAGGGCGCCAATAACGCTTTTCCTAGTCTAAGTCCACATTTTTCTTTTGGAGCAATTTCCAATATTTCTTTAGATGTTTCTGACGTTTGTTAGACTGAGAAAATCGTTTCATAATCGCAATTCGATGATTTTGAAAGGACTTACTGATGAGTTGAATAATATGAAAGCGATCAATTAATACTTTCGCTTCTGGAAAAAGCGCTTTTGTTAAAGAAATATAGGGAGCATAAAAGTCAGTAACTACGATTTTTACTTGGTGTCGATCGTTTAAGGAATATCGTTGAAAATAGGCTTCAAGCTTTACTTTTCGTCGGTCTTCTAAGATATCTAATAACCGTGTGTGTTCACCGTCCATTAGGATACAGCTCATTGCGCCCCCTGATTTAAATTCATCAAAACAAAGCACCTTTGGAAGCTCTTGTTTTTCTGGTAATCTCGGTTGATAAAAATGCCTAAGAACTCTTAAGATAGTCATTGTAGCCACACCGATTTGTTTGGCGATATAAGTCATCGATACGTTATCTTCTATCATTGTAGCGATTTTTAACTTCACTCGATTGGAGATTGAGCAGTTAAAATGAGTTAAAGTTGATTCTGCAGTAAAAGTTTGATCGCAGCATTTACATTTGAATCGCTGCTTTTTTAGACGGAGGTATGTTTTATATTCTGAAACCTTGTTTAATTGAGTCATTACTGTTTTGAATCC
>NZ_JBTXLU010000026.1:0-1429 GCF_054871745.1 Enterococcus sp. LJL98 | reverse complement strand
TTCTTAAACCCATCAACAGGGATTATCAACCACGTGATTGAGTTCTTCGGAATGCAACCTATTTCATTTATGGAAGATCCACGTTGGTTTAAAACGGTTTATGTGTTATCTGGTGTTTGGCAAGGAACGGGTTGGGGTTCGGTTATCTACCTCGCAGCCTTGGCAGGAGTCGATACTCAGTTACATGAAGCAGCAGTGGTGGATGGCGCGACACGTTTACAACGGATCTGGCACATTAACTTACCAACGATTCGTCCAACAATGGTGATTTTATTAATCATGAACGTCGGTTCTGTCATGAACTTAGGTTATGAAAAAATCTTATTAATGCAAAACCCATTAAACATGGAGTCATCAAACGTGATTGCGACATTCGTTTACCAACAAGGTTTATTGGAAGCACAATACAGTTACGCTGCAGCCGTTGGTTTGTTCAACTCAGCGATTAACGCGATCTTAATGATTTCTGTCAATAAAATTGCTGATATGCTTGGTGAATCAAGCCTATTCTAGGAAGGAGAATATAAATGAATAATCGTTTAGTGAAAGATACAAAAGCCGATAAGATTTTTATGGTATTTAACTATATTTTCATCCTTTTAGCGGTGGGAATTGTTTTATATCCATTAATTTATATTATTAGTGCTTCGATTAGTGATCCGCAATTTGTGAACTCAGGTGAGATGTGGCTTTGGCCAAAAGGGTTTACATGGGAAGGGTATCAAACCATTCTTGAAAATAATAGCATTTGGCGTGGGTATTTAAACACGATTTATTATACGGCTTTAGGAACATCCATTAACTTAGTCGTGACCTTACCAGCTGCTTATGCCTTATCTCGTCCAGACTTCTACGGACACAAAACATTTACAACATTCTTATTAATTACGATGTTCGTCAGTGGTGGGTTAATCCCAAGTTACTTAGTTATCAAAAACTTAGGAATGTTAAATACCGTGTGGGCTCTTGTTTTACCGGGTGCCGCTTCAGTCTATAACATTGTTGTTACAAGAACTTTCTTCCAAACCACGATTCCACGTGAAATGGAAGAGGCAGCGATTATTGATGGCTGTTCAGACTTTAAATTATTCGCCAAAATTGTTTTACCTTTATCAACACCAATTATCGCAGTAATGGCTTTATTCTATGGTGTCGGTCACTGGAACGGCTTCTTTAGTGCTTTAATTTATTTATCAGACAAAGCAATGTACCCGTTACAAATGGTATTACGTGAAATCTTAGTCTTACAAGACATGTCATCGAACTCAATTGGTGGAACGATGACTGGTGAAATGGCTGAGTTAATGTATTCCAAACAACAATTGGCAGCCGTTATTAAATACGGTGTCATGATTGTATCTACTTTACCAGTCATTGTGGTTTATCCATTCCTACAAAAATACTTTGTAAAAGGAATGATGGTTGGTTC
>NZ_JBTXLU010000025.1:0-1666 GCF_054871745.1 Enterococcus sp. LJL98 | reverse complement strand
CAATCAACGATGTGTAGTTTCCGTACTGTTTGAGTGACACAAGTAAAAACTCATGCTTCAAACAAATTCCTTAGAAAGGAGGTGATCCAGCCGCACCTTCCGATACGGCTACCTTGTTACGACTTCACCCCAATCATCTATCCCACCTTAGGCGACTGGCTCCAAAAGGTTACCTCATCGACTTCGGGTGTTACAAACTTTCGTGGTGTGACGGGCGGTGTGTACAAGGCCCGGGAACGTATTCACCGCGGCATGCTGATCCGCGATTACTAGCGATTCCGGCTTCATGTAGGCGAGTTGCAGCCTACAATCCGAACTGAGAGAGGTTTTAAGAGATTAGCTAGGCCTCGCGGCTTGGCGACTCGTTGTACCTCCCATTGTAGCACGTGTGTAGCCCAGGTCATAAGGGGCATGATGATTTGACGTCATCCCCACCTTCCTCCGGTTTGTCACCGGCAGTCTCGCTAGAGTGCCCAACTAAATGATGGCAACTAACAATAAGGGTTGCGCTCGTTGCGGGACTTAACCCAACATCTCACGACACGAGCTGACGACAACCATGCACCACCTGTCACTTTGTCCCCGAAGGGAAAGCTCTATCTCTAGAGTGGTCAAAGGATGTCAAGACCTGGTAAGGTTCTTCGCGTTGCTTCGAATTAAACCACATGCTCCACCGCTTGTGCGGGCCCCCGTCAATTCCTTTGAGTTTCAGCCTTGCGGCCGTACTCCCCAGGCGGAGTGCTTAATGCGTTAACTGCAGCACTGAAGGGCGGAAACCCTCCAACACTTAGCACTCATCGTTTACGGCGTGGACTACCAGGGTATCTAATCCTGTTCGCTCCCCACGCTTTCGAGCCTCAGCGTCAGTTACAGACCAGAGAGTCGCCTTCGCCACTGGTGTTCCTCCATATATCTACGCATTTCACCGCTACACATGGAATTCCACTCTCCTCTTCTGCACTCAAGTTCTCCAGTTTCCAATGACCCTCCCCGGTTAAGCCGGGGGCTTTCACATCAGACTTAAAGAACCGCCTGCGCTCGCTTTACGCCCAATAAATCCGGACAACGCTTGCCACCTACGTATTACCGCGGCTGCTGGCACGTAGTTAGCCGTGGCTTTCTGGTTAGATACCGTCAAGGGATGAACATTCTACTCTCATCCTTGTTCTTCTCTAACAACAGAGTTTTACGATCCGAAAACCTTCTTCACTCACGCGGCGTTGCTCGGTCAGACTTCCGTCCATTGCCGAAGATTCCCTACTGCTGCCTCCCGTAGGAGTCTGGGCCGTTCTCAGTCCCAGTGTGGCCGATCACCCTCTCAGGTCGGCTATGCATCGTGGCCTTGGTGAGCCGTTACCCCACCAACTAGCTAATGCAGCGCGGGTCCATCCATCAGTGACGCAAAAGCGTCTTTCACTTTTCCTTCAGGCGAAGAAAAAGATTATGCGGTATTAGCACCTGTTTCCAAGTGTTATCCCCCGCTGATGGGTAGGTTACCCACGTGTTACTCACCCGTCCGCCACTCTTCTTTTTCGGTGAACCGAAGTTCGATGAAAAAGAAGCGTTCGACTTGCATGTATTAGGCACGCCGCCAGCGTTCGTCCTGAGCCAGGATCAAACTCTCATTAAAAAAGTTGAAACAATCTTTCGATTGTTAAGCTCAAAA
>NZ_JBTXLU010000024.1:0-1677 GCF_054871745.1 Enterococcus sp. LJL98 | reverse complement strand
AGCTAAAGTCCAATAACTACCTGTAAGAATCAATTGGTGTAAATGTGGCAGATAGATGGAAGGGAAGAGTTTGCACCTTAACTGGGGAGGTCTCATTTCTCTAAATCAAACCCTTGTAGTGATACAAGACTGGAAAATGAGAAGTCAGCAGAAGTCATAGTAGTGAAGAGACTCAATGAAAGTTGAGAAGAGCGAAGGACGGAACAACTTTATCGTTAACACTTCTCAATTGGGAGGGAAAGAAGACTGTTGGCATTGAGCAAGAAAACAGATAGCCACTCCACGAGAAAAGAAAGGATTAACACACGTGTATACAGAAAAATTGATGATTCAAATATTGGAAAGAGAAAATCTGAACCGAGCGATTCAACGCGTCAAACAAAATAAAGGTGTCCCTGGCATCGATGGAATGATGGTAGACGAGCTATTTCTCTACTTTTCGGAACATGAAGGAGAGATAAGAAAACAAATTCTTCAACGCACCTATCAACCGAAACCTGTTTTGCGCGTAGAAATCCCAAAAGCAGATGGAAGAAAACGCCAGCTAGGAATTCCAACAGTGGTCGACCGAGTGATTCAACAAGCAATCGCACAAGTTCTTAGCCCTATCTATGAAAAACAATTTCATAAAAATAGTTATGGCTTTCGTCCTCATCGTTATGCAGAAATGGCAATCCTTGAAACATTAACCAATATCAATGACGGTTACCAATGGATAGTTGACATTGATTTGGAACGCTTCTTTGATACCGTCAACCATGATAGATTAATGAACTTAATCGCAAGAACAATCAAGGACGGAGATGTTATTTCACTAATACGCAAGTATCTCGTTAGCGGAGTACAAACGGATGAAGGATATAAAGAGTCGATTGTAGGAACGCCACAAGGTGGAAATCTATCTCCATTACTAAGTAACATTATGCTTAATGAATTAGATAACGAATTGGAAAGGCGAGAGCTAAAGTTTGTACGCTACGCCGATGATTGTATTATCTTTGTCAAAAGTGAAATGTCCGCTAGGAGAGTTCTGAGAAACATTACCCACTTTATTGAGGAAAAGTTAGGATTAATCGTGAATGCAGAAAAATCGAAAATCGTTCGACCGACAGACCCATCATTTAAATTCCTAGGATTTGGTTTCTTCTATAATAGAAAAACCCAAATCTACCAAGCAAAACCACACGCAATATCAATGGCGGAGTTCAATTATAAATTGAAAAAGTTAACGAAAAGGAATTGGGGAATTGACACAAAGTCAAGGATAGAGAGAATCAACCAACTCGTAAGAGGTTGGGTAAACTACTATCGAATAGGCAAGATGAAGCGATTCCTATTATTGATGGATTCGAAAGTCAGAAGAAGGTTAAGAATGTGTATTTGGAAACAATGGAAGACACCCAAAACCAGAAGGAAGAATCTTATCAAATTAGGAATGCCTTCCTACGAAGCGTATAAAAATAGCTACTCTAGCAAAGGAATTGCCAGAATAGCTCAATCGTGGGTTTTAACAACCACGATAACCAATGAACGCTTGGAACGTTTTGGTTTACTCTTTTCAGTTAAACAATACCAAAAAGTACACGTGATGTAAAGTTGAACCGCCGTATACGGAACCGTACGTACGGTGGTGTGAGAGGACGAATAATCATTTAATGATTATTCTCCTACTCGATT
>NZ_JBTXLU010000023.1:0-1679 GCF_054871745.1 Enterococcus sp. LJL98 | reverse complement strand
CTACTCACCACTTAGCTAAACCTGAAGGTTCTTAACGCTTGAAGTGGGAGCTTCTTGGGAATAGAGCATACTTGATAGCTTATTTCTTCACTAACAGCGGTTTCTCTTATTTACCAAGCTATCCCCGTAGTTCCTACGGTTCTTGATTTTATCTAAGCTAATGTTTGTATTCTTAGACCTTCGGTCAGGATATTGATACTAGCATTGATATCTCGGTCGTGATGGGTATGACAAATAGGGCAAATCCATTCTCGAATATCGAGAGTTTTCTTACCGTCTTTATGGCCACATTCTGAACAAATTTGACTTGATGGAAACCATTTATCTATCTTGATAATTTTACGTCCATACCAGTCAGCTTTGTATTGTAATTTAGTGACAAAACTAGACCACGACACATCAGAAATACTTTTTGCTAATTTATGATTACGCAACATACCTTTTGTGTTTAAGTCTTCAATACAAATAATATCGTGATTTTTGATAATTTCTGTACTAAGCTTATTCAGAAAATCAGTACGTTGATTCATTACTTTTTCATGTAATCTAGCCACTTTACGTTTTTGTTTTTGATAGTTTTCCGCTTCAAACAGATTGATACCTTTCTGTTTAGCTAATAATGTACGTCTTGACAACTTGCGTTGTTCACGTTTGAGTTTCTTTTCCATTTTGGATGTGAATTTATTATTATCAATTTTTTGACCGTCAGAAAGAATCGCAAAGTCTGTAATTCCTAAGTCAATACCAATTGCGGAATTCGTTTTAGGTAATTCACTCACTTCTTCTTTGCATAATAAAGAAATAGAGTATTTACCACTTGAGTGACGCGATATTGTGGCAGATTTAATCTGGCCTTTAGGTTGCCTATGAAGTTTGATTCTGATTAAGGATTTCAATTTAGGAACTTTGATGAATTTATTGTCAATCAAAGTGACTGTACCATTTTGATTATTCGTTGTATAACTCTGAACAGGATTTTTCTTACTTTTGAAACGTGGAAATCCAACGGATTTATCCCGAAAGAAATTCTTATAGGCCTTATCTAAATTGAGTTGAGCATTCGCTAAAGCAAGGCTATCAACTTCCTTCAAAAACGGAAATTCTTCCTTGTATTTAGCAGGTGTTGGGAACGACATTTTTTTAGAAGAATCATTTTTGAATTCTTCATACGCCTTTTTTCGGTCATCAAGCATTAGATTGTATACCTTACGGACACAACCAAAAGACTTCGCAAAGAAGATTTCTTGCTCTTCTGTTGGATATAACCTGAATTTGTATGCTTTTAGTCGTTCCATAAAGCTCACCTGCTTTCTATTTATGATTGTTTCCTTGATTTTGGATATACTTCTTAATCACATCAATTGGTGCGCCACCAGTTGTCAAAAGACAAAAACTTTTAGACCAGAACATTTCTTTCCAAAGAAATTGTTTGACTCTTGGATAGTCACGTTTTATCAAACGGGAACTGGCACTTTTATAGGCATTGATGAATTTTGTCAATTCTGTTTTAGGTTGAGCTTTGAACATAATATGAACATGATCTTTATCATGATTCCACTCAACTAACGTAATGTGATATGATTCTGAAATTCTTTCAAAAGTCGCTTTAGCATAGTCAGATATTTCATCATCAATTACTTGTCTACGATATTTCGTCACTAAAACAAGGTGGTAATAAA
>NZ_JBTXLU010000022.1:0-1726 GCF_054871745.1 Enterococcus sp. LJL98 | reverse complement strand
TGATATGCTCCCCTCATAGTAGACACTAGAAAAAATAAAAATTCTAGTCTACTATGAGAGGAGTTTTTTGTATGTCTAAAAGAAGTAAGCACACCGCTATTGAAAAGTATCATTGTATTTTACCTGTTTTAAGAGGAGAAGCGAGTATAAGCCACACCGCTAAAAGAAGGGGTGTAAGTTCTTCCACAATTCAAAGATGGGTTCATAAATACAAACAAAATGGATTAGAAGAATTAAAAGAGTCGAATACCTGGAATCGATATAGCGAAGAATTAAAATATGAGGCAATTAAATCCGTTCTTTCTGAAAAGAAAAGTATCTCAGAAGTGACAAAAAAATTTGGTGTTTCTAATGAGAGTGTTTTAAGCCGATGGATTTCGAAGTATAATGATGGTAGAAAACTTTCTGGAACAACAGGAGGAAGGGGGAAATCTACCATGAATAAAGGACGAAAAACAACACTAGAAGAACGCATTGAAATCGTACAATTTACGATTGCCAACGGGCAAGATTATCAACTGGCGATTGATAAATATAAAATAAGCTACCAACAGATTTATTCTTGGGTAAAAAAATATAAAGAACAAGGAGAAATTGGACTACAAGATTTACGTGGCCGTACAAAGAACTTGGTGGAATTAACTGAAAATGAACGATTACAGCTTCGAATTAAAGAACTGGAGGCTCGTAATCAGTACTTAGAGATGGAAAATGATTTTGCAAAAAAGTTACAAGAAATCAGAAGCAGACCTCCTCACTAACCCTCGTTAAGTATGCATCTGAATTTCAAGCAATCAAAGAGTTACACGAGGAGAAAAGTTATCCAATCTTACAACTATGTAAACTCGCAGGCGTTAGCCGCTCGGGCTATTATAAATGGTTAAAATGGAAACCTTCAATCGCAGAACAAGAAAATAGTCAGCTGGCAAAGATGATGTACCAGCATTGGATCAAAAGAGACAAGATTCTAGGTTATCGCCAAATGAGAACCCAACTCAATCGTAAACTAAAAAAATCTTACAATAAAAAACGCTTCTATCGCTTAATGAAGGCTTTAGGCATTCGTTCCGTCATTCGTAAGAAGCGCCCGAATTATATGAAAACACTCGAACACCATACCGCTGAAAATGTTTTAAATCGAAACTTTTCAGCAACCGCACCAAACCAAAAATGGTCGACAGATGTAACAGAATTGAGATACGGAAGTGGTCGAAAGGCTTATTTAAGCGCGATTATTGATATGTATGACAATTCGATTGTTTCATATGTTGTTGGTCCTTCTAATAACAACATGCTCGTTATGGAAACCATTCATCGAGCAATGAAAAAGAATCCGAAAGCACGTCCAATCATTCAAAGTGATCGAGGGTATCAATATACCTCTTATGAATACAAACGACTAAGTGAGATTTATCATTTCACTAAGAGTATGTCTCGTCCCGGACGCTGTTTAGATAATCAACCAATCGAGCGTTTCTGGGGAACTTATAAAGCTGAGAGCTTTTATATAAAGAAATTAGACAGCTATGAAGCTGTCTGTAACGATGTTTCTCGATATATTCGCTACTACAATAACTATCGGTATGTCGAATCATTAAATAGTTACTCACCCAATGAATACCGAAAATTAGCAGCATAAAAAACGCAATCTCAGGATAAAAGATTGCGTTAAACTAAAAGATTGTTTTTTGTTTTTAATACTGTCTACTTGACAGGGGGCAATTCA
>NZ_JBTXLU010000021.1:0-3126 GCF_054871745.1 Enterococcus sp. LJL98 | reverse complement strand
GCGTGGCGACGTCCTGCTCTCACAAAGGGAAACCCTTCACTACAATCGGCGCTAAGAAGCTTAACTTCTGTGTTCGGCATGGGTACAGGTGTATCCTTCTCGCTATCGCCACCACACTATTTAATTGTTGAGTAAACATTGCTCACTCAAAACTGGATTTGAAGAAATCATTGCGTCTTACCAAGACTATTTTAAGAACTTTGGTTAAGTCCTCGAACGATTAGTATCAGTCCGCTCCGTACATCACTGCACTTCCACTCCTGACCTATCTACCTGATCATCTT
The DNA here is from genome assembly GCF_054871745.1 of Enterococcus sp. LJL98. Classification (NCBI taxonomy): domain Bacteria; kingdom Bacillati; phylum Bacillota; class Bacilli; order Lactobacillales; family Enterococcaceae; genus Enterococcus; species Enterococcus sp. LJL98. The sequence goes on along the minus strand of NZ_JBTXLU010000021.1, from coordinate 2,842 downwards.
TCAGGGTTCTTACTTTCTTAAAGAAATGGGAAATCTCATCTTGAGGTGGGCTTCACACTTAGATGCTTTCAGCGTTTATCCCTTCCCTACATAGCTACCCAGCGATGCCTCTGGCGAGACAACTGGTACACCAGCGGTAAGTCCATCCCGGTCCTCTCGTACTAAGGACAGCTCCTCTCAAATTTCCAACGCCCGCGACGGATAGGGACCGAACTGTCTCACGACGTTCTGAACCCAGCTCGCGTGCCGCTTTAATGGGCGAACAGCCCAACCCTTGGGACCGACTACAGCCCCAGGATGCGACGAGCCGACATCGAGGTGCCAAACCTCCCCGTCGATGTGGACTCTTGGGGGAGATAAGCCTGTTATCCCCAGGGTAGCTTTTATCCGTTGAGCGATGGCCCTTCCATGCGGAACCACCGGATCACTAAGCCCGACTTTCGTCCCTGCTCGAGTTGTAGCTCTCGCAGTCAAGCTCCCTTTTGCCTTTGCACTCTACGAATGATTTCCAACCATTCTGAGGGAACCTTTGGGCGCCTCCGTTACCTTTTAGGAGGCGACCGCCCCAGTCAAACTGCCCATCTGACACTGTCTCCCATCACGATTAGTGATGCGGGTTAGAGTGGCCATAACGCAAGGGTAGTATCCCACCATTGCCTCCATCGAAACTAGCGTCCCGATCTCTACGGCTCCTACCTATCCTGTACATGCGGTACAGACACTCAATATCAAACTACAGTAAAGCTCCATGGGGTCTTTCCGTCCTGTCGCGGGTAACCTGCATCTTCACAGGTACTAAAATTTCACCGAGTCTCTCGTTGAGACAGTGCCCAAATCGTTACGCCTTTCGTGCGGGTCGGAACTTACCCGACAAGGAATTTCGCTACCTTAGGACCGTTATAGTTACGGCCGCCGTTTACTGGGGCTTCAATTCGTACCTTCGCTTGCGCTAAGCACTCCTCTTAACCTTCCAGCACCGGGCAGGCGTCAGCCCCTATACTTCATCTTTCGATTTTGCAGAGACCTGTGTTTTTGATAAACAGTCGCTTGGGCCTATTCACTGCGGCTGTTCTGACGAACAGCACCCCTTCTCCCGAAGTTACGGGGTCATTTTGCCGAGTTCCTTAACGAGAGTTCTCTCGCACACCTTAGGATACTCTCCTCGACTACCTGTGTCGGTTTACGGTACGGGTCGTTGGTTTCTAACTAGAAGCTTTTCTCGGCAGTGTGACATCAGGAACTTCGGTACTATTATTTCCCTCCCCATCACAACTTGTCCTTAATGAATGAAAGCATTTGACTCTCACTCGGACTTATTGCTTGGACAGACATTTCCAATCGTCTGCATTCCATAGCCTACTGCGTCCCTCCATCGTTCAAACAAAAACAACGAGTACAGGAATATCAACCTGTTGTCCATCGCCTACGCCTATCGGCCTCGGCTTAGGTCCCGACTAACCCTGGGCGGACGAGCCTTCCCCAGGAAACCTTAGTCATACGGTGGACAGGATTCTCACCTGTCTTTCGCTACTCATACCGGCATTCTCACTTCTAAGCGCTCCAGCAGTCCTCACGGTCTACCTTCGACGCCCTTAGAACGCTCTCCTACCAGTGTACTTACGTACACTCCACAGCTTCGGTAATATGTTTAGCCCCGGTAAATTTTCGGCGCAGGGTCACTCGACTAGTGAGCTATTACGCACTCTTTAAATGGTGGCTGCTTCTGAGCCAACATCCTAGTTGTCTGTGCAACCCCACATCCTTTTCCACTTAACATATATTTTGGGACCTTAGCTGGTGGTCTGGGCTGTTTCCCTCTCGACTATGGATCTTATCACTCACAGTCTGACTGCCAGATATAAATGAATGGCATTCGGAGTTTATCTGAATTCGGTAACCCTAGATGGGCCCCTAGTCCAAACAGTGCTCTACCTCCATCATTCTTAAAATCTGACGCTAGCCCTAAAGCTATTTCGGAGAGAACCAGCTATCTCCAAGTTCGTTTGGAATTTCTCCGCTACCCACACCTCATCCCCGCATTTTTCAACATACGTGGGTTCGGTCCTCCAGTGCGTTTTACCGCACCTTCAACCTGGACATGGGTAGATCACATGGTTTCGGGTCTACGACCACCTACTCATTCGCCCTATTCAGACTCGCTTTCGCTACGGCTCCGTCTCTTCGACTTAACCTCGCAGATAATCGTAACTCGCCGGTTCATTCTACAAAAGGCACGCTATCACCCATTAACGGGCTCTAACTTGTTGTAGGCACATGGTTTCAGGATCTATTTCACTCCCCTTCCGGGGTGCTTTTCACCTTTCCCTCACGGTACTGGTTCACTATCGGTCACTAGAGAGTATTTAGCCTTGGGAGATGGTCCTCCCGGATTCCGACGGAATTCCTCGTGTTCCGCCGTACTCAGGATCCTCCTAGGTGTCTTTCAGATTTCGCCTACGGGGTTTTTACCCTCTTTGACGAACTTTTCCAAGTTCTTCGACTATCTGAAAGGACTACCACATTGGAGTCCTACAACCCCAACAAGCAAGCTTGTTGGTTTGGGCTCTTCCCGTTTCGCTCGCCGCTACTAAGGGAATCGAATTTTCTTTCTCTTCCTGCAGGTACTTAGATGTTTCAGTTCTCTGCGTCTACCTCTAATCAGCTATGTATTCACTGAAAAGTAACATCCTATCAAAGATGTTGGGTTTCCCCATTCGGAAATCTCTGGATCAAAGCTTACGTACAGCTCCCCAAAGCATATCGGTGTTCGTCCCGTCCTTCATCGGCTTCTAGTGCCAAGGCATCCACCATGCGCCCTTATTCACTTAACCTTCTCAACCTT
>NZ_JBTXLU010000020.1:0-20188 GCF_054871745.1 Enterococcus sp. LJL98 | reverse complement strand
CGGTTAGAGGTTCGACTCCTCTTGGGTGCATCGTTACATATTGTACGGGAAGTAGCTCAGCTTGGTAGAGCACTTGGTTTGGGACCAAGGGGTCGCAGGTTCGAATCCTGTCTTCCCGATAGTAAATAGACAAGTTAAAGTAGAAGACATCAATGTTTCATTCGATGCCTTCTACTTTTTTATTTATTTTCGAAATATGATACAATAAGGAAGCAAAGAAAGAGGAGGCGTGTGTTTGGAAGGAAAAATTATAAAGGCGCTTAGTGGTTTTTATTATATTGAAAATAGCGGAGAAACGTATCAGACGCGAGCAAGAGGTAATTTTCGTAAACGTAAAATTACTCCTCTCGTAGGTGATAACGTTATTTTTGAAAGTAGTAGTTCCATTGATGGTTATTTATTAGAGGTCTTACCACGAAAAAACCAATTAGTTCGTCCAGCAGTTGCGAATGTCGATCAGGGAGTCGTTGTTACTAGTCTAGTTGAACCCAATTTTTCTTATAATTTACTGGATCGTTTTTTAGTCTCATTGGAATATGAAGATATTCAACCAATTATTTATTTAACCAAAGTTGATTTATTAACGGACCAAGTAATGGTATCTGAAATAAAACAAGTCTACGACCGTATTGGTTATCCAGTAATTGTAGCGACTGAAGATGCTGCCTCGGTTATTGAAATCGAAGAAACGTTCAAGGAAAAGTTAACAGTTTTTATGGGGCAATCTGGTGCTGGGAAATCAACCTTATTAAATCGAATTGTTCCAGATTTGGCTTTGGAAACAGCCGAAATATCGGCTGCCTTAGGACGTGGAAGGCATACAACGCGTCATGTCGAGTTACTAGCAATTGCTGGTGGACTTGTTGCAGACACGCCAGGCTTTAGTTCAATCGATTTTTTAGAAGTGGATGAACGAGAGTTACCCAAGTTGTTTCCTGAATTTGTAGAGGTAGCAAGTGATTGTCGCTTTAGAGAGTGTTCGCACGTCAATGAACCCGATTGTGCAGTGAAAGCCAGTGTTGAGGCAAGTCGAATCGCAACGACTCGTTATGAAAACTACTTGCAATTTTTAAATGAAGTAAAAAACAGAAAACCAATCTATCGTAAGAAGAAATAGGAGATGAATAGAACATGAAATTAGCCCCTTCGATTTTAAGTGCCGATTTTGCCAATTTACAAAGAGATGTAGCTTTTGTTGAAAAGCACGGTGCCGATTATATTCATATTGATGTGATGGACGGTCAGTTTGTTCCAAGTATTACTTTTGGCTCCAATGTTGTGAAAGCATTACGCCCACATACAAGGCTTCCACTCGATGTCCATCTAATGGTGGCAGATCCTGCACGTTATATCCATGAATTTGTTGCAGCAGGTGCCGACATTATTGGTGTTCATGTTGAGGCAGACCCTCATATTCATCGGACGATTCAGCTCATTAAGGCTCAAAAAGTAAAAGCAGAAGTTGTTGTGAATCCCGGCACACCGATTTGTGCCATTAAACACGTCTTAAGTATGGTAGATCAAGTGCTTGTGATGACGGTCAATCCGGGATTTGGCGGTCAGCAGTTTATTCCAGAAACCTTAGATAAAATCCGCGAACTGGCTCAAATAAGAGCAGAGCGAGGGTATACTTATGATATACAGGTGGATGGTGGGATTATTCCAGAAACAGCAGAATTATGTAAGGCAGCAGGAGCAAACGTTTTTGTAGCAGGTAGCTATATTTATGATGCAGAAAAACCTGCACAACAAATACAAAACTTAAAGCAGGTATTAGAAGGATGAATGTCTTATTAGTCGCTGGTGGAACCGTTGAACATTGGCCTAGACTCCAAGATCATTATGATATTTATATTGGGATTGATCGGGGAAGTTTGTATTTACTTGAAGCCGGATACCCTTTGGATTTAGCTATTGGAGATTTTGATTCGTTAAGTGCCGTTGAAAAAGCCTTTGTTTTTAAAAAAGCAAAAAAAGTTCAAATGGCGCCAGCTGAAAAGGATGAAACAGACACACAACTTGCTTTAGGGTATGCACTTAGGCACTATCCAACCGCTAAAATTGAATTGATTGGTGTAACAGGCGGTCGCTTAGATCATTTGTTATCTAATTTATGGATGATTTTTGAACCTCGTTTTAAAAAACATAGCAATCAGATTTGCTTGCGTGACGCACAAAACACAGTGACCTACCTATTACCGGGAAACCATCAAGTGAAAAGGATTCCTATGATGAAATATTTAGGCTATTGTTGCCTGACGCCTATCCGTAACTTAACTTTAACAGATAGTAAATATACTTTAAAACAGGTAGATATCGATTATCCAACCTCACTAGCGAGCAATGAATTTCTTGGAGAAACAGCGCAAATTTCCTTTGATGCAGGCTTGGTTGCGGTCATTCAATCGCGAGATAAATAAGAAGGGGAGACTTCACTTTTTTTGAAACAAAAGTGTTCAAAAAAGCTTAAGAGTCTCACCTTTTCTTTTGTTTCCAAGAAATTAGTGGTACAATTTAGACTATCAGTCTGTATAAATATGAGGTGCCTTTTGTGAAAAAATTTAATCCAAATAAAAATATCATTATCACGTTAATCCTTGTGATTATTATTGTTAGTACATTAAGTATCACCATTACTAGAAGAGCCGTTGCAGACAAGCCGATTTTTGGGCAAGCAGTCATTAACGATGTCGTTGCTGGTGTGGACCGAGTTATTTCTGCCCCCATTCGTTGGGTTGAAAAAAGTGCGAATGCGGTTGAAAATCTTTTTGTTACTTATGAAGAAAACGAACGGTTGAAAGAAAAAATCGATGCGTATGATGCAATGGTTCAACAAAATAAAAACAATGAGCGAGAAATTGCAACACTTACAGAGGAACTTGAACTGCAAAGCACGCTCACAAAATTTGAGAAAATTACAAGCAATGTCATCTCACGTTCTCCTGATACTTGGCAAGATATGCTTGTTATAGATCGTGGAAGCACGGATGAGATTGAAGTCAATATGCCCGTACTTTCTAAACAAGGCTTAATTGGTCGTGTGATTGAAGTCAATCCTTATTCTTCCAAAGTAGAGTTACTAACTTCAAGCAATCAAACAAGTAATCAATTTCCAGTCAGAATCTCCAGTGAAAAAGGAGAAGCTTTTGGTATATTAAAAGGCTATGATCGAAAAACGAATCGTTTAGTAATCGAACAAATTACTGGAGAAGCCAATATTCCTGAAGGCTCAGTCGTTCAGACGTCAGGTCTTGGTGGCGGATCACCCGCGGATTTACCGGTAGGGACCACTCTCAAAGAAAGTACCGATCGCTTTGGTTTGACACGTCAAGTGTATTTAAAGCCGTATGCAGAGATGTCTGACTTACTCGTGGTGACTGTTATTAAGCGAGGAGTAGGTGAGGAAGAAGAATGATTTCAAAACGAATTCAGTATGGCGCCCCATTTTTATTCTTTTTCTTAATTTTAATTGACGCACACCTCACCCAGTTACTTACCGCATTCAATCAAAATCGTTATATTTGGCGGAGTCATCTTGCTTTAATCGCGTTCTTGTTTGCAGTTCGGTATTTGCCGAAAAACTACCTCCTCGTGACATCATTAATTATTGGTGGTATTTTTGATTTATATTATCTGGGACTACTTGGTATTTATATTGTTGTTTTCCCGCTAACGATTGCTTTGATGTCTTTCTTAAAAGAAATTATCTTTGAAAACTCATTTAATCTTTTTTTTGGAATGATTATCTTCGTGACCTTTTTTGAAATTGTCATTTTGTTTATTCAGGTGATTTTTAATCTGATTCATGTTGACTTACTTTATTTTGTGACACAGCTACTTGCCCCAACACTATTGTTAAATATGGGCTTGTTTCTAATAACCATGTACCCGCTTAAAAAAATATTTTGGTAAAAAGGTCTTTTCTCATGATGCTTGTGATTATGAGGAAGACCTTTTTATTGCATTCAAAAATGAATGGCGGTAATAAAATGACATTGAGAAAAAGATTCTTTTAAAAAAACGTAGCAGGTATGTTATAATTTTATCAGCTTTTTTAGAGGAGGAATTATGCAGAAAGAAACATTTTCAAAACTGTATTTATCCATTATTAGTAGTGGTATATTAGGAGTAAGTTCCATTATTTTCGGCTGGTTTTTTCATACCTCTGTGATTATTCTTGATGGATTCTTCACAATAGTTGGAACAGTAATGGCAGCAATAATGCTTTTTGTCGCAAAATATATTGAAAAGGAAGACTTCAAAAATTTTCCTTTCGGTAAGGATGTTCTCTCGCCTTTAATTTTACTAATAAACAATTTTGTCTTATTATTGATTGCGCTTGTTGGGATTACTCAGTCTGTCGAGACCTTACTTTTTCATAGTTATGATGAGATTAATTATCTCATTGGTGGGTTGTATACGTTGTTTAGTATTGTTTATTGCTTATTCATCTTGAAAAAATTAAAAAAAGGAACTTCGATAAGCGGGATGCTGCAACTGGAAATTCGTCAATGGCGTTTTGGCCTTTATTTTAGTGTGAGTATTTTAGTCTCGTATTTAATTGCTCTCCTTCTCGCACATCTTCATTATGAAACATTGGCGCAAACAATTGACCCAGTGGTTACTTTGTTTATTACGGGTTACTTTATTTTTATTTCAATTAGAGAAATTAAAGCCCATTTTCGTGAGGTGCTTTCAGGCACGCCAAGTCTTCAAATTCGGCAAGAAATTGTTCAGGTGCTTGAACAAAGGATTACACAGAGATCTAGCATAGAAGAATCTATTTTGAGAACGGCAAAAGTTGGTGATTCTTTAATAATTGAACTGGATATCGTCATCTCTCCCGAGTCCACACTCGATAGTATTTTAGTGCAAGATCAGTTGCGTTCTGAAGTGATCGCTGCGCTAGAAGAAATTTACCCGCCACATCAAACATGGCTTAGCATTACTTTTACGGCAGATAAACGATTTGCTTATTAATGATTACTTAAAAATAAAGAGACACATTCTTTAGAAGTCTCAAATAATAAAGGAGTTTGATTTTATATGTTTGATCTTATGTCTGATGGCCAAGAATTATTCACCCCAGGGGATCACGATTCGCATGCGTTTCGTATCCCTGCATTATTGCATACTAAAAAAGGAACGCTAATTGCAGCGGCAGATGCTCGAATTGCGAGTCAACGAGATAATCCGAATGAAATTAAGAACGTGATTCGTAGAAGTTTTGATGAAGGAAACACGTGGAGTGCCTGTCAAACGACGGTTGAATTTTTGGGAGACACCGGTTTAAATGGTCCGGCTGCCATCGACTGTTCCTTATTGCAAGATCAAGCAACGGAAAGAATTTGGTTGCTTTATTCGCATAGCCCGGGTGGTGTAGGTGCCTTTAGCAGTTGGGTGGGCCGTGGGTTCGATGAACAAGGGCGTCGAATTTTGTATAATCGACATTACTATCCCTATCTCTTAGCCAAAGATGGTCGCGTTTACACAAAAGACGAGGAAGCGCTTACGGATTATCGTGTTGATCAAACGGGTCGTGTCTTTAAAGGTGCTGTTGCTTTAGGTACGATTTATGAGAAATTTGACGAATTGAAAGAGCAGCAATTGTATGAGGCACCGACAAGCTACCTGCAAATCATCTACAGTGATGATGAAGGCTCGACATGGTCCAAACCGATTGACTTGAACTTACAGGTGAAAGAAGAGTGGATGAGCTTTATTGGAACTGGCCCGGGTATTGGGATTCAGCTACAAAAAGGAGCGCATCAAGGTCGTCTAGTATTTCCGATTTATTTTATGAATGCCAGTGGTTTTTTCTCTTGTAGTGTCATTTACAGTGATGACCATGGACAGACTTGGCAAAGAGGGCAATCACCCAATGACAATCGGCCCATTTCCCTTACTCAAACAACAGCCGAAACATTAGGGCATGCCTTGAAAAAATACGAATTAACTGAATCTCAAGTGGTCGAACAATTGGATGGCTCCGTTGCGATCTATATGCGCAACCACTACGGTAAAGGCTGCCTGGCAAAAGCAGTCAGTCAAGATGGTGCTTTTTCATGGGGAGAAATCACTTTTGAAGAAACCTTGATTAATCCAGTTTGTCAGTTTAGTCTCTTGCATGCCATCCAAGGCTTGGATGAGAGCGTTTGGGTCTACCTAGGACCAAATGATAAGAAAGAAAGAAAAAACGGTGTCTTACGAGTCAGTCTTGATGCAGGGAAAACATGGACGTACGAACAAGTGATTGAAGAACAATCTTTTATTTATTCTTCGATGGCTGCATTGAACGATGGAAAAATCGGGCTTTTATATGAAAGTCAATACGATGAAGATGGTCTGATCCGGCTAATTTTTAAAACAGTTGATTTAAAACAGTTACTTCCTCAAGCTTAATCCGTTTTTTTAAACAAAAATGTCGGGAAAGACGCCAAAAAGCTCGTTATAAGGTGTGAATTGAAATATATTTGTAACATTGGGTTTATCAAACTGTCATACGTCTATGTTACAATCACATTGTTATAGAAATTGAGGAAAACTTTAATTTAACTTAAAAATTACTTAAATATATTACTTAGTCGGAGGAATAGATCTTGAAGAAACGAATATTATCGTCATTAGTCGCAGGTTCCCTATTATTTACTGCAGTGATCGCACCTACCGTGGCGTTAGCAGATGATTTTGATACACAATTGGAACAAAAAGACAAAGAAATTAGTGCATTAAAAAGCCAACAGGCACGCTTACAATCACAAATCGACACATTAGAAGGTGAAGTAGCAAGCATTAATGCCAAAGCACAAGAGCTATTAGAAAAACAACAAACGTTAGCAAAAGAAACAGAGCAATTACAACAAGAAATTGCGGATCTAGAAGTTCGAATTGAGCGACGCGAAGAAGCAATCCGTAACCAAGCTCGTGACGTCCAAGTAAACGGCAGTCAAACAACAGTGATTGAAGCGGTTTTAACAGCTGAATCATTAACAGATGCAATTGGTCGTATCCAAGCAATGTCAACAATCGTGAATGCAAATAACGATTTAGTCACACAACAAAAAGAAGACAAACAAGCAGTCGAAGATAAAAAAGCAGAAAATGACGCAAAAATGACTGAAATTCAAGAAAACCAAGTGACACTAGAAGCACAAAAGGGTGAACTTGAACGAAGCCAGGCTGATTTAGCTGTTGCAAAAGCTGACTTTGCCTTACAACAAGCGTCAAAAGAAAGTGAAAAAGAAGCGATTCGAGATCGTAAAGCGCAAGCAGAAGCAGAACGTGCACGAATTGCAGAAGCAGAGCGTTTAGCGGCAGAAACACAACGTCGTGCAGCAGCACAACAAGCAGCAGCTGAAACGCCAGCCAATAATACCGATGCGAATCGTAATGACTCAAGTCAATCGAACAATGAAACAGTGACACAACCAAGTGTTGAAGCACCAAGTACAGGTGGCAACAACAATACAAACAACAATGCAAATAATAATAACAACACAAGTAACAACGTTCAAACTCCGGCACCACAACCGGAAGCACCGTCAACGCCAGCACCCGCTCCTGCACCATCAGGAAATGCCTCTGCAGTTATTGCAGAAGCATACAAACATATTGGAAAACCTTATGTTTGGGGAGCTAAAGGACCAGAAAGCTTTGACTGTTCTGGCTTCACTAGTTACGTGTTTCGTCATGCAGCTGGACGTGAAATTGGCGGTTGGACCGTTCCACAAGAAAGTGCCGGCGCAACGATTTCTGTAGGGGAAGCACAAGCAGGCGATCTATACTTCTGGGGTGCACCAGGTGGCACACATCACGTAGCCATTGCATTAGGTGGCGGACAATACATCCATGCACCTGCTCCAGGCCAAAGTGTAACAGTTGGTTCAGTTGGTGGATTCGCACCAGACTTTGCAGTACGTATGTAAGAAGAATAAAAGCTGACGGAATTTCTCGTCAGCTTTTTTGTATGTTAGAAAATGAGAACGATGAGGAGTCCAAGACTCAAAAAGGGGACAAAGGGGAGATAGAGCAAAACTTGTCTTTTGAAGAGAAAATAACAAATAAAAAATAATAGAGCTGAACAACTTGCACAGGCTAACAGGAGAAAAAACTGAGTAAAAGTAAGCCAAGGACTCCAAATTAAGAGTAACAACAAGTCACCAAAGCCAAGATAAGAACGGAAAAAAAGTGAAATGAGAATCGTAGCAAAGCACACGAAACTGAACGTACCTAAATGAAAAACCCATTGCTGATAAAAGAGTAGAAACCAAAGAAGCGTTCCAAAACTAGCTAAAATTTTTGGTTCAACAATTAGGTAAAAATAATCAGTCAAGGAAAGTAAATAGGCCATCGTCAGCCATAAAAAAAAAGGGACTTGCATCGGTGAAGGGGTTTGTTTAACAAGGATGACCAAAAGAAATCCATAGCTCAGCTCACTAAACAGATAAAAAATGGGCACCTTTATTTTGCAAGTAGAACAACGAAAACGAGAAATAATTATTGAAAAGAGTGGCAATAATTCATAGTATTTCAGTTTTTTTTGACAATGCGGACAGTTGGAACGAGAAAAAATAAAATCTTGCCCAATCGGTAAACGCCAAGCAACGACCGTTAAGAATGAACCAATGCAACAACCAATATAAAAAATGAACATCGCAATTCTCCTTAGTTTCTTTTAAGATAAATACGCAAAAAGAGTCTTTACTAGACAAAAAGTCGAGAATCAGTGAATAATAAATAGAACCAAAACGAAGGAGGAAAAAAAGATGCACAAAAAATGGATCGGAATGGTCCTGCCAGCATTTACCTTGTTGTTACTTGCAGGGTGTACGAAAGCAATTCCAGCAGAAGAAGCAGCTCCATTACTACTAGATGAAATGATTTATGAGAAAAAAGCAGAAGCCTTTCAAACAAACTTCTTACAAAGTGAAGAACTAGAGACCGCTTTTCAATCGCAACGTACTTCTTTTGAAGAAAACTTTACGGAAGGACTTTTACAAAGTGGTGAGGCGGTCGATCAGCAAGTCGCTGCAGAAATTTCAGAAGCCTTAATGAAGCAAGTAAAAGAGCAAACGAGTTATAATGTCAAACAAATTACTGAGACCAAATCAATTTTCCATGTGATTTATGAAGTGAAGGGATTTGACTTGATGGCCTTGTTCAAAGCATCGACTACGGGATTGTTAGAAAAAATTGAAGAGAAAAATAATCTAGTGAAAGATCCTGAAAAGTTAGTCACAGAAACGGTCAAAATCATGCAAGATCAAATTCCCTTAACGCCGGCAAAGGAAACATCAACTGAAGTTACCTTGCAACTCAAGCAAAACAAAGGGAAATGGGAAATAGTTGGCGGGCAAGATGAAACCTTAGCTAGCTTGTACCTCGCTTTTTACGCGGGTGTCCGTGACGAAGAAGAGTTGGCAGCAGAAATGATGCAAGCCATGTCAGAAGTGATTGTCCCGAATCTGGAAGAAATCAAAGAAAAATGAGAATCTTTCTCAAATATGTAGAATCGGTGTACATTTCTAAGCATTCGTATTATGCTAGAAGTATCAAAAGTGAGGAGAGATAAAGATGAAATATCAAGAAACCAAAAAAGTATTGAATCAATTAGTTGCAGATTTAAGTCAATTTTCAGTCATTATCCATCAAACCCACTGGTATATGCGTGGTCCTGAGTTCTTAAGCTTACACCCTTTAATGGATGAGTTTATGGATGAAATTAACGATCAATTAGACGTGATTTCAGAACGTTTGATTACGTTAGATGGTGCACCATACTCAACTTTACAAGAGTTTATTGATCATACTGGTATCAAAGATGAAATTGGAAGTTACGAGCGCACGATTCCTGAAAGAATGGCGACCTTAGTTTCTGGTTATCGCTACTTAGCAGACTTGTACAAAACCGGTATTAAGGTAGCGGGCGATGAAGGCGATGACAGTAGCCAAGATATTTTTACCAGCTTTAATACAGACATCGAGAAAAAAATCTGGATGTTACAAGCAAAACTTGGTTTCGCACCAGAAATTGATCCTGCTTAATCTAAATGAGTCATGAAGCTTCTTAGGGGTTGACCCAAGAAGCTTTTTTTCTATTTTAAAGAGAAAAAGATTGACATTGCTTTAAAATGTAGGTATCATATTAAATGGTATTGTTTGCCCCATGAGAGCCCCGGAAACTCAAATGCATGTCAAACATTCGAAATTGAAATTGGAGGAAAATATAGTGCGTACAACATATATGGCCAAAGCTGGCGAAGTAGAACGTAAATGGTATGTCGTTGATGCAACAGATGTTCCTATGGGTCGTCTTTCAGCAGTCGTAGCATCAATTCTACGTGGAAAAAATAAACCAACATTCACTCCACACGTGGATACAGGTGATTTTGTCATCGTAATTAATGCAGATAAAATTAAATTAACAGGTAATAAAGCAGACGGTAAAATTTACCACCACCACTCAGGTTACATCGGTGGATTGAAATCAATCTCAGCAGGCGAATTACGTGAGAAAAATTCTCGTCGTTTAATTGAAAATTCTGTTAAAGGTATGTTACCTAAAAATACTTTAGGTCGTGCTCAAGGCATGAAATTACACGTTTATGCTGAAGGAACTCATCCACATGCAGCACAACAACCAGAAGTATTAGATATCACAAACTTAATTTAACAGGAGGGAATTTCATTGGCACAAGCACAATATATCGGCACAGGCCGTCGTAAAAACGCAGTTGCTCGCGTACGTTTAGTACCAGGAACTGGTCAAATTACTATTAACAAAAAAGACATTGAAACATATATCCCACATGCTGACCTACGTGAAGTTATCAACCAACCATTTGGCGTAACTGAAACAAAAGGCGCATATGACGTAATGGTTAACGTAAACGGTGGAGGATATGCTGGACAATCAGGTGCAATCCGTCATGGTATCGCACGTGCATTGTTAACAGTTGATCCTGATTTCCGTGCAGCTTTAAAACAAGCTGGTCTATTAACTCGTGACGCTCGTATGGTGGAACGTAAAAAACCAGGTCTTAAAAAAGCTCGTAAAGCTTCACAATTCTCTAAGCGTTAATCGTTGTTATATCAACGTTTCAAGACACTTTCTCATTGCGAGAGAGTGTCTTTTTTGTTATTTGAATGAGTCCTTCCGTTAAAAATGTCCGTGTTTTCATATTATGAAACAATTTGAAACCATAGGAGACGCGTTTCAATGTCTTAATATGCGTATTTTTTGCTTTGAGTTTTTCATTCAAATAGGGGTAAATAAAACAGTTCTCGAATAACCTCTCAATAAGAAAACTAGTTTTAAAAGGTCGTTCTTAATTCAGAATCAAGTGTATCAGACAAATTGAGAAGTTTTTAAAAATACGATAGGCAAGGATTAAAGGCTTAGAAAAAGAAACGAAATAATGTACCCCCATTTTTTTGAGGTTAATTATCGAAAATATGATATAGTTAAATGAGAGATTACTATGTATAGTGATACAAGAGGCAAGGAGGTACTTTGTTGTCTGAAAAAATTATAAAAAGCAAAGAACGTGTACAAAAGCACGGAGAAGTATTTACGCCTAAAAAAGTTGTAAATCAAATGCTGAATATCCCTGAAGTAAAAGAAGCATGTGAAGACTTAACAACTACATTTTTAGAACCAGCAGCTGGAGAAGGTGCTTTTTTAATTGAAATACTTAAAAGAAAATTAGCTATGATTTCAATGAAATATAACGATGATTTAATTCGCTATGAAAATTACTCGTTGCTTGCTTTATCAACCCTATATGGCATTGAGTTGTTAGAAGATAACGCTCAAACTTGCGTAATGAATATGTATCAGGAGTATTATGATTTTTACAAAGAGCAAATAAATTATCATAATGGGAAAGCAAACCAAAAGGTACTAGATAGCGCGAAAAGGATTATTTCATTAAATATAAGAAATGGAAATTTTCTAACCCGTAAAGCAATTGACGGATTCGACTTAGTGTTTAGTGAATGGAAACCAATAAACCTTCGAACGATTACTAAAAATATCAAGGTCCAAAGAACAGAATATACACTTGATGAAATTTATGAGAATACACAAAAGGAAAATGGTAAAGCTTTGCAAAAATCTAAAAATGAACCAGAACAAATTGATCTTTTTAGCTTTTTAGATGAACCATTTGATGAAAAAGAAGAAGTTGTAAAAGAAATGCAATACATTCCTGTGAAAATAATCGATGTTTATAAAGAGGAAATGGAGGAAGTCTAAATGGACAAAACAATCATTAAACCATTTGAAGAAATCGAATATAAAGTGTATGGATATACGCTTCCAGAAGTTCCATCACATGATGGTTATGTAAAAATAGGTGATACAACTAGGGATGCAGCGACTCGAGTGTTTGAACAAGTGGGAACAGCGGGATTAAATCCAAATATATTATTTGAAAAACTGGCAAGAAAGTCTGATGGTAAATGGTTCCGAGATAAAGAATTACATCGTTATTTCAATATGAATGGAATTGAGAGAAAAGATTTTAATGGTCGTGCAGATGAATGGTTTTATTTCAATGGAACATTAGAAAAGGCAGAAGAGTTAACAGATAAATTCATTGAACAAGACTATGATGAAATTCAAATTACAAATGACAAATTTGATTATGTTTTACGAAATGAGCAACAACAGGCAGTAGAAAAAACATTGGAATATTACCGTAGTGAAGATGAAGAGAAGGAATTTTTGTGGAATGCAAAGCCAAGGTTTGGTAAGACGTTAACAACATATGACTTTATTCGAAATTTACAAACGACGAATGTGTTAATTGTTACGAATAGACCAGCGATTGCTAATTCGTGGTTTGATGATTTTCAAAAGTTCATTGCATGGCAAGAACCACATATGAAATTCGTTTCTGAAACAGATGCATTAAATGGTAAAGCAATGAGTCGTGATCAATACAGAGACCATCTCGATACAACAACTTATGTAAATCCATCCCAAATTGCTTTTATATCATTACAAGATTTAAAGGGAGCAAAGTTTGCGGGTGGTAGACATGAAAAATTGGACTGGGTTGCTGGTTTAGAATGGGATGTTCTAGTTATTGATGAAGCCCATGAAGGGATTGACACGAAGAAGACAGATAGAGCATTCAGTCAGCTTAAGAGAAAATTTACATTACATCTTTCGGGAACGCCCTTTAAAGCGTTAGCAAATAATAAGTTCCATGAAAAACAAATTTTTAATTGGTCATATGTCGATGAACAGCTAGCAAAGGAAGAATGGGATGAAACGATTGGAAGCAATCCATATGAAAGCCTACCGACATTAAACCTATTTACATATCAAATGAGTAAAATGATTGAAGATGAAGTGACAGCAGGCTTACAAATTGAAGATGAAACCAATATAGATTATGCATTTGATTTAAATGAATTTTTTCGTGTGAAAGATAACGGTAAATTTGAGTATGAAGAAAGCGTCATCAGATTCTTAGATAATTTGTCGTCAGGGAAGTTTCCCTTTTCTGAAGATCAATATCGCAATGAACTTAATCATACATTTTGGTTATTGCCGCGTGTAAATGCTGCGAAGGCGTTAGAAAGACTTTTAAAAGCGCATCCAACTTTCAAAGACTATGCAATTGTACTTGCAGCTGGGGATGGTGTGAGTATTCAAGAAGATTTGGAGGAAGAGGCTCTCAATCTAAAAGAAAATACAAAAAGCTTTGATAAAGTTCGGAAAGCAATAAAAAAGCATGATAAAACAATCACTTTATCGGTTGGTCAATTAACGACGGGTGTGACAGTACCTGAATGGACAGCGGTATTTATGTTAAATAATATTGAGTCACCTAGTTTATACTTTCAGGCTGCATTTAGATCACAAAACCCGTATGAATTTGAGCAGGAAGGGAAATTATATCGCAAAGAAAATGCATATATATTTGATTTCTCTCCTGACAGAACATTACGACTATATGATGAATTTGCGAATAATTTAACGAGTGGTAGTTCTAGAACAAGTGATGAAAGAAAGAATAAGATTAAAAAGTTACTAAACTTCTTCCCTGTTATTGCTGAAGATGATGAAGGAGCGATGCATGAAATAGACGCTTCCGAAGTACTTACAATACCTTCACGCATTACTTCAAGAGAAGTTGTTAAAAGAGGATTCATGAGCAATTTACTTTTCGCTAATATTGCGGGTATTTTTTCAGGGGATTCACCATTTAAAGGTATATTAGATAAAATTCCGCCTGAGAAAAATAAAAGATTAGACAAACCACGTGAAATACCGATGACTGATCCTCACTTAAATGAAGAAGGGGAAGTTGAAATTCCGCCAGAAGTAGTGATAGGGAAATCAAAAGACCTATTTGGTGAAAAAATCTATGCACCAATTGAGGTGGTAGAAGAAGTAGCTAAGTCAATAGACGAAGCGGATGAAAGACAAAAAGAATCCATCAAAACTTTAGCTGGAAATATAACAGAATCATTTGCCAATGGATTTGATAAATTAAAAGATGATTTTAAATTAACAAAAGGTCGGACAGATGACATAAAGAAAAGTGTGCATATGTCATTAGAAGAAATGATTACGGACAAACATTTAACGATGACAAATGAAGTTAGAGAGTTACAAAGAGATTACGAACAAAAAAGAGAAAAAGCGACTCTTGAAAACAATGAAGAAGAATTGCAAGCTGTAACTAAACAATTTGAAGAAAAGAAAAAAGAAATCGAAACAACCTTTTCAGAAGAAATTAATAAAGAAGTAGAAGAAACCATTCATACAGTAGTAGAAGAGCAAATTGAGAAGGTTGAAGAAAAGAAAAAGAAAACAACCGAAGATGATGTTCGTGATCATTTACGTGGATTTGCGCGTACAATTCCAGCTTTCTTAATGGCTTATGGTGATGATGAAACAACATTAGCTAACTTTGACGAAAATATTGATGAAGTAACATTTGAAGATTTAACGAGTATTACAGTTGATGAGTTTAAAAAACTACGAGATGGCTTTGAATATGTTGATGATCAGGGGAGTGAAAAGACAATCCCTGGTTTGTTTAATGAGGTTGTTTTTAATGCGAGTATAAGGGAGTTTTTAAACACGAAAGAACGCTTAGCAAATTATTTTGATGAGAGTATAGAAGAGGATATATTTGATTACATTCCGCCACAGAAAACAAATCAAATTTTCACGCCAAGACGAGTAGTTAAAATGATGGTTGATGCACTTGAAAATGAAAATTCGAATATATTCAAAGATAAAACAATGAAATTTGCCGATTTGTATGTAAAGAGTGGCTTGTATATTACAGAAATTGTAAAGAGGCTGGATGAGGGATTGAAAGATCAAATTCCAGATCAGAAAGAACGGGTTAAATGGATTTTAGAAAATCAAGTGTATGCTTGCGCACCTAGTGATATTATTTATAATATTGTGAAAAAATATATTTACTCTAGCTTAAATGGTATTTCAACGAATAATTTAGTCGAGTGTGATTTAACGTCGTATGTTAAAGAAGGCTCTATCTCAAAAAAAATAGAAGAATTATATAGGGGTGAAAATGTGAAATTTGATGTGATTGTAGGGAACCCACCATATCAGGAAGAGGACGGGGGGGCTCAATCTAGCGCACGTCCAGTTTACCATCACTTTATTCAGGCTGCAAAGAACCTGAATCCAGAGTACATTACTTATATTACACCTAGTCGTTGGTTTGTAGGTGGGAAAGGCCTAGACACGTTCAGGGATGAAATGTTAAATGATCTGCATTTGAAGGAGATTCACGACTGGTTAACACCTGAGGATATTTTTCCTAATACAAATATTAGAGGTGGAGTAAACTATTTTCTGTGGAATAAAAACTATACAA
Source organism: Enterococcus sp. LJL98 (assembly GCF_054871745.1). NCBI lineage: Bacteria > Bacillati > Bacillota > Bacilli > Lactobacillales > Enterococcaceae > Enterococcus > Enterococcus sp. LJL98. Next base: position 4,316 of record NZ_JBTXLU010000020.1, on the reverse strand, counting down.
ATGAATTAATTAGATTTGCATCTTATAAAAATGGCAGAAAGATTAGTGATTTAAAACGTCCATTAGCAATTAAAGGAATTGATATTTTGTTAAGGGATAATATTGGTATAAAGGTTTTGGAGAAAATATGTGCAAATGATTATGAAAATATCTTCACAATATCTGAAATTGTATCTCCGAGAAAACCATTCGGGCTTGGTGGGTATTTTGTAGACGATGAAAGATTTAATTCCTCTGAAACTTCATTAAAGTTTCCGATTATTTGTTATGCAAAGGGGTGGAAAAAGGGTTATATCGAGCGAGAAATAGTTGAGATTCGACCGGAGTGGATTGACGAGTGGAAGATATTTACACCACGTGCTAACAACATTGGAACAGAGCTTGCGGATGATAATTTTAATGTTCGAATTGGAGAACCTGGTACAATTTGTACTGAATCATATATGGTAATAGGTGCAGACCAAAGATTTGGTCAGAGAGAAGTTGAAGCATTAGGAAAGTATTTGCAAACAAAGTTTTCTAGATTTCTTCATAGCTTGGCTAAGGGGAGTCAAGATGCGACAGCGAAAACCTATAGATTTATTCCTTTGCAAGACTTTACTAGTGATTCTGATATTGATTGGAATAACCCTATTATAGATATTGATGAGCAATTATTTGAAAAATATAGATTGACATCGTCAGAGATGGAATATATAAAAAATAATATAAAAGAAATGGCTTAATGTTCATGATTAAATATATCACTTGCATAATTGTATGTGGTATATTTGTGTACTTAATTCAAAATGTTACAACTCTTATACAAGTAGCAAAAATAAAAAAATAGGAGGACAACAATGTTTACGTCAGGAGCAGAATGGATTAGAGCAGACTTCCACCTTCATACGAAGGCGGATAAAGAGTTTTCATATACAGGAGAAGAAGATCGTTTCATCAGTGATTACGTAGAGAAGTTAAAACAGGAAAATATTAAATTGGGGGTAATTACCAACCATAATAAATTTGATTTAGGTGAGTACAGAGGTTTAAGGAAAAAAGCGAAAAAGGAAAATATAACGATACTTCCGGGGGTGGAGTTATCTGTTAAAGAAGGAGCCAATGGAATACATTGCTTAATTGTTTTTAAAGAAGAAGATTGGATTAAAGGAAAGAGTGAAACAATTAATCAATTTCTTGATGAAGTATTTAAGGGTATTGATAATAGAGAACATGAAAATACTCAGTGTAATAAGGACTTGGCAGGAATAATTGAATGTTTAGATTCATATAATAAAGAATACTTTATTATAATGGCTCATATTGAACAAAAAAGTGGCTTTCTTAAAGAGTGTAGAGGGGGGCTCATAGAATCTTTAAGCAATAAAATTTGGTTTAAAAATAAAGTTCTTGGCTTCCAAAAAGGTCGAACTAGGGATAAGATGAAGCAACTTGAAGATTGGATGGGATATAAACTTCCTTATATTGAGGGTTCAGATTGCAAATCTATTGACCAAATAGGTAAAGGAAATAAATCTTATATTAAGATTGGAGATGGGAATTTTGATTCGGTTGTACTTGCATTCAAAGACTATCAAAATCGAACTTCTTTGTCTGAAAAAGAGTATAATCATGGATACATAAAATCTGTTGAATTCATTGGTGGGAAAATGAACAATCAAAAAATAAATTTATCACCGGAATTAAATAGTTTAATCGGAATTCGAGGTAGTGGTAAGTCAAGTATTATAGAAGCCATCAGATATACTCTAGATATGTCACCATCAACAGCTGATGAAGATTATAAATCAGATGTAGTAAAAAACCTCCTAGAATCAGGTGGACAGGTAATAATTGAACTTCAAGATAATTACAAAAAAAAATATAAAATAAAAAGGATATTAGGAGAAGCACCACATATTCTTGACGAAAACGACATGGAAATTGGAGTTACAATAAACTCTATCCTTCAAACTCCTTTATATTTTGGACAAAAAGATTTATCTTATATGGATAATGGCTTTGAACTAGAGTTATTAAACAAATTAGTTGGAAAGAAAACAAAATCTTTTCAGGGAGATTTAACCAGAATAAACGATCAATTAAACAATGGAATCAACCAATTATTCAATCTAAACGATCAAGTTGATACTTTACCCGATCTAAGGAGAAACTTAACAGATATAAAGCATAAGATAAAGATATTTGAAGAGAAAGGTTTATCTGCAAAACTTTCTAAACAGGTTAATTTCCAGAAGGATGAAAGAAACATAAAAAACGTATATGAATTAATTAATAAATTCAAAGTTAATTCAGAAGAATTATTGAACTCTAATAATCTTAGAGAGCTAAATGAATTAAGTGATCTTGAGTCTAAGGAAGTACCAGAGCTATTTATAAAGTTATCACAAGAGATTTCTACTATAATTAATATCAAAAAAGAAATTGAGAAAATTATAGTAAAGATTGATTCCAGCTCTAAACTAGTTAAAAAATATTTAGAGGAGATTCGACTAATTATAAAATCACTTGAGGAAGAATTTGCCGAGATTAAAAGAGAAATTGAGATACCAAATTTAAATCCTGATGATTTTGCAAAGCTTAAAGTTGCGGAAGAAAAATTAACAAAGTCTATTAATCAAGTTGCTAAACAAGAAGAAAGCAAGGGTAAAATTGAAACTCAAATTCGAGCTGCTCTAGATGAAAGAAATCAACTATTACTTAAAGAGTTCCAAATTTATAAAGATGAGATTGAAAAAATAAATTCAAATCAAAATGCACTAGAGTTAAGTATTGAGTTTAAAGGTAATAAAAAGGCCTTTTTCGATAATTTGATACAATCATTTAGAGGCTCTAATATAAATCAGAATACTTACAAAACTATATGTGAAAAGCATTCTGATTTGGCAGCTCTTATAGTTGATATTTTATTAGAAGGCTCTAAAATAACTTCTAGTCTAGTAACTGAAACTCAATTATCAAAGTTAAAAGAAAAAATTAAAGAAAACTACAGTGAACTATTAAAGATTAGAACTCCTAACCAGATTGAAATAAAGTATCACGGAAAACCTATAGCAAAACATTCTATTGGACAAAGGGCATCAGCATTAGTTCTTTTTATTTTATCTCAAAAAGATAATAACCTGATAATGATAGATCAACCAGAGGATGATTTAGATAACCAAGTAATTTATAATGAAATAATTACTAAGGTAAAAGAAAGGAAACCTGAAGTTCAGTTTGTTTTTGCGACACATAATGCTAATATTCCAGTCTTAGGTGACGCTGAGCAAGTAATTGCTGTTTCTTATAATGAAAAACAAATAATTGCGGAATCTGGAAGTATTGATAATAAAGACATTCAAAGTAAAATTGTTGATATTATGGAAGGTGGACAAGAAGCATTTAATAAAAGAACACAAATATATAATTTATGGAAAAATGAATAATTCCCATTAATATGTAAATTATTTTAAGGTTATAGTGTTTAAAAAATGTATTCAACTAACATCCATCATTTTGGTGCAAATTGGTTCAAGTAATTTCAATAACCATCGTTTTTCATCCATCTTTATCCATATAGAAATTTCCAAAGAGCTGATAAAGATGGATTACGATGGATTCAATACTCTTAGAATTTATCTGTATATTTCTCAAAACGTTAATTGCGATTATCGTTCGAGTTTACGAGTTACGAGAATGGTGCTGGGCGAAGCTTTGCTGAGCGTAGTTACCTTTCTGGATTCGTTGCGAATTTATTCGCTTACAAGTACCACTCATCTAGCCTTTTAAGGCACTTTCCATTTCGTTGGAAGGTGTCTTTTTGTTTGCCCAGCATGGGCAAACTCTAACGGGTTCAAGTCCCGAGTGCGTCCTAGTAGTGGAAAGCACCTAGCCAAATGCAAGGGTGTCCATGGCGACATAGAATCTGAAGGAAGCAAGAGGCAAACTTCCGGTCTGACGAATAGAAATCACATAGAAGGCAACAGTTGAGGATAAGGCTGCAAAAGGAGCTAAAGTCCAATAACTACCTGTAAGAATCAATTGGTGTAAATGTGGCAGATAGATGGAAGGGAAGAGTTTGCACCTTAACTGGGGAGGTCTCATTTCTCTAAATCAAACCCTTGTAGTGATACAAGACTGGAAAATGAGAAGTCAGCAGAAGTCATAGTAGTGAAGAAACTCAATGAAAGTTGAGAAGAGCGAAGGACAGAACAGCTTTATCGTTAACACTTCTCAATTGGGAGGGAAAGAAGACTGTTGGCATTGAGCAAGAAAACAGATAGCCACTCCACGAGAAAAGAAAGGATTAACACACGTGTATACAGAAAAATTGA
>NZ_JBTXLU010000019.1:0-22006 GCF_054871745.1 Enterococcus sp. LJL98 | reverse complement strand
ACCGAAGTTCGATGAAAAAGAAGCGTTCGACTTGCATGTATTAGGCACGCCGCCAGCGTTCGTCCTGAGCCAGGATCAAACTCTCATTAAAAAAGTTGAAACAATCTTTCGATTGTTAAGCTCAAAAATTTTGCTAGCTTAATTGCTTGCTTGTTGTGTTTGTTTCTATTAATAGAAACATCCTACACTTTGGTTCGTTTGCTTGCTTTGTTCAGTTTTCAAAGGTCTACGTTGTTTTATTACTTGTTGTTTTAGCAACTCTTATATCATATCAGTGTAACAATCACTTGTCAACACTTTTTTAAAGTTTTTTTATTCCTCTGTAAGAAAGAAACAAAGTTTTCTGCTCTCAACAACTTCTATATAATAACAAATGTCTTTGTTATTTGTCAACACTTTTTTTAATTCTTTTTTCGCTTTATATCAAGCGCTCGAGAACTTCTTTTCGTGTCAACGTTTGTTATATTATCATTGTTTCTTCTATTCGTCAACTACTTTTTAAATCTTTATTTCAAAAAGTTTTCAATGCCTTTCGAACAATATTAAATATAGCAATCTTTGATTTAAAAAGCAACTAATTCTTCATCAAATTTTGAATAAAAAAACCAAAGTGAATATTCTGACTAACTCCACTTTGGTTCGTTCGATTATTTGATTCTTTTTTTATAAAAAAAGCTCCAGCACAGAATATCGTTCGCTTAATAATTTTCCTCCTCATTTTGAATCGGAATAAAGAGACGAAAAATCGTGCCTTGACCTAAGCTACTTTCCGCATAAATCCTTCCTTTATAGCTATCAATTAACTTACTTGCAATCGATAATCCTAGACCATTTCCTCCTTTGGTTCGCGCACGCGCTTTATCAACTCGATAAAAACGATGGAAAATGCGAGAAACATCTTCTGGCGGAATGCCTTCACCAAAGTCTTGTATCGCAATTTCTAATTCCTTAAGATTCGTCGAAATCGAAATATGCACTTCTTTTCGGTCGGTGGAATACTTAACCGCGTTGTCCATAATGATAATCAATACTTGTTCAAAATGGTTCCGATAAATCTTCAATACTTTTTCTTGATACAAGTCATCATCTAGAGTAAAGACAAATTCAGGATAGATCATACGAAAATTATTAACAATTTGATGGACGACCTCTTTGGCGTTGGTCCGCTCATTACTATAATGAATGTTTACTTGTTCCGCACGAGAAAGATCGAGCATTTCTTGTACCAGCGTTTTCATCCGTTTGATTTCTTGCATGCTGGCTTCTAAAGATTCAGCCAAAATTTCCGGGTCGTCTTTTCCCCATCGATTGAGCATATTAAGGTGCCCTTCAATCACAGCTACGGGTGTCCGCAACTCATGAGAAACATCTTCGACAAATTGTTCTTGTAATTCTGTGTAAGAACGCATCCGATCAAGCATGTCATTAAAAATCTCTGCTAGATCTGCCAGTTCATCATTTGTCTCTAACTTAGGCATATGGATATCGGATTGAGGATCTTTTTGAATTTTCTCCATAGTGTCTCTTAATAATTTTAGCGGCTTTAAAAAATAAGCCGAAAGTAAATATCCTAAAATACTACTTAAAACAAGCGATACACCTTCTAAAATAATTAAAATTGAAATTAAACGATTACGAATCTCATAAAAATTGGTTAATTCGTAAAAAGTCTGAACATAACCAATTAACTCTCTCGTTTCTTTTGAATAGACAGGTTGCACGAGTAAAAAGCCCGTCTGGTTATTGATTGTTTCAATTGTCGCTTCTTTAGGTGTTGTCTGAGCTAAAGACAATCGTTCATCGGTCGTCATCAAAACCAATTCTTTATAAGGGTTGTAAACAAATAAATGAAAATCAGGATTTCCTGCATCAACTAAAAAGGGATCGATGATAACCTCCATCCCATCTAAATGCACTAATTCATTCGTTTCGCTCATTTGAAGCGAACGAAAAGCAGTCCGAAGGTTTAATGCCCGGTTTTCATTTGCGAGTCGCGAAGTAATCTGATAAGTTGTTTCCTCAATCTCTCGGCGTTCTTTGGCTACATACAAGTTAATGGACGATTTGTAAGTAATCACCGCAAAGATTGTAAAGACCACAAAGATAAAGAAAGAACTTGCAAAAGCCCACTTAATTGTTAACGATGGGCTTTTCAGTTCTTTTAAACGTTCTTTACTTTTCAAGCGACTCATGAGCGCATCACATAACCCGTGCCTCGAACCGTTTGGATATAACTCTCATCTCCTGGAACGTCAATTTTATTACGAAGATAACGAATGTAAACATCAACCACGTTAGTCTCAACCTCTGTTTCGTAACCCCAAACTTTATTTAATAAAACGTCACGAGCTAACACTACGTTAATGTTTTCCATTAAAGTCAATAATAATTCGTATTCACGTTTCGTTAATTCAATCATCTCTGAACCACGACGCACGACACGGTTTTCTTTTTCGATTGTCAAATCACGATAGGTTAATGTTGTTTGTTTCACTACATTCTTATCACCCTCAATATCAATTCGACGTAATAATGCACGCAATCGTGCTAACAATTCTTCAATAGCGAATGGTTTAACAATATAATCATCCGCCCCGTGATCTAAACCAGACACGCGATCAATAACTGAATCTCTTGCAGTCATCATGATAATTGGGGTGTTTTTTGTTTGACGCACGCGGCGGCAAACTTCTAGCCCGTTAAGCTCTGGCAACATCAAGTCAAGTAGAATCGCATCCCACTCCTTGTTTAGCGCAGCATCCAATCCCGTACGACCATTGTAGTGCACTTCCGTAAAATAGCCTTCATGTTTTAATTCTAACTCAACAAAGCGAGCTAGATTTTTTTCATCTTCAATGATTAATATATTCCCCATATCAACCCATCCTCTTCTTCTCATTTTGATTTTATGACATTCTTAATATTAACATGGAAGGACAAATTTAAAAAGAGATTCGTGCAACCTCATAAGGCTTTACGTCTCTCTTTTTAAACTTCGCTTGTTTTATTTTTCGTCATACCATGAATAATGGAAAATTCCTTCACGGTCTGTTCGTTCATAAGTATGCGCACCAAAGTAATCGCGTTGTGCTTGGATGATGTTCGCCGGTAACCGTTCTGAGCGATATGAATCAAAATAAGCAATTGCAGAAGAGAAGGTTGGGACCGGTACACCCGCTTGAACAGCCAGAGCTACCACGTCACGAACCGCCTGCTGGTACTTTTCAGTGACTTCTTTAAAATAGTCATCTAATAGTAAATTCGCTAGATCGCCTTCTTTTTCATAAGCATCAGTGATTTTTTGTAAGAAGCGCGCCCGGATGATGCATCCTTCACGCCAAATTTTGGCAATCTCACCAAATGGTAAATCCCACTCGTATTCTTTAGAAGCTGAACGTAATTGTGCAAAACCTTGAGCGTAACTCATAATTTTACTGAAATATAGGGCTTGGCGAATTTTTTCAATAAATGCTTGTTTATCACCTGTGAACTCAAAGGTGGGTTTTGATAATACTTTACTTGCAGCTACTCGTTCTTCTTTGTAAGCAGAGATATAACGAGCAAAAACAGATTCTGTAATCAATGGTAGAGGCACACCAAGATCAAGAGCGCTTTGGCTTGTCCATTTTCCAGTGCCTTTATTTCCCGCTGCATCTAAAATCACATCAACAATTGGTTGACCCGTTCCGAGATCATCTTTGCGGGTTAAGATATCCGCTGTAATTTCAATTAAGAAACTATCTAATTCTCCTTGATTCCACTCAGAAAAAATTTCTGCCATTTCTTCAACAGAAATCCCTAAAATATTCCGCATTAAATCATAAGACTCGGCAATTAGTTGCATGTCTCCATACTCAATCCCATTATGAACCATCTTCACATAATGTCCTGCCCCATCTGGTCCAATATAAACCACACAAGGAGAACCATCTTCTGCTTTTGCTGAAATTTGTTCTAGAATGGGTGCAACAAGTTCGTAGGCTTCTTTTTGGCCCCCCGGCATAATTGACGGTCCTTTTAAGGCGCCTTCTTCTCCACCTGAGACACCGGCACCAATAAAGTTGACACCCGAATCGGCTAATTCTTTGCTACGACGAATCGTGTCTTGGAAGAACGTGTTTCCGCCATCAATTAAAATATCACCTTGATCTAAATGCGGCAATAAGGATTGGATGGTCGCATCTGTTCCATAACCTGCTTGAACCATTAAAACAATCCGACGAGGTTTTTCAATTGCTTGAACAAACTCTTCCACGTTATAGGTTCCTAATAACTTCTTATCTGGATTTTCAGCCAGTACTTCTTCTGTTTTTGATCCGGTACGATTATACAAGGCCACCGAGTAGCCACGGCTTTCAATATTTAAAGCTAAGTTTTTACCCATAACTGCCATACCAACGACACCAATTTGTTGTTTTGTCATTTTATTTCCCCCTACTCAATCAAGTGTAATTTTTTCTTCTTTTTTATTATAGCCTATATTAAAGCGTAATTAAACAATTCTTGTTTAATTTTTGGTATTTTTTACTAATATCAGATGTAAAAAAATAAACCTTAGGCTCCATGGTTAGCCTAAGGTTTAAAATAGCCTTTTCCGAAAAAGGGCTATTATGCTTCTTTCGTAGATACGTCTTTACCGTTGTAATGACCACAGTTGCTACATACGTGGTGGTTTTTTCTCATTTCGCCACAGTTTGTACATTCGCTTAATCCGTTAATTGATAACTTGTAGTGTGTACGACGCTTTGCTTTTTTTGCTTTTGACGTTTTGCGTGCTGGTACTGCCATTTGCTACACCTCCTTGTAAATGAAAACAACCATAAGGCTGCAATATATTCCAATCTTACGCATCTTCTTCCTCTGTTTTTTCAAACAAATTCGATAATTTTGCAAGACGAGGATCCATTTGAGTCTCTGCTTGTGATTCTTTCATTCGTTCATAATCTGCTTCTGAATAAACTGCCCAATCATTCCCACTTGGGTAATGCGTCGCTTTTTCTTCTTCTTCAGATAGTACTTGTAAAGGAATCTCAAGTAAAATGTTGTCAGCGACCGATTCATCTAAATCCAACGTTTGAGTTTCTAGTATCAGAATCTCTTCGGCTTTCACTAAATCATCGATTTGCTGAAATTGCTCGGTTGTCATAAATACTTCATCTACCGTAAATGACATCGGTATTGCTACGGGTTCTAGCGAACGAGTTGACGGCAAGGTAATGACTGTTTTCACTGTATAGTGTAATAAGTATTCCCTTGGACTAACCGTAACAAGTCCTTGAACTTCTACTGGTCCTAGATCAATGATTTCTTTCTCTCGACTCAATAGTTCTTCTTTTAGATTGAGTACTTCTTGAAACACGAGTGGTTCTTCTTGGTACTTACGTAGTTCTAATAAAGACCATTTCATTTTCATCACTCCTAAGCAACAAAAGCTATTATACAGGCCTTGTTTTCCTTTGTCAATGAAATTTTCTTGACACCTTACAAAGGATAAAAAAAGAGCACGCCAATCACGGACTAGCTCTTTTTTTATTTACTTTTTCGACTTGTTTTTGAAAAACAAATTAGATTGCTGTTGTTTCTCCACGGTAAACAATTCCACGACGTGAGTCAGCTGTTACAACTTCCCCATCTTTAATAATTGTTGTTGCATCTTTTGCACCAACGATTACTGGTAAGTCTTTTGCAATTCCTACAACTGCCGCGTGAGAAGTTAAACCGCCGTCTTCAACGATTAAAGCAGCTGCTTTTTCAATTGCTGGCATGTAGTCTTTATCTGTTGTTGGAACAACTAAGACCATACCTTCTTCTGCTTTCGCAATTGCTTCTTCAGCGTTGTTTGCTACCACTGCTTGACCAACAACGGAACGTCCGCCAACACCTTGTGCCTCAATTAAACGTGAACCAATTAATTGAATTTTCATAACGTTTGTTGTTCCGCGTTCACCAACTGGCACACCCGCAGTAATTAAAATTAAGTCTCCTTCAGAGGCAAAACCGAGTTCAACTGCTTTCTTAGAAGCTAAGTCAAACATTTCATCCGTTGTTGCTGGTTTTTCAGCAACTGTTGGGTGTACGCCCCAGTTTAATGACAAGCCACGTTTGATACGCTCATCAAAAGTTACTGCTAAGATGTTCGCATCTGGACGGTATTTAGAAATCATTTTTGCAGTGTAACCAGATTCAGTTGCGGCAACAATACATTTCACACCTAAGTCTTTTGCTGCACGAGCGACTGCTAAACCGATTGACTCTGTTACATCTGTTTTATCAAATTGATTAATACGGTAAGTACCTAATTTTAACATTGTTTTTTCTGCTTCTTCATCGATACGCGCCATTGTAGAAACAGCTTCAACTGGGTATGAACCATTTGCAGATTCACCAGATAACATCGTTGCATCTGTCCCATCAAAAATAGCGTTCGCCACGTCTGATGCTTCCGCACGTGTTGGACGTGGGTTGCTTTGCATTGATTCTAACATTTGCGTTGCTGTAATGACTGCTTTACCAGCTGCGTTACAACGTTTGATAATATCTTTTTGAACCATTGGAACAACTTCTGCTGGAATCTCAACGCCTAGGTCTCCACGAGCAACCATGATACCATCTGAAACTTTGATAATTTCATCGATGTTGTCGATTCCTTCTTGAGATTCAATTTTAGAAATAATTTGTACGTGATTCATGTCCATTTCTTCCATGATTTCACGAATTTCTAAAACGTCTTGTGCTTTACGTACAAAACTTGCTGCAATAAAATCTACTTCGTTTGCTAAACCAAAACGAATGTCTGCCGCATCTTTTTCAGTAATACCTGGTAAGCTAATTGAAATTCCTGGTGCGTTAACCCCTTTACGAGAACCTAAAACGCCAGCATTTAATACTTTTGTTACAAGTTCACGATTCGCTTCGTCTTTTTCAATAATTTCCATGTCGATTAAACCATCGTCAAACAAGATGTGTCCGCCCACATGCGCGTCGTCAAATAGTCCTGGGTAAGTTACAGCGATTTTTTCTTTTGTTCCAACTAAGTTTTCGTCCATTGAAATACGTACGATATCATCGATGGCATAAGTTAACGTGCCACCTTCTTGAACCGTTGTGCGGATTTCAGCACCTTTTGTATCTAATAAGATACCCACGCTTTTTCCAGTAATTTTCACTGCGTCACGGACTAAGTTCATACGAGCTAATTGCTCTTCGTGGTCACCATGAGAGAAGTTAAAACGAAAGACGTTCGCTCCAGCTTCGATTAAGTCAGAAATAATTTCGACTGTATTACTTGCAGGTCCTAATGTACTAACAATTTTTGTTTTTTTCATGAAAAAAATACCCCAATTCGTTTATTTTTAATAGCTTAACGCTTTTAAATTCATTTTAATTAAAGTTGAAACGATTAAAAAGATAATTGTTTGTTCAGTGCATACAATGATAAATCTGGATGATGTTTCCCGTGTTCAAGTGTTTCAACGATGTCGGCTGAAACCACTTGGTTTTCTAACATCCCCACACATAAGCCACCTTTACCTTCAAGCAATAGGTCAACGGCATGACCACCAAATTTGCTTGCAAGTACGCGATCACGTGCAGTCGGCGAACCTCCACGAACAACATGTCCTAAAATCGAAACACGCGCATGGAAATCTCCATGTTCAGAAAGTTTCTCAGCAAACTCGTTTCCACCCATCACGCCTTCAGCAAGAATAATCAAACAATGTTTCTTCCCGCGGTCGCGGCCTTCTTGGATGCTTTTGGCAACAGCAACCATGTCAAAATCATGTTCTGGAATGATAATTTCGTCTGCACCACCTGCGACACCTGCCCATAAAGCGATGTCTCCGGCATCTCTTCCCATTACTTCAATGATGAACGTACGGACGTGAGAAGTTGCCGTGTCTCGGATGCGATCGAGAGAATCCAAAACGGTGTTAATTGCTGTATCAAAACCAATTGTAAAATCAGTGCCTGGAATGTCATTATCAATTGTTCCTGGAATCGCAACTGCTGGAAAACCGTGTTTTGTTAAAGCCAGCGCCCCATGGTAAGAACCATCGCCACCAATTACAACTAAACCTTCGATACCGAATTTCTTCAGTTGTTCGATTCCTTTCAGTTGCCCCTCTTGGGTTGCAAACTCTGGATAACGAGCGGAATAAAGGAAGGTTCCTCCTCGTTGGATTTTATCTCCAACGTCAGCAATTTCCAAACGACGAATGTCTCCTGCAACTAAACCAGCAAAACCATAATTGATACCGAATACTTCCATGCCATTAAAAATCGCCTTACGCGTCACCGCGCGAATCGCTGCGTTCATGCCAGGAGCATCCCCACCACTGGTTAAAATACCAATGCGTTTCATACTGTTTTTCACCTCATCAATATAAATATGTTAGTTGGTAGTCTTTTACTTCAATTCTGTTATAAACTTTACCCACATTCTGCATTTTACCATCAATTGCGCCAAATGTCTTGGTATATCGTAAAAAAAACTAAAATATTAGAAAGCGCTTTGTAAATTTACAGAAAACTATTTAAAAATGACATTTTCTTCACCAAACAAAACACTCAACGCTTCTTTATCCCTTAAATCTTCACTCATCCAGTACTCAGATTCTAGTAAAACCTTTTTCCCTGTTTCTTCGTAATAAAAAACAACGGGGACTGTTCCCTTGAAGGACTGAACCAATTGACGATAGGTATGAAAAGTTGCTGGTTGATTTTTTTCTGCCACGACTTTAATATAACACGTCTGTTCCGAGATTGAATTTTCTACTTCCGCAGCAGGTGTTATTTTTGTCGGAATCACTTGTAACTGATTACTATAGCGATTATTTTGCATACGTCCTTCAATATATAACACTTGATTCAAGGTCACTTGTTTTCGAGTTTGACGATACAGCTCAGGAAAGAGGGTTAAGTGGCTACTTTGGCTTTCATCATCCCCTTCAACAATTGCCATCAATTCCCCTTTTTTCGTACGAATTTCTTTAATGCTCTTCACATAAAAAAGAAGTTGGACCACTTGATTTTCCGAGACTTCTGCCAGATGGTCGATTTTTTTTCGTTTTAAAAGTTTCGTGAATTGGCGAGTAGGGTGTCCCGATAAGTACACACCTAGATATTCTTCTTCAAACGCTAAGCGCTCTGCCAAAGAATAATCAGCGACTTCCCGTTCTTTTAATTCAAGCATAGAAAGCAATTCCATGCTACCACCACTATACAAAATGTTTTGAATTTTATCTTCTAGTTGAACCAATAATTGATGGCGATTCACTCCAAAATCATCAAACGCCCCCACTAAAATTAGAGGTTGAATATTCTCCTGCTTGAGCAACTTGCTTTCTCGGGCATTTAAACGATATAAAAATTGTTCAAAAGAAGTAAAGGGACCATTTTCCTTGCGCTCGCTTAAAATGGTTTGAACAAAGTCTCGGCGTAAGCCTTTAATATTGCTCAATCCAAAGCGAATTTCTTTTAACGTGTGCAAGGTAAAGCCATAAAAACTGTGATTAATCGTAGGGGGCATAATTTTCAGTTGGCGTTTTTTGGCCTCATGCACGTATTCTTTGGTTTTGATTGGTTGATTTCTAGTCGACTGTAACAAAGCTTGGTAAAAAGGACCGGGATAGTGCGCTTTTAAGTAGGCCATTTGAAAGGCTACCATTGAATACGCAAAGGCGTGTGAGCGATTGAATCCATAGTTCGCAAATTTTTCAATGTAGTTATACACTTCATTGGCTTTTTTTTCCGTATGCCCATGGGCGCAGGCTCCTTGAATAAAGCCTTGCCTTTCTCTTTCCAAAATTTGCGCATTTTTCTTACTGATCCCTCTTCGCAACATATCGGCTTGTCCCAGACGATACCCTGCCATTTTTTGAGCGATTTGCATGATTTGCTCCTCGTAAACGATGATTCCATAAGTATTTTCTAATATCGGGCGTAAACTTGGATCTAGATATTGCACCGGCGCCAGTCCCTTTTTTCTTTTGACAAATTCGTCAATATTTTGCATCGGGCCTGGACGATATAAGGCATTTACTGCAGCTATTTCTTCAATTGTCTCTGGATTTAACTTTTTAAGTACTTTACGAATACCAGCTGACTCAAATTGGAAAATACCCGAGGTTTCTCCTTTTTGAAATAAAGCGATTGTTTGTGGATCATCAAGCGGCACTTTTTTTAAGTGCAACTCTTTCCTTTCAAGTCGAGAGATATTTTGGAGCGCGTCGTCAATTAAACTTAAATTGCGCAACCCTAGGAAATCCATTTTAAGCAACCCAATTTTTTCAACATCAACCATTGTAAACTGTGTTAGCCACAAATCCCCTTGTCCAGCTTGTAAAGGAACAAGGTCGACTAGTTTTTGATCAACAATAACAATCCCTGCCGCATGGGTGGAAATATGGCGTGGCAACCCTTCAAGTACTTGGGCGACTTGAAACATTTTCTTATTTCGTTCATTCGCCTCGACTAGATCTCTAAACGTTTTTGACTGTTGGTAAGACATTTCCAAGGTGACGCCTAAACCTTTTGGAACAGCGCTAGACCAACGATTCCCTTCGCTTTGAGAAACCCCAAAGACTCGACCAACATCGCGTAAGACCATCTTTGCTGCCATCGTCCCAAAGGTACCAATTTGCGCGACGTGTTCTTTCCCATACTTTTCTTTCACATATTGGATGACTTCTTCCCTTCGATTATCTGGAAAGTCCAAATCGATATCTGGCATTGTTTGTCGCTCCGGGTTTAAAAATCGTTCAAAAAGCAGATCATAGGCGATTGGATCAACATCGGTAATGGATAGCACGTAAGCAACAAGCGAACCCGCCGCCGATCCACGACCCGAACCCGTTACGATTTTTTGATTATGTGCAAAAGCCATGACATCCCAAACAATTAAGAAGTAATCATCAAAGCCCATTTCATGGATAATCGAAAGCTCCGTATTCAAACGTTCCTCATAAATGGCCGTCACTTTTTCCACACGCCGGGGCAAAGAATCAAAACACAGTTGTCGTAGAAAAGCGGCTGGATTTTGTTCTTTTAAAGGATATTGAGGCAATAATTTTTGATGGAGCTTCACTTCGACTTGACAGGCCGTTGCCAGCATAGCCGCTTGCGTTAACGCTTCTTCCTCGCCTTGGTCTTGGAACCACTTTTCAAAAAGTGGGGCTTCGATCAAATAATTTGTTGCCTCAAGCTCATGGACTGTTTGACGTAGATCTTGAATTTGTGTCCCAGCTTTAATCTGTTTTGCCACTTGTACTGCAAAGCAATCTTTCGCCTCTAAGGCAGTAATCAAATGATAGGCACAAGGTTTTAGTTGTTGACTTTCATACCAATCTCGTAATTCTTGAGTCAACTGCCCTTGATAGGCTACCCCATAAAAAAGATGCGCCTCATTAAATTTTTCACGCCATCTTTGAAGACAAGTGGCTGCTAAATTTTGATCATCTACTGCTTGTCGCAAAGCACTCAGTTCATTTTTTTCAGGAAAAAGCACAAATAAATCTCGACTTAACGGAAAAGATTCGAATGAAACTTTTCCTTGAAGCTCTTTCATACTCGAAAGCTGCATCAATTGTTGCAACCCTTGATTATTTTTGGCATACAAGTAGACTTCATAGGTTTGCTCATTAACAATCGATTGATATTCAAGTGCTAAACCGATAATGGGCTTGACGTCTGCCTTTTGACACTGTTCGATAAATTCTAACATCCCTGCAAGGTTTCCCTTGTCCGTTATGGCTAATTGTCGATAACCCATGTCTTTGGCGCCTTGCACATAAGCAGGGATTCTGACAATACTTTGTAATAATGAATAGGCGGTAATCGTTGTTAATTGTGGACTACTCATAGTTTCCTCCTTATTCTTTTACGCTTCTCATCCTATGATTTCACGAAATCTTTTTCTCAACTTTTCTTTACAACTCAAAAAAGTATGCTAAAATATACACAAGATTGTGAAGTCATGAAAGAAGGTGTCTCCATGCGTTATATTCTCACGCTATTTTGGGCGTTCGCTCTTGGCCAAGTTGTTGGCTACTTAGGCAGCTCTTTAAGCAGTCAAACTTATGACTTTGTTCAAACAACTATTTTCTCTTTAGTCGTTGGACTATTCATCATTTTACTTGGACAGCTCTCCTCTTCCTCAACAGAAGAAGAAGCAGCCTAATAATTGCGGATAAGAAGCGTTTCGACCAATACTCGTCGAAACGCTTTTTTCGATGCTATTGAATGTAATTGCGTTTGAAATCGTTCCGGAAATTGAAAAGAGAAATTAAAATATTTAGAAATACAAAGCCGCTAGTTGCAAAGAAAACGGCTGGATAACCAAACCCTTGCGCGACACCTGAACCAACGAGCGGCCCTAAAACTTGGCCAAAATTATTAAACATTTGATTGTAGCCAAAAATCCGACTTACAGCTTCAGGTGGGGTAATTTTACTAATAAGTGTATTAATTGAAGGCATTAAAGCACCAGTCGAAAAGCCTAGTAAAAAGCGAAGAATCCCCAGTTGAAGAGGGTTTTGGACAAACCCCATTGGAATAAAACACAGGAATGAAAAAACTAATCCGAGCAATAAAATCTTATGATTGCCAATCTTATCTCCTAGTCGACCAAGAAATGGCGAAGAAAAAATAGCCGATACGCCAGAAATCGAAACGATTAACCCACTCAAGAAGAGCACACTGCCACTATTGACACTAAGGTCTCGAATATAGAGCGTTAGAATGGGACTGATACTTGTAATCCCCAATTGTAAAATTAAAGAGGTCAAAAACAAACCAAATAAAACGGAGCGCCGATTCATTTTACCTAAGATGTCTTTTAATGGGATGACATCTCCTTTTTCAATCGGTTCAAAATTCTCTTTCACTAAAAAAATCGTTAATAACAAAGTAATCGTTAAAATAATTCCAGTAATAATAAAAACATTTTGCATGCCTAGTAATTCGGCTAAGACACCGCCCATTAGCGGTCCAATTAAATTCCCTGCGATGGACCCCGTCGCAAGTGTTCCAATCGCCCACCCGCTTTTTTCACGGGGCGCTTGCGAAGCAATCAGAGCAGTCGCATTCGGAATATAGCCAGATAAGATACCGGTTAAAAATCGCATCACCAACAACCAATACACGTTTGGTACAAAAGCTAACGCGCCCATCGTAAAGGACATGCCTGCAGCCGCTCGAATCATCATGAGGCGTCGCCCTTTTCGATCGGCCAGGCTCCCCCAAATCGGTGCCACCAATGCCGAAGCCAGCGCTGTAATGGATATGGCTAATCCTGAGAATAAATTGACTTGACTGGCAGATGCCCCCAACTCTTCGATGTACAAGGGAATAAAAGGCATGACCAAGCTGAAACTTGCACCGGTAAAAAAACAACCGATCCAAGAGATGTATAAATTCCGTTTCCAATTAATCTTCATACCGAACCTCTCTTTCCCTTCAACTATAGCTCATTTTTTGATTTTTTCAAACAAAAAAAGAGTGACGTCGATAAAAACGTATCACTCTTTTGCTGGCGCTTAGATTAGCCTAACATCGCCATAATGAGAAAGTTTAAGATAAATAAAAGATTAACAATCCATAAAACCATTGAAACCTCTTTTGCTTTTCCTTTTGCTACCTTGACGATCGCAAAAAAGATAAAGCCCGCAGCAATTCCGTAAGAAATGCTATAACATAAACCCATGAAAATTGAAGCGAAGAAGGCCGGAACGGCTTCTTCTAAGTCGGTCCAATTAATATCTTTGAACGATGCCATCATCATCACCCCGACTAAGATCAACGCGGGTGCTGTTGCTTGCGCTGGAACGACAGAAATAATTGGTGAAAAGAGACTACTTAATAAAAACATTGCTGCTACAACCACAGAGGTTAATCCCGTACGACCGCCGGCACCAATTCCTGCCGCAGACTCTACAAAAGTCGTCGTATTTGACGTTCCAAAAATCGCACCAATGGACGTTGCTGCAGCGTCTGCAAATAAAGCACGATCCATTTTTGTTGAGAACCCTTTGCTGTCTTCTAGTGCTGCCTCATCCTCTTTTGAGAAGATACCTGTTCGACGGCCAGTTCCGATAAAAGTACCAATTGTATCAAACGTATCAGATAAACTAAATGCAATAATCGTCATTAATACTTGAGGAATTTTTGAAGAATCGGCAAAAAGTGATTGCATTCCTTCTGGGCCAAAAGCCGCACCAAACGTCACGCCTAAATCATTGATTGAACTGCTCAATGAATTGGCTTGCCAATCAATTGCCCCCAAGTCAACAACACCCATCACAATACCAATGATTGTTGTCCCTACGATACCAAGTAAAATTGCCCCACGAACATTCATGACCACTAAAATCGTCATCAAGACCAAACCAATAACGGATAGTAAAATTGCTGGATTGTTAAAATTCGCTAACGCAGGAACGATCCCACCATTCATGTTGACGTTGACAGCTGCTTCCCCCTCAACGACTGAACCTGTAATTGCGCCCGCATCTGCTGAGAAATTAATCAAGTTGGCATTTTTAATTCCAACATAAGCTACAAAAATACCAATCCCGCCGCCAATTGCATGTTGCATGCTTTCTGGAATCGCACGGATAATTAATTTACGAATTTTTGTTACAGTAATAAAAATATTAATTAGACCACAAATAAAAACCATCGCTAAAGCTTGTTGCCAGGAATACCCTAGTCCAAAAACAACGGTGAAAGTGAAAAAGGCATTTAATCCCATTCCCGGTGCTTGCGCGTACGGAACGTTGGCAAAAAGACCCATGATGAGCGTACCAATAACAGAGGCGATAATTGTTGCTAAAAAGACGGCTTGAAAAGGCATGCCTGAAGCTGATAAAATGGCAGGATTGACAAACAATATGTAACTCATTGCAAAGAAGGTTGTCACACCTGCGATGACTTCCGTTGAAACTTTAGTACCATTTTCTTTTAACTTAAAAAATTTTTCCATGAAAGTTTTCACTCCTATTTTTGAATATCAAGGAAAACAAGTTAATAAATCGACTAAAATAACTAATTTTCCCCTTGACCACTCTCGTATTATAGAGAGTTCACGCTTACTTTTCAACCATTTATTAACATAATTCTTGAATGTTCTTTCTATCGTTCGTGTTTTACAAGGAGTTTGGCTGTTCATTCAAGCACGACTCTTGTTAAATCCAACGAGTATGCTAAAATAAAGGCAGATTAAGAGGTTTTCATGATTTTTTTCATTTTAGTAAGGAAGCCTGGATGACAGAGAAGGAGAATTCGATGACAAAAAAATTGATTGCAATTGATTTAGATGGCACAACCTTAAATAATCAATCGCTGATTAGCCAACGGACGGCAAGTGTTTTAAAAAAAGCACAGGCAGCCGGACATTATGTTAGCATCGCGACAGGACGGCCTTACCGAATGAGTGCACATTTTTACCAACAATTAATGCTTGATACCCCCATGGTGACGTTTAACGGCGCACTCGTCCATAAACCCAATGCAGTGTGGCCTTATGAAAGAGAATTATCCATTCAACGCGAGGTTGCTTTTGAGATTTTGGCACAAAAAGAACGACTGCACTTAGACTTTGTTGCTGCTGAAAATCGGGAAACTTTTTTTATTGATCGATTAGATAATTTTGAAGGAGAATTTTTTGCAACTGAGAAAATTACAGAAGCAAATCTTTTCCATAACTTGAAAACCAATCCAACTTCTTTACTCGTAAAAACACAACATCATGTGTCAGAAAAAGTCTCTGCTTCCCTTATCGAACAATTCAAAGAGGAAGTGGATGTCCGGACTTGGGGTGGCCCAAATGCCATCTTAGAAATTGTCCCTAAAGGCGTACAAAAAGCGATGGCTGTTTCTGTTATTGCGGACTCACTGGATATTCATCCCAAAGACATCGTGGCTTTTGGTGATGAACACAATGATGTGGAATTGTTGGACTACGCTGGTTGGGGTGTAGCGATGAAAAACGGCACCGAGCAATTAAAAGGCGTTGCAAATGACATTACCGAACAAACAAATGACGAAGACGGGTTGGCGAACTATCTGGAAACATACCTTTCTTTATAAAAAAAAACACAAATGAAGACACCCATGAGGACAATGAAACGTTCGTCACTGGTGTCTTCTTTCTTTTTCTTTAATTTTTTGCTTCACTTTTTTTCACTTCTAGAATTCCGTCAATCGAATGTTGGATAATTTCCACAATTTGTTGACGGTTCGGATGAATAAAACCAGAGGACATTAAAGATGCTACGCCTGTAATCGTAATCCAAGTGCCGTCATGCAATGCCTCGATAAAATCTGCCGATAATCCTTTATAAGTCGGGTCTTCTTTCACAACTTCTTTAAAGTATTCATAAGAAGCGTCATACATTTTTTTACCGCCACCGGAGTCATCGACAAATAAAGAGATGAACAACTTCGGTTTCTTTTGAGAAAAGTCAATGTAGTTGATACAAACATCAACGAGTTTATTCCCTGTGTGTTCCTGAACAAAGACTTTTTGCTTTAATTCTGTAAAAATCTCCTCGATTAAGGTGTCTTTTAAATCTTGCATATTTTCAAATTCGAGGTAAATAGGCTGAGTGGAAACACCCATTTTCTTTGCAACGTTACGCGCGGTAAAATTGCTAAATCCTTCTTTTTCAACTAATTCATAGGCAGCTTTTAAAATATAATCTCTCGTATACACTTTGCGTCTCATGGTAAACCTCCTAGCTAGAATTTATTTACTAATGTTATTTTAACTTAAAACAACAAATAATAAAAGGTTTTTCATTTACTTCTTAACAGTTTCTTGTTATTTTCTATCGGAACAACCATAAAATGTTCTTTTTTCGAATAACAAGAAACGAACTTTTAAACCTTCTTCTTGTTCCACGCTTGATAAAAAGGTAAAATACAAGTATTCGATTTCCTTTTTCAAAAGAATAGAATCATTGCTAGGAGGGTCTTCTCGTGGGTGCTGAAAATTTATTACTAGAAACATGTTTGCTTGCCGGAAAAATCATGATGGAAAGTGGCTCTGAGGTCTATCGGGTGGAAGATACGATGAATCGTATCGCTCGAAGCGCAGGGCGAAGAGACAGCGTGAGCTATGTCACGGCAACCGGTATTTTTATTAGTTTGAAAGAAAGCCATCAAACACAAGTCGAAAACGTTGGTGAACGATCAATCAACTTAGAAAAAATCGTCGCCGTCAATCAACTTTCTCGTGATTTTTCGATGAACAATATCCGCTTAGAGGAGTTGTCTACAGCTCTAAAAGCCATTGATATTGAACATATCCACTTTCCTTATTGGCTACAAATTGTGAGCGCCGGAATTGTAAGTAGTACATTAATGTTTATTTTTGGTGGTTTTTGGTTTGATTTTCCCGCGACCTTTTTTATTGGATGTGTAGGCTTTCTTTTAAAAGATTATGCCCATAACTATTTAAAAATTCCTTTTTTAGACTATTTCTTGGCTTCTTTAGGAATTGGCGTTCTCGCCTTACTTTGTGTTCATTTTCATTGGGCCCTTTCGGTCGATCATTTAATTATCGGCTCTGTCATGCCTTTAGTTCCTGGCGTGGCCATCACCTCTTCTTTTCGAGACATTCTAGCGGGTCATATGATTAGTGGACTTGTTCGTGGGACCGAAGCCATGATTATTGCAATGGCAATCGGCGTCGGAATTGCCAGCGCGCTGATTACTTTAGGAGGGATTTTGTAATGCTTATTCACTTTCTCTTTAGTTTTTTTAGCACCGTGACTTTTGGCGTTCTTACAAACGTTCCTCGCCGTACCTTGTTTGCTAGCGGCTTCACTGGTGCCTTGGGTTGGATGCTTTACATTGGACTGAAAGAGGCCAATTTTACTCTAGGGTTTGCGAACTTTATGGCTGCCTTGATTATCGGTTGTGCTAGTATTTTCTTTTCTCGAAAAATGAAAATTCCCATGTTAATCTTTATTGTACCCAGTCTTGTTCCCCTAGTCCCAGGAGGACCTTCTTACCTTGCTGTTCGAGCATTTGTGTTAGGCGATACCAGCCAAGGTTTTCAGCATGTGATCGTTGTTGTCGTAACGGCCGGAGCGATTGCTGCTGGTTTTATGATGACTAGCCTCGTTGAAAGATTAGTTGTGAATTGGGGCTCTTTACACAAAAGATAAGATTTGTTAAATCCGTCTAGAGTCCCATGACATTTTCCTTGGCTCCTTGCTATAATAAAGACAAATCACGGACTAAAGGAGCGTATTTTTATGAATGTCACGACATCTCGGAGAATCATCAATTCCATTTCAATAATCGGCATGGGGTTTTCAGTCGCCTTAGCTATTTATTTTTTTAATTTAGGGTTATTTGATGATTTGCATGCTTTACAAGACCTCGTGGGTCGTTCTTTCGTTATTGGTCCCATTATTTTTATTTTACTTCAAATAATCCAAGTCGTCATTCCGATTATTCCAGGTGGGATTTCGACTGCCGCAGGGGTTTTCATTTTCGGACCTGTCGCTGGCTTTATCTATAACTATATTGGCATTTGCTTGGGCTCCATTCTCGTCTTTTTATTGGGTCGTTATTACGGCAAACCCTTTGTCTTAAGTTTCGTCAGCGAGAAGCAGTACAATCGCTATGTCGCCTATCTCGACAACCAGAATCGTTTTGATAAGCTTTTTGCTTTAGCCATCTTTTTCCCAATCGCACCCGATGATATTTTATGTTTGATGGCGGGCTTAACCAATATCTCTTTAAAAAAATTTAGCTGGATTATTCTTCTAGGGAAACCTGCCTCAATCTTAATTTATAGCTTGTTATTGATTTATGGCGGAAATTTCCTCACACAATTTATGTAAACAATCAACAAAACGCTTTGGATGGTTCACTGCCTTCAAAGTGTTTTTCTTTTAATTATCAAAAAAGGAGGCGCTCTCATGCTGCATATGTTAAAAGAAAATTGGAGGCAAACCCTTCACTTTTTCAAACAAACAACGATTTATTTTCGCGACGTTCTCTTAATCCACGGGCTCCTCTTATTTCTACTGATCCCACTGCTAAGCAATGCGACACGGTTGCTCTTTAAAATAGGACACATCCCTTACCTTGCTTTTGATAATCTGGGACAACTCATCAGTCAGCACCCGCTGATTACAATAAGCTTGCTATTGATTTTGGTAAGTGTCGTCGGTTTCATTTATTTCGAATTTACTTTTTTATTGCTGAGTTTGTATTTTATTAAGCAACAACATCCGATTTCTTTAAAAAACTTGCTCCAGCTCACACTGAGCCAAATGCGAAAACTTCGCCCTAGCGTGATCTTTTTTTTCTTGTTTTATTTCTTTTTAGTGTTACCTTTAGGCGGGTTTTCTTTGCATTCAGAACTGCTTTCAAAAATCAAATTCCCAGCCTTTATCGTTGACTTTATCTTCATCAATCGCTTGCCAATCATTGTGTCCTATCTTTTGATTTATTTTTTGCTAACTTACCTTGCTTTTCGTCTTGTCTTTACCTTACCAGCAATGGTACTCCTTAATTATCCTTTAAAACGAGCCGTGCGTGAAAGTCTCCTCTTTACCCGTCAACATTTTTGGAAAATCCTATTCCAGCTAGTTTTTTTAACATTCGGTCTTTTATTTTTAACGACGACCAGTTTTTCATTCATCTTATTCATCCAACGTCAGGTCGAAACCTTTGCGAGTTCTTACGCGCTTCCAACTGCGGTTTTTAGCCTATTCGGTTTACAAGCAATTTACGTCTTGAATCTTGTCCTTTCCACCATTGTGATTTTCTTCTCCCTCATTGAATGGATGAGTTTTGGTGGTTATTTACTTCCGATTCCTGAAACCTACTTTGCACTAGACGTTACAAAAAAAGAAGCGCGTGAACAAATAAAATTCCGCTACTTTCTCCCAATGATTGCGGTAGCTTTGACAGGCGTTTTAAGTTACAACTACCTGTATTTAACCACGATGCCCCCGCGTGCCGTCAAGGTCCTTTCACATCGCGGAGTTAGTCACAAAAATGGCGTACAAAATTCGATCGAGGCGCTGAGACAGACCAGTCAGACCTTCCAACCAAACTATGTTGAAATGGACATCCAGCTCACTTCAGATAAAAAGTTTATCGTTTTTCATGATTTTCAATTCAAAGAATTAACAGGTTTTGATCAAATTCCCGAAAAAAGTACTTTTGCACAAACACAAATGCTGCGAGTACAAGAAAATCAGCAAGAGGCGCGCATTCCAGCTTTCGATGACTACTTGCTTGAAGCGAAAAAGCACCAGCAAAAACTGCTTGTCGAAATTAAAACGCAACGAACAGACATCGATTTGGTCGTTGACACTTTCTTGGCACAATATGCTGCTCAAATTCTCGAAGAAGGACATCTTGTGCAGAGTCTGTCTTATTCCCTCGTTGAAAAATTGAAAGAAGCCTCCCCTGAAATGACGGTTGGCTACATTGTTCCTTTTAATATTATTGGTCCACCATTGACCAAAGCAAATTTTTTAACCATGGAATACAGTACGCTCAATCGCGCATTTGTAAATGCGGCTCACCTAGATGGAAAAAAAGTATTCACTTGGACGCCGAATAAAAAAGAAACGATGGAACGGATGATTTTTTATGGCGTGGACGGCATCATAACGGATCGACTCGACGTTTTTGAAACAATCGAACGCCAACCTGAAAAAATGACCTATTCTGATAAGCTGGCTTATTTTTTAATAGGAGTCGGTTAATTTCTCTTCTTCCATTGCAATTTGACTTTGTTTCGTTAATAATAGTCACATTAGTGTTTTTTATTTTATTGGAGGTGTTCATTTGATTTCAACCAAAGGAAGAAAAATCGTTGGAAAGTATCCGATTCTTCCCGGTTTACTTTTATCAGTAATCGTAGCCGGCTGCGCGAAACTGGTAGCCATTTTCTTACCCCAACTAGGAGGGGCCACTTTAGCTATTTTATTTGGAATTTTTTTAGGCAATACCTTCTTCAAACAAACATTTTTACAAGTCGGAACCAAGTTTGCAGAAAGCAAGTTGCTGGAATTTTCAGTGGTCTTGTTAGGATTAACGGTGACCTTTCAGACGATTGCTGAAATGGGGATGGAAGGATTGCTTTATACCTTCTTACTGATGGTAGGAACGATTCTTTTTACTTACCAAATTGGAAAAAAATTAGGTTTTAACTCGCAAATGTCTTTATTGATGTCTGGTGGGAATGCAGTCTGTGGTTCTTCTGCCATCGCTTCGATTGCCCCAGAAGTCCACGCGAAAGAGGAAGAAAAAGGACAAATCATCACACTTGTCAATCTATTAGGAACAATTATGATGCTCACGCTCCCTTTTTTAGCAAACGGATTATTTGGTGAAAATGTGCTAGCCAAGAGTGCTTTACTTGGTGGAACCTTACAATCAGTCGGCCAAGTCGTAGCCGGTGCGAGTTTGATTGATGAAAATGTGCTGCAGTACGCGATGTTATTTAAAATTATTCGGATCATGGGACTCGCCCTCGTCGTGTACGCTTTCGGTCAGTTCGCTAAAAAACAAAACTTAGCAGGCGAGCTAACAAGCGTCCAGAAAAAGAAGTTCCCACTCCCTTGGTACATTATCGGTTTTCTCGCTTTTTGTATCTTAAACAGCTTCTTTACTTTGCCAGATCTTTTTGTTACAAGTGCCAAGTTTACTAGTAACTGGTTTGAAACCACTGCTCTTGCAGCAATTGGTCTGCGCCTTGACTTGGTTCGTTTCTTAAAAGAAGGGCCGCGCTTTTTAATTTATGGCCTTTCCGTTGGTACGTTCCAGACAATCGTTGCTGCTCTTTTGATTTTCTTATTTTTTGCTTAGAACGAAAAAACAAAGGAATGAATTGAAGTCTCACTTTGAATTGCCCCCTGTCAAGTAGACAGTATTAAAAACAAAAAACAATCTTTTAGTTTAACGCAATCTTTTATCCTGAGATTGCGTTTTTTATGCTGCTAATTTTCGGTATTCATTGGGTGAGTAACTA
>NZ_JBTXLU010000018.1:0-25514 GCF_054871745.1 Enterococcus sp. LJL98 | reverse complement strand
ACCGAAGTTCGATGAAAAAGAAGCGTTCGACTTGCATGTATTAGGCACGCCGCCAGCGTTCGTCCTGAGCCAGGATCAAACTCTCATTAAAAAAGTTGAAACAATCTTTCGATTGTTAAGCTCAAAAATTTTGCTAGCTTAATTGCTTGCTTGTTGTGTTTGTTTCTATCTAATAGAAACATCCTACACTTTGGTTCGTTTGCTTGCTTTGTTCAGTTTTCAAAGGTCTACGTTGTTTCTTGTTTGTTGTTTTAGCAACTCTTATATCATATCAGCATGACAATTGATTGTCAATACTTTTTTCAAAAAAGTTTTTGAAATATTTCTCAATATTTCTCGCCTGCTAACAGCGACTTCGTTATAATAACAAATCGTCGAAGTCTTTGTCAACTACTTTTTGCAATTATTTTGCGACTAAGTTGTTGTTATTTTATACGACCCATCGATTTGCGACTTCGTTATAATAGCATTTTGTTTCATCCACGTCAATCACTTTTTCAAAAAAAGTTTTTTTCGTTTTCAACATCTATTAATATACCAATTAAATCCTGATAGGTCAATGATTTCCTCTACTTATAAACAGATTGTTTTTTCACGACTATTCGAATTCTATCTTTCTTTTTTCGTTCGTATTATCCATAGAATTCAATCATACTTTCTCTATTTTTATAAAAAAACTCGTCATTTTAGATTTTACAATCTATTGCTGACGAGTTTCGCTTTCTATATTTAACGCATTGTTGGGAATAAGAGAACATCACGAATCGACTGTGCATCGGTAAGCAACATGACTAAACGATCAATTCCAATCCCTAGTCCTCCGGTTGGTGGCAGACCATATTCAAGTGCCTCTAGGAAATCTTCATCCACGCCATGTGCTTCATCGTTGCCTTCCGCTTTTTCTTTTTCTTGCGCTTCAAACCGTTCTCTTTGATCGATTGGGTCATTTAATTCTGTAAAGGCATTGGCAAATTCACGGCCAACAATAAATAATTCAAAACGATCCGTAAAGCGATCATCTTCTGGATTTTTCTTCGCTAAAGGTGAAACTTCTACTGGATGTCCATAAACAAATGTTGGATTTTGTAGTGTCTCTTCAACAAAGGTTTCAAAGAATTCATTTAAAACATGACCGACACTCATGTTTTTCGTAATTGGGACTTCATGTTTTTCAGCTAAGGCATGGGCTTGTTCAACTGTCATCGGTTGCCAGAAATCGACACCCGTTTGTTCTTTTACTGCATCTGCCATGTGTACACGACGAAAATCTGGTCCTAAATCAATGATTTGGCCATCATAAGTAACTTCGGCAGTACCGAGCACGCTTGTTGCTGCATGACGGATAATTCCCTCGGTTAAATTCATAATATCTTTATAATCGGTATACGCAGAATAACATTCTAACATCGTAAATTCAGGATTATGGGTCGTATCAATTCCTTCATTACGGAAAACGCGCCCAATTTCGTAAACTTTTTCCATCCCACCCACAATTAATCGTTTTAAATGTAACTCTAAAGCGATTCGTAAAGTCAATTCGATGTCTAAAGCATTATGGTGCGTAATAAATGGACGCGCAGCTGCTCCGCCTGCTTGATTATGTAAAACAGGTGTTTCTACTTCCAAGAAACCTTGACCGTCTAAGTAGTGACGAATTTCGCTAATAATTTTACTGCGTTTAACGAAACGATCGAAACTCTCTTTGTTGCTAATTAAGTCAAGCGAACGTTGACGATAGCGTTGTTCAATATTTGTTAATCCGTGATATTTATCTGGTAAAGGACGTAAAGCTTTTGATAGTAGCGTAATTTCTTTTGCACGAACCGACACTTCGCCTGTTCCTGTTTTCATAATCTTACCCGTTACACCAAAGAAATCACCTAAATCACCATGACTAAAAAGATTATACGCCGCTTCACCGACTTCATCCTTACGAACATAAATCTGAATCTGACCTTCGCGATCTTGTAAATGGGCAAAGCCCGCTTTTCCTTTGCCACGTTTGGTTACCATTCGACCAGCAATACTGCTCGATAGATCCATCTCTTCTAACTCTTCTTTTGATCGTTGATTAAATAATTCATGCAATTCTGCTGAATTATGTGTACGGTCAAAACGATGACCAAAAGGATCAATGCCTTCTTTTTGTAGTTGCTCCATCTTTTGTCGACGAACCAACATTTGATCGTTTAATTCTTCTTGGGTTTGTTGTTCCTCTGTCACGAATTTTCCTCCGTTCTGTCTTTCACTTCTTTGTCTATAATGCCAATGAACGAGCAAAAAAGCAAGTCGAAGTTCGGCTTCGGCTTCCTTTTTCAGTCGGATGATTTCCTTTAAACGACTTGCCCTTCAATTTTATCCAGAAATTCTTGCAATAAACCGACAGCGACTTCACGACTTTCTGCTTGGTTGATCGCAGCTTTCACTTTTGCCGCTCTTGAAACACCTTTTAAATAGTAAGCAGCATGCTGACGGAACTCCCGAATCGCAATAAATTCTCCTTTTAATTGAATTAAACGATCGAGGTGAAGAATCGCCATTTCGATTTTCTCGCGAGCAGTTGGTTCTGCAATTAATTCCCCTGTTTCTAAATAATGCTGCGTGCGGCGAATCATCCATGGGTTTCCAAGTGCTGCACGACCAATCATCACTGCATCACAGCCCACTTCTTCTAACATTCGTTTTGCGTCTTCTGGTGTCTTCACATCCCCGTTACCGATAAAAGGAATCGTCAGGTGCTGACTCACCTCTCGTAAAACATCCCAATTGGCTTGGCCTTCATACATTTGTACTCGGGTACGACCATGCATGGCCACAGCAGATGCACCCGCGGCTTGGGCGGCCTTTGCATTCTCCACTGCAAAAACATGTTCATCGTCCCAGCCAATCCGCATTTTAACGGTGACGGGTTTTTCGATAGCAGAAGAAACCGCCTCTACCATTTCATATACTTTATCGGGATCTAGTAACCATTTTGCTCCCGCTTCCGCTTTGATGATCTTATTGACTGGGCAACCCATATTAATATCAATAATATCCGCCGTCGTATTTTCTGACACGAATTTTGCCGCTTCCACTAATGAATCTTTGGTGCCTCCAAAGATTTGTAAGCTTAGTGGATGTTCTGTTTCGTCAATATAAAGCATCTCTAATGTTTTTTTGTGGCGAAAATGAATCCCTTGATCACTAATCATTTCGCAGACAACTAGACCTGCCCCCGCCTCTTTTACCGTCACACGAAAGGCAGAGTTACTAATGCCTGCCATGGGCGCTACGACAACTCGATTGGGGATTTCAACGTCTCCTATTTTCCAGTTGTGCTCCATTTACTGCTTGCCTCCAGTGATTTCTGCTTTTAAGCCTTCTAAATCTGCTTCACTAAACTGATACTTATTATTACAGAAGGAACAAACGGCTTCGGCACCTTGGTCTTCATCAATCATGGCTTGCAACTCCGCCGACCCAAGGGTAATCATCGCTTTAGAGAATTTTTCACGTGAGCAATCGCACTGAAATTGGACAGGCATCTCTTCTAAGAATAAGATGGATTCTCCTTCAAAGATTAATTCGATCAATTCTTCCGGTGTTTTTCCGGCTTCAATTAAATCAGAGACTTTTGGTAAGTTCGCCAAGCGTTCTTCCAAATTTCCTAGGACTTCTTCGCTAGCACCAGGCATTACTTGAATCATAAAACCACCGGCTGCTTTAATCGTTTCATCGGTATCGACTAACACACTTAGACCAACGGCAGAAGGTATTTGTTCCGAAACCGCTAAATAATACGTGAAGTCTTCACCTAATTCGCCGGAAACAATTGGCACTTGACCAGAAAAAGGCTCTTTCATGCCTAAATCTTTAATGACAGAGAATAAACCATTCGTCCCTACTACGCCACGAACATCGATTTTCCCTTGACCATTCGAAGGCAAACTGACATGTGGATTTTGAATATACCCTTTCACATTGCCACGAGCGTCACCATCGACAATAATCGCACCACCAGGGCCATCGCCTTGGATTTTCACTGTGAGACGATCTTCCTCATTTTTTAAACTACTACTACTTAATAATAAGGTTCCAATTAATGCACGACCTAACGCAGCCGATGAGCTATGCCAAGTATCGTGTCTTTTTTGCGCTTCTGCTACTGTATTCGTCGCGTTCAAGGCATATGCGCGAATCGAGCCACCGTAGACTAATGCTTTTACTAAATAATCTGTCATGATTTTCGCTCCTTCAATCTTTCCTTCATGAATCATACTCGTATCTTTTCCATTTTTCAACTTTGACGTTTCATTTCTTTTCACATCTTAATCAAAAAGAAGAGGCTGTGACAATCAAATTGTCGCAGCCTTGTGTACTTCCATGAATGCTTTGCCCTTGTTTCTTTCGAGTTGGTTCCTTTTTTTCATTAGGTGAACCAAGCTTCGCTAGTAAAAAGAGCCACTTGAGTGCAAATTCCACCGCTTATTCTTCTGAATCTTTGGCTTCTTTTTTCTCTTCTTCCACTTCATGTTGTTCTTCTAATTGTTTTTTTGCATCTTTTTCTTCTAATGCACGCTTAGCCTCTTCATAAGATTGAACGCCACGTTCACTTGGGTATTCATCTTCATCAAAGTCTGCTGGCATTTCACCTGTTTCAAAAAGAGCTTTAATCGCTTTTGCATCTAATGTTTCAAATTCTAGTAATTTTTGAGCGATTAATTCGTTTTTGTCGCGGTGTTCTTCAATAATTTCACGGGCTTTGTCATGAGCTGCCACTAAAATTTTACGAACTTCTTGGTCAATTTCAAAAGCAACTTGTTCCGAGTAGGCTTTTGTTTGGCCATAATCACGCCCAACAAAGACTTGATGGTTGCCTTCATATTGAACGGGACCTAAATCACTCATTCCGTATTCCGTTACCATGCTTCTTGCAAGACCTGTTGCTTGTTCAAAGTCATTGGAAGCCCCTGTTGATTGGACACCGAAGAAAACTTCTTCTGCAACACGTCCACCAAGTAACCCTACGATTTGTTCAAACATGTCTTCTTTTGTATGCAAGAATTGATCTTCTTTTGGTAGAGCAATCATGTAACCACCGGCACGTCCACGAGGAATAATCGTTACCTTATGAACGACACGTGCCCGACTTAAAACAAGTCCACAAATCGTATGACCTGCTTCATGGTAGGCAATCATTTCACGTTCTTTTTTGTTAATTGCGCGATCTTTCTTCGCTGGTCCCGCAATCACTCGATCTTGCGCTTCATCAATGTCGGTTGCATCAATTTTCTTCTTGTTGCGACGAGCAGCCACAAGCGCCGCTTCGTTTAGGACGTTTTCAAGTTCTGCACCGGCAAAGCCTGGGGTTTGTTGCGCGACAACTTTTAAATCGACATCATCGGCTAATGGCTTGTTACGCGCATGAACACGAAGAATCGCTTCACGCCCTTTCACATCCGGACGGCCAACTAAAATTTGACGGTCAAAACGACCTGGACGTAACAATGCAGGATCCAAAACATCTGAACGGTTGGTTGCAGCAATGACGATGACGCCTTCGTTACCACCAAATCCATCCATTTCAACAAGTAACTGATTCAATGTTTGTTCACGTTCATCGTGTCCGCCACCCATTCCTGCGCCACGTTGACGTCCAACTGCATCAATCTCATCAATAAAGATAATCGCTGGTGCATTTTTCTTCGCGGTTTCAAATAAGTCACGTACACGGCTTGCTCCGACCCCAACGAACATCTCAACGAAATCAGAACCTGAAATTGAGTAGAATGGCACACCGGCTTCCCCTGCAACTGCTTTTGCAAGTAAGGTTTTACCTGTTCCTGGAGGTCCTTCTAGTAAGACCCCTGCTGGGATTCGTGCACCTAGCGCAACGAAGCGTCGAGGATCTTTTAGAAATTCCACGACTTCTACTAGTTCTTGTTTCTCTTCTTCGGCACCAGCCACATCAGAGAAGCGAACTTTAACATCTTTTTTATCGGCTTCTTTTGCTTTAGATTTTCCAAAGTTCATGACACCACGGCCGCCGCCACCGCCACCGCCGCCACCTTGTTGGCTCATCATCATATAGAAAAAGAAAATGAAAATCACAAGTGGAAGGAAACTAATTAATAGCGACACCCAAACGCCACTAGTCGACTCTTCGGCAATCACCGTTTTGACGCCTTTTTCTTTTGATAAGGTGGTAATCTCACTCAAAGTAGAGTCGTTGGGTAAAATGATCGTTGTAAAACGAGTGGTTGACGCTTGCGTGGAGCCTAGCACACTCAAACCATTATTATTTTCAATGGTTTGTTCTTTTTCGTACTCACCAGTTACGCGATACACGCCGTTGACCGGTTGAATCTTAAAGTCTTTTACATCGCCATTTTTTAATTGCTGTACAAATTTTGAATATTCAATCTCTGGTGTTTGGCTGTTGCCATTTCCTAGGAAAAAGTACACCACCATAACCATTGCTAATAATATCAGCACATAATAAAGGGTATTCCTAACGGTTCCCTTGTTTTTATTGTTCATGCAGTTCCTCCTTGACATTTTGTCTAACTCTTACCATTATACTTGATTCGTCACGCTTTGAAAACGCTCAATTTTCATTTTCGTAGATACTTGGTTTTAAAACGCCGACATAAGGAAGATTCCGGTAGTGTCCAGAGTAATCTAAACCATAACCGACAACAAACTCATTCGGGACATCAAACCCGACATAATCTGCTTTAATATCAACCACACGACCTTCATGCTTATCTAATAACGTTACAATTTTCACAGAATTTGCTTTACGATATTTAAATAAATCAACTAAGTAAGCCAAGGTTCGACCGCTGTCAATGATGTCTTCGACTACTAACAAATCACGGCCTTCCACGTTTGTATCAAGGTCTTTAATGATTTTTACTTCACCTGAAGACACTAAGGCGTTCCCATAACTGGAAACATCCATGAAATCCATTTGTAAAGGACAATCCATTTCACGTACAATATCCGCCATAAACGGAACAGCTCCAGTTAAAACGCCTACCACTAAGGGGTCTTTTCCTTGGTATTCTTCTGTTAAAATTTCACCTAACTCTGCACAACGCTGGCTGATTTCTTCGCGGGAAATTAAAATTTTTTCAATATCTTTTTCTAACATAGGGTTCTCCTTCCAATCTTTACTTCCGGTATTTAAAAAGAAGTACGTAGTGTATTTTATCAGTTTCTTTACGAATACTCAAATGAGAAAGCATATAAGGAAGCAAGGCCAAAACTTTCTGATTTTTATCCCTTAGAACCCATGATTGTTCCCGCTCCTCGGTTGGAATTTTGCAATCAATAAAGTAACGAGCAATCTTCTTGGTCAGACGGGCGTTTAGCCTAATTTTCTCCCCAGGTTTTCGACCACCGATTGTTAGACCCGTCGTTGAGTCTAACAGGAGTTCTTGGCGAAATTCAGACCAATCTTTGACTTTTTTGGGAATTTTTATTTTTCCTGGTAAAAAAATTCCCACCCAAGCCTTGTCTGATAATTCGCAACCTTCCCCCAAGACAAGCTCATACGTCCTTTGCTCGGGCATTGCTGCTTGCTTTTTTTGTAAGGACAAGGTTTCATAGCTTCGAATCCACTGCCAGCCCGATGCTAAATCGATGTACCATTGGGGATTGTCGCTAGCCAGAAGTCTTTGCAATTGCTCGGATTGTTTTCTTGAAATCGTCAACCCGAACTGGCAATAAGCCGTTTGAACAATTGCGGCAATAAACCAAGGTTGCTTGCTCGAAGCATTCCAAGGGTACTGACGCAAGTCGACCGTTATTCCTCGAGCCGTCGTTTCCATTGCAGTG
The DNA here is from genome assembly GCF_054871745.1 of Enterococcus sp. LJL98. NCBI lineage: Bacteria > Bacillati > Bacillota > Bacilli > Lactobacillales > Enterococcaceae > Enterococcus > Enterococcus sp. LJL98. The sequence goes on along the minus strand of NZ_JBTXLU010000018.1, from coordinate 17,690 downwards.
GCTAGCCACTGCTTTTGTTCTTCTTTCACCCACGTTTCCAGCAATTGAATTTGTTCAGAGAGTTGTTGGAAATGAGCCAGTACTTGCTGATTCTCATTTTTTAAAACGGGAAGTACTTGGTGACGTAGCCGATTTCTTTGATAATCAAGCGTCTGATTGGTCTCATCTTCATAATAAACCAAATCATTTTCTTGTGCGTAGTGCAACAAATCTGCTTTTGACTGCGTGAGCAATGGCCGAACGAGCCGTCCAGAAGCAAAAGTTTGCGTCCAAGCGATTCCCTGACTCGCAAAAACTTCTCCTGTCCGTACCATCTTCATTAACATCGTTTCCAACTGGTCCTCCCCATGATGCGCAGTTACTAAGACCGTGTAGCCAAATTGTTGCATGATTTCTTTAAAAAAATTGTAGCGGAAATCACGGGCCTGCGCCTCAATATTGGTTGTCGCAGGAGTCGACCATTTTCGACAATGAAAGGGCAAGGAACGCGCTGCACAATAACTTGCCAAAAAGGCCTCTTCTTCGATGGACGCTGCTCGCAACTGATGGTTCACGTGGGCCACACCAATGACGAGTCCGCTTTCTTGCAAGCTTTCCAAGACATGCAATAAGACCATGGAATCCACCCCCGTTGAAACGGCGATTAGAATTTTTTCCTTTGCTTGCCATAATTGGCGCTCGTTTATGATTTTCTTTAAGTTGGCTACGAGCACATCTAACGCCTCCTTTGGGTTTTCTTACCTTGCAGTAACGACGAAAAAAAACAGGAGGCATGGTTCATCAATCGCAATGGCATGCCCTCCTGTTTTTGTTTGAATTAGTTGCGACGTCCGCCTCGGCCACCGCGTTTTCCTTCAGTGCTACGACGCAAGGAAGATAAGCGGTCATCACTATCTTTTAAGAATGAACTCATCAACGAGTCGAAGTCGTCTTTTCCTTGGTTTGTATTTTGATTCTGATTTTGATTTCTAACGAATGGTCGTTTTTGTTGCGGGCGTTGAAATTCTTTTTTAGGGAATTCACGCTTTTCTTCTTGTGGACGATCTTGTGCTTTACGAATGGATAATCCGATTTTTCCGTCGTCTCCAACGCTTGTCACTAAAACAGTCACTTCGTCTTTCACTTTTAACACGTCATTAATGTCTTTCACAAAGCCATTTGACACTTCACTGATGTGAACTAAACCTGTCTTACCTGCCCCTAAATCAATAAATGCACCAAAATTCGTAATCCCTGACACTTTTCCTTGTAGTTTCGCTCCAACTTCGATTGACATAAAACCCATGTTCCTCCTAATATTCTGAACCTTTTATTTATTTTTCAACTACAAAATACTTTGTAGTGATTCACACGATTCTATCTTTTTGCGGTGCTTGTTTCACTTTCAGGTAAAGGAAAGACTAACTCACCTTTTTTTGAATATAAGAAACGTTCCCGCGCAATTTTTGCTACATAATCTTTATCTTGTAACAAACTAACTTCTCTTTCCAAGTCTGCTTTATTCTTTTGAATCGCTTGTTGTTCAACAATCGTTTCTTCACGATAATTTTCCAGTTGATTCAAACGCAGCGCGTCATTAAAAAGAGAAAGACCAACACTCACGAAAAGGACTGTCGCTATACTAAAGACGACCGCTAGACGGCGACGACGAAAGATGACTTCACGACGTTTCTTTGCTTGAATCGCATAATGTCGTTCCGCATATTCCTCATCAAGAAATTGTAGCTTATTTGACTTTTCTTGCTTCATATCGCTCCTCCATTCATGATTGTCTTTTTCATTATACCAACATCCGATAGCCTTGTCTAACTCAATTTACTCAAAATCGACTTGTTTTGTTTCTGAAAGGATGACATACATTTGTGCGGCGTCTTCTTTTTTCGTCGATTCATGCAGTTCACGAATTTCATATAACACGATTCGATTCCCAAATTGAATTTGCATTTCATCGCCGACCTTGACGGAAGAACTTGATTTAGCCAGTTTCCCATTAATTTGAATGCGACCTTTATCTGCCACTTCTTTTGCCACAGAGCGACGTTTAATAATCCGTGAAATTTTTAAAAATTTATCTAATCTCATGTTTTTTTCCAACTTTCCGTAAAATTTTTTGACCAAAAGGCAAGACTGCCCATTCTTGACTGGTGAAGACTTTGAAATGGAGTAGCGCAAAGAAAAAACTCACTCCCCCCACCAACACACCTGCAAGCGTCAAACCTAGCGCCGTCCGCCGATGCTCCACCGAACCAAAGAAAAAAGCAAAGCAACGGAAAAAAAGGAATAAGGCGAGGCTCATGACGCCAAGCGCTTGACACAAGCGGCGACCAAAATGATTCTCTCGCCAAAAATAGTTGATTTCAGCTGCTTCATATCGCATTAACAGACATAAAGCGACGCCGAGTGCTAGTAATGTTCCAAAACTCGCTCCCAGTGTCCCCAAAGAAAAAACTAGGATGGGGGTGCTCACGAGTTTTACTAAGAGCCCGCCACCTGCTGCTTTTAGCGCTTGTCGAAAATGGTTCTGGCTTTGCGCGATACTCTGGTAGGCGTGAACTAAAGCCATGAGCGCCACAGAAAAAACAAAGACACTTAAGACGAGATTCCCCGATTGATCTTTAAAAAGTGTGTAATTCATATAAGGCATCACAAATGCCAAGCCGAACGAAGCAGCCAAGCCTAGTGTAGTCGTTAGGCGTAAATACAATTTAGCTGAAAAAAAGAACGACGCTTTTTGCGCTTCTTTTAAATAACGCGTTAGCATCGGCAAAAAGCTGGCACTTAACGCTAAGGCGACTACTAAGCCCAGTTGAACTAGAGGCTGTCCGCGATCAAATATCCCTTTTTCAATTCGTGCTTGGTGAAGCGTCAATCCTTTTTTTTCTAAATAATTGACGAGTAGAAACGAATCGAGCAATTGCAATAAAATGAAGTACCCACTATATAAAGAGACAAAGCCGCCTTCAATAAAAAAACGGCGACGCAACCTTTTCGGTGGCCACTGGCGTAAGGTCCGCCAGTTCCAAGCGAGGTGTGTCTGGGAATACCTTCTTTGCGCGAAACCTAAAATCACAACGGCCGCGAGTCCACCAATAAAAGAACCATACATCGCCATTTGGCTCACTTGGTAAATATCCCAATGGAAGAAATGAAAACTCGCTGCCGCCATCAAGATGAGTCCGACCCGTAAAAACTGTTCCACCACTTGTGAGACTGCAGTCGGCACAAGAATGAGTTGTCCTTGCAAGTTGCCTCGGTAAATCGTTAAGGGAGGAATCAATAAAAAAGTCAGCGAGGCTGCTTGAATACTCGGTTGCAAGGCGGGATCACCCATCAATCGAGCCAGCGGATGACTGAAAAAAGAAACCCCTGCCCACAAAACGACCGCTAGCCCTGTCACAAAAGTTGTTAAATATTGCAAAGCTTGTTCTTGCGCTGCGAGGTCCTCTCCTTCAGCCACATACTTCGAAATAAATTGTGGCAACCCTGTTAAGGCGAGTGTCATCGCGATACCATAGAGTGGGTAGACTTGTTGATAAACATAGAATCCCTCATCCCCAACCAGGTTTTGTAAAGGCACGCGATAGACGGCGCTTAAAAGCTTCGCGATAAAAGCGGCCAGCGTTAAAACAAAAGCTCCTTGCATCATGGCGTGTAATGGCTGTTTTTTCATAACGCCCTCCTCCACTTTCCTTATTTTTTCGCTGCAGCCTTTCGATTTTTATAGCGTTGTTTCCGCAAATCTCGAATGAATCCTTGCAATTCATTTAACCAGACCATGGTTTTCATTTGTTTTGGAATCGTTAGTTTGAGACGCATTTGTTCTTTTTCCACACCTAAAGTTGCCTTTAACTTCGTCTTACTCAGCGATTTAAATAATTGTTCCACCGAATACGCTTTGGTTCCCGCTTTACTTAAAGTGACCGTGACGATTTGTCCTTCTTTACGAATCCGATCGAGTAATGCGCGGTCACCGTTCATTTTCATTTCACCAACTGCGAGTAAGTGCGCCACTTCGTCAGGGTATTCACCGAAACGATCCAGTAAATCGTCTTGCAATTCATCTAGTGTGTCGAGATTTTCCAATTCTCGAATTCGTTTATAAATTTCAATTTTTTGTCGTTCGTCTTCAATATACGTCCCAGGTAAGTAGGCATCCATGCCCAAATCAATCTCAACCGCAGTCTTTTCTGTTTGAATGTTTTTGCCTTGTTTTCGTTGAACGGCTTCCGTTAGCATTTGGGAGTATAAGTCGAAACCAACGGAATCAATAAAGCCATGTTGTTGCGCGCCTAGTAAATTCCCGGCACCGCGAATGGATAAATCTCGCATGGCAATTTTAAAACCTGACCCCAACTCTGTAAAATCTTTGATTGCTTGTAGGCGTTTTTCGCTGACTTCATTTAGGATTTTTTGTTGTTGATACATAAAGTACGCGTAGGCCACACGATTACTCCGTCCCACTCGCCCCCGTAATTGATATAAAGTCGACAAGCCCATATAGTCGGCATCTTCAACAAAAAGCGTATTGGCGTTCGGGATGTCAACTCCCGTTTCAATAATCGTGGTCGAAACCAAAACATCGTATTGTCCTTCAATAAAATCAAACAAAGTATTTTCCAACTGTATTTCCGTCATTTGACCATGGGCGTAGCCAATCCTTGCTTCAGGTACAAGTTCTTGGAGTTCAGCGACTTTTTGTTCGATCGTCGCCACACGATTGTATAAATAAAAGACTTGGCCTTCACGCGCCATCTCTCTTAAAATCGCCTCGCGAATCGCCCCTGGATTGCTTTCCATGACATAGGTCTGAATCGGGTAGCGATTTAAAGGAGGGGTTTCAATGACTGATAAATCTCGCACGCCAAGCATCGACATATGCAGTGTTCTTGGAATCGGCGTAGCCGTCAAGGTTAACACATCGACCTCAGACCGTAATTGCTTCAGTCGTTCTTTGTGTTTCACCCCAAAACGTTGCTCCTCGTCCACGACCAACAAGCCCAGGTCCGCAAATTCAACGTCTTTTGAAAGGAGACGATGCGTTCCAACGACCATATCGATTTGCCCCTTGCGTAATTTCTCCATTGTTTCTTCTTGTTGTTTTTTCGTGCGAAAACGGCTAAGCATTTCAATTTCAACAGGGAAATTTTCAAAACGGCTACGCATCGTATCGTAATGCTGCTGGGCTAAAATCGTCGTTGGCACTAAAAAGGCAACTTGTTTGTTTTCTTTTATCGCCTTAAAAGCTGCTCGCAAGGCAACTTCTGTTTTGCCAAAACCAACATCCCCTACGAGTAAACGATCCATTGGTTTGGCCTTTTCCATGTCTCGCTTAATTTCCGTCGTGCTTCGCAATTGATCGTCGGTTTCACTATATGGAAAAGCATCTTCGAATTCTTTTTGGTAGCCATCATCCGGTGCAAAAGCATAGCCTTTTTCTGCTTCACGCTGAGCATACAGTTGAATCAAGTCATCGGCAATGTCTTCGATTTTCGTCGCGACCTTACGTTTGGTTTTCGCCCACTCATTGCCTCCTAATTTATTTACTTTTGGTTGTTTTGATTCAGAGGCAACGTATTTTTGGACGAGGTTTAATTGGGTGACAGGGATAAAGAGTTTATCTTCATTCTGATACAAAATCGTAATGTAGTCTTGATGTACGCCATCAATTGCGATGGTTTCCATGCCTAAGTACTTCCCAATCCCGTGATTGACGTGGACGACGTAATCGCCAACCTTCAATTCATTGTAACTTTTCAGGCGTTCCGCGTTTGAAATCGTTTGCCTTCGCGCGCGTTTTTTTGTCACTTTTTGAAAAATTTCTTGTTCGGTGACAATGACGATATGGTCTTGTGGCAACTCAAAGCCACTTTGTAAACTTCCTTGAACAATTTGCGTTCGACCAGTAAAAATTCGGTCTTCTGTCGTTTCGACCGCATAAATCTGATGCTCACGAAATTCTGCTTCCAGTCGTTGCGCACGTTCATGATTGCCTACTAAAAAGACCACTGTCTGTCGTTGCTTTTCCCAGCGATCGACCTCGGTTTTTAATAAACCCATCTGACCGAAAAATTGCTGCATCGGACGATACTGAAAATGATGGACTGCTTGAAAGCGCAGATTCCCCATCCCTTTTTGAAATAACGAAAAGTAGCTAGTTGAAAAAGTGACCCGGCTTAAAATTTGCTGGATATCCCCACCAAAAATTTGTTCCGAGAAAACACGCATCTCTTCTATTTTTTGCGTATGCCACTCCGCTTCTTCGCGCAACATTTCGCGATTCGTTTCTAAAATCCGAGGATAATCATCGACCATCAATAACGTCGTTGCCGGAAAGAAATCAAGCAAGGTCTGTTTTTCTTGGTACAATAAATCTGTATAAAAAGCAGGATTTGCGCCAGGATGTCCTTCTTGCCAAGCCGTCGCTAATTGGCCAAAATAATCCGTTAAAAATTGACGGTCTGCGGCTTCTTTCGTGACAGCCAGACGTTTTTGTAGCCACTCCTCTAGTTTTTGACGCCCCTCTTGTAAATTTTCTTGCGAGAAAATCAAATCACTCGTAGGTGAAATCAAAATTTCCTCCAGTTTTTCCATAGATCGTTGCGTTTCCGCATCAAAGTAGCGCAAAGAGTCAATTTCGGTATCAAACAACTCCACTCGGATCGGGTACTGCGTGTCTAGCGGATACAGATCTAAAATACTCCCTCTTAAACTAAATTCACCTGGCTTCCCAATCATCCCTTGACGTTCATAGCCCATTAAAATCAATGTTTGGATGACCTGTTCCAAGTCGATTTCCTCACCAACCTTCCAATGAAATTGGTGATTTTTCCAGGTTTCCTTCGATGGTAGAAACTTTCGCAGGCCAGCTGTCGGTACAATATAAATACCCGATTGATTCGACATGATGGCATTTAAGGTGTTAATACGCTCCGCCTTGGCTTCTGGCGAGGCAAAAGCCATTTCTGCTGAAATCACTTCATCCACTGGAAAAACATAGACTGACTCTTCCAAATTACGCAAATCTTCCGCGAGTTGATTGGCATAAAAAAGATTCGCTGTTAAAACGACAACTGGCTGCTGCAACTTTCGATACGCGCCTAAAATGGCTAATGTTTTTGCTGAACCCGATAATCCCGTCAATAATTGACGAGGGGTCCCTTCTTTTAATTTTTCTTGCCACTGAATCATCAGTGGACTTTGATTGACGATCTCAACAATTTTCATGTGCTACTCCTCACTAGTTAAAACGATTCATCGTGGCTAAAAAGTCTTGTCCTTCTAAGTAATCTTTAACGGCACGAACACTTAAATCTAAGCTTTCATCAATGACTCTTTCTTCTTCCTTGGAAAAAGGGCTTAGGACATGGTTGACAACTGTCCGTCCTTTCGCTGGGCGATCAATGCCGATTTTTATCCGATCAAAGACAGGCGTATTCAGATGAGCAATGAGACTCTTCATGCCATTATGGCCACCTGCACTTCCTTTTTGTCGCAAGCGAATTTTCCCTAAAGCCAGATCTAAGTCATCGTAAATCACAACTAATTCTGCAGGTTGCACTCCTAAATAAGTCATGAGTGGACCAACTGCGCGACCAGATTCATTCATATACGTTTGTGGTTTGACTAGGACGATTTTCTCACCGTTCAAAAAGAAAGACGCCACTTCTGCCTCAAAGGGATTTTTTTGAAAGTTTGCATCATAGTCTCTTGCCAAAGCATCAACGACCATAAAACCGACATTATGCTTTGTTTTTTCATATTTTTTGCCTGGATTTCCCAAACCAACAATCATTTTCATTTCATCTTCGCCCTCAATTTCTTTTGTTATCGAAAAAGGAACAACACAAAAGGGGAAGCTGGAAAAGAAGCGGCTTCTTTTTCACACCTTCACACGTGATTTGTTCCATCTATTTAACGATTTCTTTTGAATTTTTTTTAAGTGGTTTTATTATAGCACAAAGAAGCATTCTCTTGCTTACTTCCTACTCGTCTCAAGAAAAAATTAAACGAAATCTTCCCGCTTCTTCTTTCTTGACGGTATCATATAACAGCTTAAAAAAACTGTTACTCTTTTAGACGAATAGTAATGACAAACTCGCAGGGAAGTGATAGCATATTAGATGAATCAAACAAAATCGCGGAAAGGTTGGTACACTTATGACAAATTTAAATGTTCAAACAGACAACCAAAAAATCATCCTTGTTGGTGATGGTGCAGTCGGTTCTAGCTATGCCTTTGCTTTAGTGACTCAAAATATTGCGCAAGAAATTGGTATTATCGATATTAATCATGAAAAATCACAAGGAGATGCTTTAGACCTCTCTCACGCACTTGCCTTTACCTCACCGAAAAAAATCTATGCAGCCGATTATTCCGACGCACACGATGCTGACATCGTAGTGATTACCGCAGGTGCTGCTCAAAAACCAGGTGAAACACGCTTAGATCTTGTTCATAAAAACTTAAAAATTAATCGTTCTGTCGTACAACAAATTGTGGCTTCTGGCTTTAAAGGAATTTTCCTCGTTGCTGCCAATCCCGTGGATATTTTAACCTATTCCACTTGGAAATTCTCAGGTTTCCCAAAAGAACGCGTCATCGGATCTGGAACTTCCCTTGATTCTGCCCGTTTTCGTCAAGCCTTAGCAGAATTGGTTGGTGTCGATGCACGTAACGTCCACGCTTATATTCTAGGCGAGCATGGCGACTCCGAGTTTCCTGTCTGGTCACACGCCAACGTGGCTGGATTGCCGATTTATGACTGGGTGATGAAAAATCCAGAAGTTGATGAAGAAGCCATGGTCAATCTCTTTTTTAAAGTCCGAGACGCGGCCTATGACATTATTGAGAAAAAAGGGGCCACTTTTTACGGCATCGCTGCTTCCTTAACTCGGATTACGCAAGCCATTTTAGATAATGAAAATGCCGTCTTGCCACTTTCTGTCTATTTAGATGGCGAATACGGGTTAAATGATATTTATATCGGTTCCCCAGCCATTATCAACGCCCAAGGAATCAAGCAAGTGATTGAAATCCCCTTGACTGATGGGGAGCAAGACCGGATGGAAGCTTCTGCTGGCCAACTAAAAGAAATTTTAGATGCCGCTTTTGCCAAACTAGATGCAGAAGAAAACTAACAGAATCAAGTAGACGGTGGCAGAAGTGCCACGGTCTTTTTTTACGACACAAGAAAAATCAAGGAATCCTTAATTTTTTCTTCGTATCAATTTCCAAACACCCTTTTTTTTAACAAGTGTGATAAGATAAACGCCTATACTATAACGAAAAATGGAGCTGATTTTCGAAATGTCTCGTTCTAAGCGCCGTTCACATCAGGCAACCGCAACCAAACGTCCCATGATGATTGGATTGGCAGTGTTTTTAGGCATCCTACTAATTGCCTTTGGAGGCTACGCTTACCAAGCCAATTCCTATAAAGACCGCTTCTTACCAAAAACCTTCATTGGGGAAGTCGATGTGAGCCGACAAACCGTTCGCCAAGCGAATGAACACTTAAACCAACAATTCAATGACTTATCCTTTACCCTTCTTGACGAAAAGAACGAATGGAAAAGCATTAAAAAGACGGATTTCGGTCTACAAACCGCCTTTTCTAAAGAGTTGGAGAAATGGCAAAAAACACAAAACCCTTGGACCTGGGGCTGGCAATACTTTACGAAAAAACAAACCTTTGACCTTAGCCAAGCTGCTTTCGATGAAGAAAAACTCAATGAGCGGCAAGCAGCACTCCAAGCAGAGTTAACTGCTTGGAATAAAGAACGCAAGCAAACGCAAAATGCAACCTTAACACGCAAAGAAACAGGTTTTGAAATTACACCCGAAGTCCAAGGTGAAAATATTGACATTGAAGCAGCCATGGCCGCTGTCAAAGACGCCTTACTCGCTGGAAAATCAAGTCTAGAATTAACCACCTTTGTTCAAAAACCAAGCGTTACAGAAAAAGATCCACAACTGACCGAAGAATTAAAGAATATTCAGCGTATTGCCCAAGTAGAAGGAACTTATATCATCAATGGCCATTCCTTCCAAATTCCTAGCGAAACCATCAATGACTGGCTGCTGTATCAAGAGGGTCACATTGATTTAGATCGCGAAAAAGTTTATCAATACGTGACTCAACTTGGTGCAGATTACAATACGAGTACGAATCCCTCAAGCTTTAATAGTACGCTTAGAGGAGAAGTCAGCGTGCCTGCTGGTTCCTTAAGTTGGACGATTTCACCTGACAGTGAGACGGACGGTCTGATTGCTGATATTTTAAATGGCGAAGCTTTTACTCGTTCGCCGATTGCGCAAGGGAGTGCGAGCTCTGGTAGTCCGCTATTTGGCAATACCTATATCGAAATCGACATGGTGAATCAACATATGTGGTATTACAAAGATGGCAAAGTCGCTCTAGAAACCGATATTGTCACTGGCAAACCTTCCACACCGACACCACCTGGCGTGTTCTACGTCTGGAACAAAAAGTTGGATGAAGTTCTCCGCGGCTTTAATGACGACGGCTCAAAATACGCTTCACCCGTCAAGTATTGGATGCCAATCGACTGGACAGGTGTCGGCATTCATGACTCGGATTGGCAACCGCATTACGGAGGCGAGCTTTGGAAAACAGTCGGTTCACACGGCTGTATCAATACACCGCCAGGAGTAATGGCACAACTTTACGAGATGGTTGAAGTCGGTACCCCCGTTTTAGCCTTCTAAAATCAAAGGGTCTGGGTTGTTCGTCAAATAGTGTTGATGGGCCCGAAATGAGTAAAAAGAATCGTCGGAAACGGTAGAGAAATGATTTCTCTATCGTTTTTTGTTGGCTTGAGGTCTTTTTTTGTTTAAAAAAATAAAAAAGATGTTGAAGGAAAATCTTATAGAGATTTCTCCATCAACACCAAATATGATAAAACCAGGAGCTGTGACCGATGTCGCAGACCCTCTTTTCTATGCAACGAAAACGAAAAACTCGGCTACCTATAGCCGAGTCACTCACTCTTCGACCGACGTATAAACTTCCGTCACATCGTCGTCATCTTCTAATTTTTCAATTAATTGATCCAGTTGCGCTTTTTGTTCTTCATCCAAAGCAATCGTTGTTTGCGGAATCATCATTAATTCAGCTTGGGCTAAGGTAAATTCTTGTTCTAGAGTGTCACGCACGGCAACAAAATCTTCCGCAGCCGTATAAATTTCAAAGACTTCCTCCGAAGCAATCAAATCTTCCCCGCCAACTTCCAGTACTTTTTCAAAAAAATCATCTTCTGAAATCGCTAAGTTTTCTCGCTCAATGGCTAAATAGCCTTTACGATCAAACAAGTAATTCACCGACCCCGTTTCACCTAAACTGCCGTGGTTTTTGTTAAAGGCGACACGAATATTGGTCGCGGTTCGATTCCGATTATCTGTCAGTGTTTCGACTAAAATCGCCACGCCGCCTGGACCATACCCTTCATAAGTAATCTCATCATAATTCGCACCGTCCGTGGAACTGGTTGCTTTTTTTATCGCTCGTTCAATATTATCGTTTGGCATATTGGCTGCCCGCGCTTTATCGACACATAAACGTAAAGCGGGATTCATTGTAATGTCGCCCCCTCCGTTTTTCGCAGCAATAAAAATTTCACGAGAAAGTTTTTGGAAAATCTTTCCTCGTTTGGCATCCTGTGCGTTCTTTCTTCCTTGAATATTCTTCCACTTACTATGTCCTGCCATTTGTCAATCACTCTCCTAAATTATTCGTTTCTCGCGAAAACCAAGTACTAGCCAACAAAGAACAATCCCTGTGAAGGCGCCGGAAGCATCTAACATCACATCTTGAAAAAGCGGCGTCCGACCACCTGTCAACATTTGGTGAAACTCATCCGTTGCGGCATAACCCGTTGCACTTAACCAACTAAATAAGGCGGTCAAGCCAAATGTTTGTATTCGGGGGACAAGTCCTAGAAAAAAGCTCCCACCTAGAATAAAATAAGTGCCAAAATGCGCACCTTTACGAATGAAAAACTCCACAAAAGAAAAGTAACCACTCTGCGCGATACTGACTTCACTGCCTGCATACGTAAAAGAGACATGCATGAAGACCTCTTTAAAAGGTTCCTTTTTTAAAAGCGTCGATAGCAAGCCAATTTGTGATTGTTGTTCGTAAGTTTGCGAGGAGCTATAAAATAAAATACCCATCATTACAAAAGCTAGTCCTAAATAAAGATTCCCGTTTTTTCGGTGTTTTTGAATCATTGCCTCACCTCAAACCTATCTTAGCATTTTTCGATGCAAAAGACACGCCCGTCATGAAAAAACGTCGCCTACGAGACCGTTCACGCTTCAATTTCCTGTGTATCAAAAGTGACTGGTGCCAAATCAAAGAGTTCTGTTAATACTTGGTTCGTATCCGCAAATGTCTGTTCCCGATTTTGTACTTGGTTGCGGACACTTACTTTTTTCCCTTGGCTTTTATAAGTCAATTGACCGTAAAAATCGGTCATCTCAATTTGCTTGCCTTCTTTTTTAAAAACAATCGATTCTTCATCAAAATCCATTACCAATTCTTGACGAAACCCATTTTTTAAAGCAATTGCCATTACCAAAGATTCGACATCTAAGTTTCCTAAAGGAATGCCAACCTCGTCAAAGGTAATTTGATAACTCGTCGAAGGAGCAGCCGTACAAGCATTGCAGCCTCCTTGAACCAATTCTGTTGTACAAGTAATTTTTACTTCCATTTAAAACCTCTCCTTTTTATCACTTAAAAAAATAGTTGTTTAAAATTTCACACCGATAAAGAGCGTGAGACACATCAAGTAGTCAAGTGCCCCGCCATCCCAAAGAAAGAAGCACTAAGACAGTCATTCGCGGCGATTGGCAACTGCTTATTCTTGCTTGTTTTCTACTTTAAGAAAAAGGAAAAAAGCAAAAAAAGAGCGCCTACGAAAATTTTCAGTCGTGATAGCCACCAACCTTTCTTTCTTGTGATTATTTTAACACTTTTTGTAGGCGTCGGCTAGTTGGATTCCCCACAACCAAGCGTGTTTACCTTTTTAATGAAAGAATAGCAAGAAACTTACTAAAATTGTCTGATAATTCTCTTTTTTTGGAAGGCTTAAAATATCTTTTTTTCCAATTCTTGCGTATAATTTCAATATGCAACAAAATACAAAAAAGAAAAGGAGAGAATCTAAATGGAATGGATGAAACTGATTGGTATTTTAATTATTCTGATTGGCTTTATTTTTAAGTTTGATACGATTGCCGTCGTGATTATTGCCGCATTTGCTACCGCTCTTGTCTCAGGTATTTCAATAATCGATTTCTTTACATTACTAGGAGAAGCCTTTGTCAATAATCGTGTCGTCACAATCTTCATCTTAACTTTACCCATGATTGGTATCTCGGAACGTTTTGGTTTACGCCAGCAAGCCGTGATCCTCATCGAAAAAATGAAGGGCTTGACGACGGGACGTTTTATCACCCTCTACGCCTTCGTTCGACAAATGGCTGGACTCTTTGGAATTCGCATTTCAGCGCACCCACAATTTGTTCGACCAATCGTTAACCCAATGGCCCAAGCTGCGGCCAAAGCACGCTACGGCGTCCTATCGGAAAAAGACGAAGATCTCATTAAAGCCAAAGCTGCTGCTAATGAAAACTTTGCCAACTTTTTTGCGCAAAATACATTTGCCGCTTCCGCAGGTGTCTTACTCATTAGCGGAACGTTAGCTTCTTTAGGTTACAGTGTCAAAGAAACATCGATTGTCTTAGTTGCACTCATTGTCGCTGGGATCAGCCTCGTTTTAATCGCGATTGATAACTATTTATTTGATTTGAAGATGGATCGAAAATATGGGAAGAAACAGCAAAAAGGAGGCGAAAACAAATGAGTGAAAGCGCGAAAATCATTTTAGAATTTTTCTATATCTTAGTCGGACTCTTGCTGATGATGACCGCCGTTCGGACCTTTAAAGACACTAGCAATCCTGTACGCTTGGGAACCGGCCTCTTTTGGCTCTTGCTAGGAATCATCTTTGCTGGTGGGAATGCCATTCCGCATTTTCTATCAGGGGTTTTATTGACCATTATGGGCGGATTGACTTTATTTAAACAAGTTAAAATTGGAAAAACAGCAACGATGACGGAGGAAGAAGGCGAAGCCGGTGCCAAACGAATTGGCAGTTGGATTTTCTTTCCAGCCATCGCTTTAGCTGCAGTTGCCGTGGGTATTTCTTACACGCCGCTTGGTGGACAAGTCGGTATTGGGATCGCATCCATCGTAGCCTTACTACTAGCGATGTTCTTTACGAAGGCATCTCCTAAGACCGTTCTTGACGATACCGACCGCATGATTCAAGCAGTTGGAACCGTCGGCATTTTACCACAATTACTCGCTGCCCTTGGTGTCATTTTTACGGTTGCAGGTGTTGGCGAAGTCATCTCAAATGCCATTTCAGGTTTTATCCCTGAAGGCAATCGCTTAATTGGCGTCATCGCTTACTGCCTAGGGATGGCACTGTTCACGATGATTATGGGGAATGCATTTGCCGCTTTCACTGTGATCACGGCGGGAATTGGGATCCCCTTTGTCATCGCACAAGGCGGCGACCCCGTCATCGCTGGAACCCTAGCAATGACCGCTGGATTTTGTGGCACCCTCGTAACACCTATGGCTGCCAACTTTAACGCCTTGCCGGTAGCACTGTTAGAAATGAAGGACCCAAATGGCGTGATTAAAGCACAAGCACCGATGGCAGGGATTCTCCTGGTCATCCATATTGGCTTAATGTATTTCTTAGCCTTTTAACTTAACAAAAGAGAGGAAGAGTTCAATGAAAATTTTAGTTACTGGTTTTGACCCCTTTGGCGGCGAAGCAATTAATCCGGCTTTAGAAGCTGTCAAAGCGTTACCCGATACCATTCAAGGAGCGCAAATCATCAAGTTAGAGATTCCTACTGTTTTTGGCAAATCCGCAGAAGTTGTCAAAGCGGTGATGCAAAAAGAAAAACCTGATGTGGTGTTAAGCATCGGCCAAGCAGGCGGACGTTTTAGCGTCACACCTGAACGCATTGCTATTAATGTTGACGATGCACGTATTCCTGATAACGAAGGCAATCAACCGATTGATGTCGTGATTCAAGAAGACGGCGCTGCTGCTTACTTTACGCAATTACCCATTAAAGCGATGGTCAAAAATATTCGAGACGCTGGGCTGCCAGCTGCTCTATCAAACACTGCAGGAGTTTTCGTCTGCAACCACATCATGTACCAAGTGCTTTACTTAATCGAAAAAGACTTCCCAGGTGTCAAAGGGGGCTTCATCCATGTACCTTTTATTGCCGAACAAGTAGTTGATAAACCCAATCAACCTTATATGAGCTTAGAGGACATTACAAAAAGTCTGGAAAAAGCAATCGAAGCGATTGTTTTATTTAAAGACAAGGAAGATCTAAAAACAATTGAAGGAACGACTCACTAATGCAAAAAACAGCAATTCTTCCATTATTTACTTATGGTAGTTTAATGGAAAACTTCTTTAACTATGAACGCTATTTAACAGGGAAAACAAAAGGACAAGCACGTAAGGCGCGTATTCAAGGTAGCTTGTATCATCTCACTGAAAAAGGCTATCCCGCACTATTACCAGCAGAAGATTGGGTCTACGGTGAAGTCTTTGAGCTGCTTGATTTCGAAAAAGAAATTGGCGCACTCGATAAAATGGAAGGCTATGACCAAGGCCAACCAAATGAATACCATCGTGAAACGCTAACGGTCTTTTTATTTAACGAACAGACACAAGCTTACGATGAAGCCATCTCTGCTTACGTTTATCGTTATGCCGTTGAAAACGATTTTGACTTCTTAACGCATAGCCTTTATATCCCAAATGGCGATTGGCGTCACTTCATGGAAATGTCCGCCAAATAAGACAAGAAACAGGAATCCTTAAAAAGCGGTTCCTGTTTCTTTTTGATGATGGTAAAATAGAAGCATCACTGTTTCCTATAGGAGGATTTTCGAACTTGAATCATTTAAAAAAATATTTTATGACCGGCTTCATTGCCCTCGGATTTTTGTTTTCAATGCCACCGCTAGTTGCTGCTGATGATAATCTAAACCAACTACTCATCGACCAACAACAAGCTCTGCCACAAGAAGTGTTACCAAGCGCCAGCCTCGTCGTTGATGCCAATAACGGACAAATCTTGTGGGAGGAAAAAAGCGAGACTTTGATTGACCCTGGTTTTTTAACCCACTTAATGACCTTGTACCTCGCCTATGACGCGTTAAAAAAAGGGGAAATCGCCCTCACAGATAAAGTAACCGTCGAGGATCGTCATCAAACCGTCGCACAAATTCCTTATTTGCCTAGTAACAATCTAATCACCGGTGTCACCTATACGGTGGAAGATTTGATCAAACTCATCAGCTTCTCTAATGCAGTTGGTGCAAGTTTCTTACTCGCTGAACAGATCAGTGACAATGCCGAAACCTTCGTTACGCGTATGAACGAAACCGCTGAGAAATTGGAACTCACACAAACCTTCTTCTCCAATCCAAGTGGCATTTCTTTTGGCAACATTCAAGGCTATGATACTTGGGTGCCAATGACCATCGCAGGAAACAATCAATCCACACCGAAAGACCTTACGCGCTTAGCCTATCGCTTGATTAAAGACTTCCCAGCCCTATTAAAGGTGACTGATCAAAAAGAAGTCACCGTCCAAGCAGGTGGTTTTACCGAAGAAACACTGATGAATCAAAACCCTTTTATCGCTGATCAGGCGACTCCCATTCCGGGAACCAATGGCTTGTTGCTGGACTTTTCCAACCCGGACCGCGCTTCAGGAGTGATCACAACGACCCAAGGAGACCTTACCTTGCTCACCGTTCTTTTTGATGCCGGGCAAAATTTTTTTAATGAACAAGGCGTCGATGCTTTCCAAGTAATCGGCAAAAATTTGATCGAGCAAACCTTTAAAAAATATGAATACCGCGAACTCATTCCCGCAGAATCTTTTGACGTCGGCGAGCAAACCATTTTTGTGGAAACATCGCTGAGCGGCCCAATTGAAAAAGGGACGGAACCTCGCTTTCAAATCGAAGGTGAAAAACTCGTGATTAACAATCATTTAGACTTCTTATTTGATTCTGCCGCAGATGATTTTAAAGTAGACTT
The DNA here is from genome assembly GCF_054871745.1 of Enterococcus sp. LJL98. Lineage (NCBI taxonomy): Bacteria > Bacillati > Bacillota > Bacilli > Lactobacillales > Enterococcaceae > Enterococcus > Enterococcus sp. LJL98. The sequence continues at coordinate 509 of NZ_JBTXLU010000018.1, read as the reverse complement.
TATCAAAGAAGAAAGCCCCCTCGAAAAAGAATTAAGTGAGAATTTCATCGTTCGCTTCATTATGCGCTCCGTTGAAATCACCCAATTGACGATTTTCTCAATCGGTCTACTAATCATTGGTTTTTTAATTTTCTTGATGCACTTTTTCATTCCACGTCAAACAATGACCGAACCGGAAGAAGTGACCTTTGATTTTGAAACCAATGAAGAAGTCACCCCATCCCGTCAAGATCGGCGTCAGAAAGCGGGATTGCCTTTTCGCAAGCTAACCTTTCTCATCGGCTTAGTCCTGGCAGGCGGCGCAGTCCTTCTCTTATTATTGCAGTACCTTTTCTAATCAAACAATAATCCATGAAAAAACAAAGCAGGCCTACGACATCATTGAATTGCCCCCTGTCAAGTAGACAGTATTAAAAACAAAAAACAATCTTTTAGTTTAACGCAATCTTTTATCCTGAGATTGCGTTTTTTATGCTGCTAATTTTCGGTATTCATTGGGTGAGTAACTA
>NZ_JBTXLU010000017.1:0-29346 GCF_054871745.1 Enterococcus sp. LJL98 | reverse complement strand
ACAGGTAAAATACAATGATACTTTTCAATAGCGGTGTGCTTACTTCTTTTAGACATACAAAAAACTCCTCTCATAGTAGACTAGAATTTTTATTTTTTCTAGTGTCTACTATGAGGGGAGCATATCACATTCGTAGGTCCTGCTTTTTTTTGATGGCTCATATTGTTGATTGGTCAAAGGTTGAGGAATGAACTGTCCGTCAAGCAAATATAACCCAATCTCTTCTTTATTTATGAAATTTTTTTGGATCAAATGAATCATACACTCTTATTTTTTTCGAAGCCAGAAATAACCTGTTGTAATCAAGATTCCCACTCCAACCAAGGCAAGAGCCATGTCTGCTTGCCTAGATTCACCTGTTTGTGGCAAGCGTTTCACAGAATCGATTTTCTTGCTTGCTTTTTGTCCACTTCCACCTGTTTGTGGTAGTTTTTGGCTAGGTTGATTGGAACTAGGAGTCGTTGGATTTTTCAGCTCTCCTGAATGAAGTGGCTCGTTGTCATCCAGCGGTTTTCCAGGACGCCTAGAGGAATCCTCCGATTGAAGCGGCTCTTCTGAATCGTCCGGTTCTCTCTGATCAAAAGGATCTTCCCAATCCGTATCGGGTGTTGTACTGGAGTTTGAGGTCGAGTCACTGTCGGTCGTGGTGCTCGAATCAGGCGTCGTTTCGCTTTCTGTTGTGGTACTTGAATCAGGCGTTGTTTCGCTTTCCGTTGTAGTACTCGATTCAGGTGTCGTTTCGCTTTCTGTTGTGGTACTTGAATCAGGCGTCGTTTCGCTTTCTGTTGTGGTACTCGAATCAGGCGTCGTTTCGCTTTCTGTTGTAGTACTCGATTCAGGCGTCGTTTCGCTTTCTGTTGTAGTACTTGAAGCTGGACTTGAATCGCTATCAGACGTAGTGCTGGAATCGGTCGACTCTTCTGGTTCGACAGGGATTTCCGGTTTTTGCGTTAATTTTCCAATATAACGCCCGATATAATGTAACTCTGAATTGGAACCTTGTCCGTCTAATCGATTGGCAATTAATGTACCATTGATTGCGCTGTAGCCACCCTGAAATATGACGTTGGCATAGGGAGCTAGCACGGAACCTGTTAAATTGGTTTGATTGAAAGTCACTGTTGAAGATTTTGGTTCAAAGACCCACAAAATCCGATTCGCAATTTGATTGGTATTTTCAAAATTAATTGCGGTTCCATTTAAAGCAATAGAGTTAAATTTTAAATTGTTCCCCTTCACTTTGATTACAATGGTATTGTCTTTGGATTCGTCCACAATATTGACCGCATTGCCTTGACTTGGGTCGATTTCAAAAACATTTAACCCCGCTTGTGTTTTTAATTCCATTCGACCATGAAGGTCCTCACCGGTGGATCCTGTCATTGGCAGTTGCCATAACTTTTGATTTAAGGTACTTAAATCAGCCTTTGCTGCAGCCATAAATGCGGCTAATTGTGAGGCTCTGACATATTCTGAGCCTGTTTGCGAAACCCGTTCAATGATTCCCATCATTTGCTCGCTACTAAGCACGGCATCTCCGTTATGTGTCTTCGTCTTTTTTCCTTTGATGGCTTCTTCTGCGAGTATCGCCACATTAAATCGAGGAAGCTTATAATCAGAAAATTGATTCACGCCACCTGCTAATCCTTCTTCAAAGGTCACAATATTGACGTTCTCAAACGTTTTAGCAGCAACGGGACCACCCGTTTCATGAAAATCGACGAATGCTTCAAATAAAATCGCATTAAAGTCATCCGCACCGCCCAATAGGTTTTCTGAACTACTTGGCGTCCAAATTAAATGATCTGCTGAAATACGTTGTGCGCCATCCGTACGTGGTAGCGCCACTTCTTGCACTGGAAGGGCAGCCGAAGTCTGAGCTTGGTGTTGCTCTTCTTTATCTATGGCGATTTGACTTGTACGGTCTGTTGATACTTCTTGCAGAGAAAAACTTTCTGTTGTTTCGTAATCTTCTGCCCAAATCGGCTGAAGATTAACGGTTGAAAATAATAATAACCCGAATACAAATGACCCATAACCCCGTTGAACCTTTTTCATTTTTTCACCTTACCTTTTTTTCATTTGACATTTCTTATGTTATCTGAAATAACGTATTTTCTATATCCGATATTTTTGTTTTTTCTACCCCTTTTTTTAGGAATACGAGCACAAGTACACAGGCGGCTTTAACCAACCAAATGCGGTCAAGAAAAAAACAGCGAATGATAGACGACGAATTTGAGTGACGCATGTACTTAAGAATGTCTCGTCTTGATAAAGCAATTTCTATGCCAATTTCACTTTTTTTTATTCGCTGATTTTGTTCTTTAAATAAAATAACAACTAAGATGAACTATTTTGTCTACTCTTTTAAAAAATACGGCCTCTCCTTTTTTAAATATAACAGCACGACTCATTTATTCACGCTTCGAAGAGCGATTCGCATTTACGTTTTTTCTCAAACACACACTTTGTCTGTCCTTACACACTTTTTTTGCACAAAAAGAGCGCAGACCCTATTGGAGTAAGGTGCTGCGCTCTTTTTCATTTGTAATACTTGGCTTTATTTTCTTGCCTTACGACGTCTAAACGTCCAAACACTTGCTGCTGATCCAACCAGCATGAACCCAAGTACGCCAAAGGTGATGGTTAATTCTTCACCTAATTGAGGTATTTTATTGGTTGTTGGTTTTTTCGGATCGGTTGGTTTTGATGATTCTTTTTCTGGTTGTTCTGGTTTTTCTGGTTGTTGCGGTTCTTCTGGAGTCAAGTCATCTGGCGCATTTTCACCCGTTGCTTTTTCTCTCAGAATCACGCCTGCATCCCAGGTTGGATCAATTCCTTCACTTGCTTTGAAAGATTGATTCGAATAATCTTTTGTGAGATGTTGATTCGTATCATTCAATGTAAATGCAATCGTCCAACCTTCAGCATCCGCATCTGAATCATTCGTATTTTGACCCGCATTTTGTTTGGTAAAGGTATAAAGTTTCTTCTGTTCCTCTGTTAATGTGAACTTCACTTTATAATCACCCGCCTCTAGCTCATCAAAGAGGTAGCGGCCATTTTTATCCGTCGTTGTTTCTGCAATCTTCTTGCCATTTGAGTCGTAAAGTTCTACTTTCACACCTGGTAAGACAGGTTCTGATTTGTCTTGGATGCCATCTTTGTTCGTGTCAATCCAAGTGTAATCGCCGATTGCGTAGGTTTTTCTTGTATTCGTAACCGTTAACCCTTCTTCAACCTTATTGTAACCCTCTGGTACTCCAACTTCTTTCACTGTATAGATATAAAGTTCTTTCTTTGTATCCGTTTTGTATAGGTCTTTCCAAGTGTAAGTCGTTGTGCCATTTTCAAGTGTTACTGGTTGACCAAGCGGTTCATTATTTCTGTAAAGTTGTAGTTCAATGGTTGGTTTTTCTTCCGGACCACCAATCCACACTTTAGTCCCTGTAACTTCAATTTTTTCTCTTAAAATCACACCGGCATCCCAAGTTGGATCGATACCTTCAGAAGCTTTGAATTCTTGATCGGTGTAATCTTTCGTTAAGAAGCTATTTTTTTCATTTAACGTAATTGTTGTCGTCCACCCGGTAACAGGATCGGCGTCAGAGTCAACTTGTGTATCTTCATCTGTATTTTGTTTAGTGAATTCATACTTCGCTGCTTGTTCCTCAGTTAAAGTGAATTTCACTTGATAGTCGCCTGCTTCTAATTCATCAAAGAGGTAACGCCCATTTTCATCGGTTGTTGTTTCACCTAATTTAATTTTGCCCGTTTCATCGTAAAGTTCAACGATGACACCTTCTAAAACTTCTTCGTCTTCATCTTGGATGCCGTCTTTGTTCGTGTCAATCCAAGTGTAATCACCGATTGCATAGGTTTTAAAACGATTCGTAAGTGTGAAGCCTGTTTCAGAAGTTCCTTCAATCGATTGATTGTATTGTTCAACCTCATCTTCCGTTACGGTATATTTGTATTCTTTACCGGTAGCATCATATTTTGGTAAATCACTAAAAGTATACGCCCATACGCCAGTTTCATTTCCCTTGATTTTCACAGCAGGAACTTGAATGATTTCTTTTTCATCTTGTTTCAAGCGAACGGTAATCGATTCTGGACGAGCCTTGTAGTAATTTTCTTTTCCTTTGAAGGTATCTTGCCAGACTTTGGTGACTGACACTTCGGTTGTTTCTAAACTGTTAACAATCTTAAAGTGCTGTTGACCATCTACTTCAGATAACAAGTTAACAATGCTTGAACGGTAGCCTGGAACTGCTTCCTCTTCTAAGGTATAAGTATATTCTTCACCGTCGGCATTGTATTTCGGTAAGTCAGTAAAGGTATAGATCCACTCACCTTCGGCATTGGCACCAAATTCAGCAACATCAACAACTTCAAGCGGAGCGTTGTTTTGTAATAAATGAACTTTGATTGATTCTGGGCGAAGGCCAAATTTGTTGTCAAAGTCAGACCAACCTTTGGTGACTGACACTTCGGTTGTTTCTAAGCTGTTAACAATCTTAACGTGCTGTTGACCATCTACTTCAGATAACAAGTTAACAATGCTTGAACGGTAGCCTGGAACTGCTTCCTCTTCTAAGGTATAAGTATATTCTTCACCGTCGGCATTGTATTTCGGTAAGTCAGTAAAGGTATAGATCCACTCACCTTCGGCATTGGCACCAAATTCAGCAACATCAACAACTTCAAGCGGAGCGTTGTTTTGCAATAAATGAACTTTGATTGATTCTGGGCGAAGGCCAAATTTGTTGTCAAAGTCAGACCAACCTTTGGTGACTAGTAGATCAATGGTTGTTAAAGTATTCGTAATTTCCGTTGTTCCTTCAGGGATTTTCCCTTCGTAGCCAGGAACAGGATTTTCTTCTACTGTATAAACATGTTTTTCAGTTGTCCCTTTCTTATAAACAGGTAGTCCTGTAAAGGTGTAGGTCCAACCTGCAGCTTCTGTTATTTCCACTGCTGGCAACTGGGAAAGAGTCTCACCGTCTTGCAATAGCTGTACCGTAATTGCGGCTGGGCGTAAACCAAAGCGGTCACCTGTATCTTCCCAAGATTTTTTAACCGTAATATTTCTGGTCTCTAAAGTATTCGTGATTGTTGTCCCTTCAACGAAAGAAGTATAACCAGGAACTTCTCCTTCAGTGACGGTGTACGTAAATGGCTTACCATCCTCGTCGTATTTTACCAATTCAGTAAACTGATAGCTCCAATCGCTGTCGGCAGTTGCCGTTGCTTCTTTTATTTTGGTGTTATTTTGGAAAAGATTGACGGTAATTTCATCTGGTCGGGTTGCAAAGAAGTTATCATTATCTTTCCATTCTTTCTGACCTGAAAGTTCAGTCGTTCCACGATAGGTATTCGTAATCGTTGTCCCTTCAATCGAAGAAGTGTAACCAGGAACTGCTCTTTCTTTGACGGTATACGTAAATGGTGTACCATCCTCGTCGTATTTCGCCAAATTAGTAAATCGATAGCGCCAATTGCTGCTGGCATTTACGGTTGCCGTTTGAATATAATTAGGGTCATCATTTTGGAAAAGCTGGACGCTAATCTCACTTGGTCTTGACTCGTCCTTATTGTTAAAGTCGTCCCAAATTTTTTCTCCTGCGACTTCAGTGACGTTGCGTAGGGTATTCGTAATTTCGTTTCCTGCCTCGTTCACTGTCACATCGTAAATAGATTCGTCTCGGTTCCCTGGAATTTCGCTTACTGGGTTACCATCTTTATCGACTTCAATGACTGTATAGTCATGCGCTTTCCCTGTGTCTGAATCCACTACAGGTAAATCAGTAAAAGTATGTTCCCAATTATTCAGTATTTTAGAAATCCCTAACTGGAAGACTTCTTGATATTTTTTTCCATCCTGTTGTACTTGTAAGTAAATAAATTCGGGTCTTGTTTGATGCTTATTCTCATAGTCTTGCCAAATTTTCTTGACCTTTAGCTCTGTAAATTTTTGAGTGAAGGTATTGGTTACTGTCAGACCCTCTTCTTTCTTCTCATAGTATTCTGGTGAAAAATCTTTTCCATCAGCATCGGTTTCTTTGACGAAATAAGTGAGCTCTTCCCCTGAATCGTCATGTGTTGGCAAATCCCCCCAAGTCACTTGCGTTACTGGGACTTTGCCACCTTCGAGTTCTTTTGTTGAGATTATATTGGCTTCTTCTGAACTGTTATTTGATTGACTATAAAGAGTAAACCAAATCGTTGGTTTCACACTTGGTAGACCTTCTCCTGTCCAGACTTTGGTTGCTTGAATCTCTTTTTTGATACGTTCGTTTGTGATTTGGAGCATGCCATCAACGATTGTTACATTGGCATTTTCACTTTCTTTCCATTCACTGTTAAAGAGCTTAATTTCTGTTGCTCCAGCTTCTGTTCCTTGCAAACCAAAATAAATCGGAGCAATTGGTGTATAACCTGGTTTTGCCTCTGTTTCCGTTAAAATGAAGCGTCCGTACCACAATTTATTTAAGATTAGCTGGCCAAGATCTGATGTGGTTAGGTTTTCACCTAACAGGCTTTGCTCTCCGTTGCGTTTTAGATAAGCGAGTGAGAATTGAACATCAGATAAGGCTTTCTCTGGTTCATCTTTATCGACTTTATTCACAGTTAACGGAATCGTTGTGCTACTTCCACCACCACCAAAGTGCCATTTTGAAACGTTAGCCAATCCCTTATTTCCATCGACTTTGCCACCGACTACTTCACCATTGGTTGATAAAGCAATCGTATTTTCAACACTTGTATTTCCAAAGACCCATGGTTTTAAGGCAGTTCGATAAGTAATGCGGTAAGGGTGAGTGATACTACCAGCCGTTTCTTTTCCACCTTTCGTCGTCCAATCCTTAAATTCGATGGTTAAACGCGCCTGTTGGTCTTTAACATTCGGATCATTATCCTTAAAAGTGGCGGTATAGTCTTTTGGCTCAAGCGCTTGGTATTTGTCTCCCATTTTGACGAAAACAGCCAAAGTCTCTTCAATATACGTTTGTTTATTATCCACTTGGTCAATAATTTGAGCTGCTTGATTATCGACTTTGATTAGTGGCATGGCCTCTTGATTGACATCCACAGTCCACGCAATACTATCGGTTTTTTCATCGAATGCACTTTGTTTCTCAGGTGCATTTTCATTACCCTTAAAATAATCGATAGACGCAGTGACTTCTTCAAACTCACCTTTTATACCATCAATCAATTGAGCTTTGTTGGTATAGCGGTCTTTCTTCTCATTTACAGATGGGTAACGCAAGATTGCTGTTTCATAGGTGACTTGATATTGATAAGGACCATCCGGCAAAGAAATTTCAAATGAATTGTCTTCATGCTTGTAGTTTGCCGCATCTAATGTCATCTTATCTTTTGTATCAACCCGTTCTACTTTCATGGTATCGGGCAATAGTTTTTGATCGACAGGTATGGTGTCTGTAATTTTTGCTCCAACGAGTGAAATATTCGTTTTTGGATATGCCGTATTCACAAGGATTTCCCAAGTAATGGTACGAGGGTCTTGTTCTTTATTAATTGAGACGCCATTTTTTTTCATGGATAAAGTTGGTTGATTGTTTTGCCAACCTTCCTTATCTGGAGTCTTCATCGTTCCACGGCCAAAGACTTCCACGTCATTTCTGGCATGTTCTTTTTCATCCTCAGGAGTCAAGCTCGTGTAATAGGTTAAAATATATTTTTTCGGTTCTGTTGCTTGCTTGAAGTTAATTTTGAAATACTTAAAGTCCGCTTCATTGACACCATGGACAATGTCATAAGTAGACGAATCAACGACTGTACCATCTTCCAAGGTGATCACAGGCTCTCCGATTAATGTTGCGGTTGTTGGTTGGAAGGTATCGGTTAATTCTAAATCATAAATAACGTGTTCGTTCGTGTTAAAGGTGACTGTCCATTTGTTCTTTTTCTTTCCATCGGCATCGACTTCCACACTACCTGTTTTTGTAATGCCTGGTCGTCTTGGTAGCATTGTTTTCTCGGCAGAGTCCGTATTTCCTTGCCAGTGTAAGTCTACTGTATTTTTAACCGAAGCGTTGGTTTCTTCTCCCTTCGCATCTGTCGGTGTATTGGTTGAATAGGTAATGGTATATACTTCTGTTTTTGTTGTTTGATTGAATGTTACGGTAAAGCCTGGTTTTGCTGGCTTTTCTGTCAGCGTATAATCCGAATCTGCCAGAGTACCACCCGATTCCGATGAAATGCTAAAGCTGCCTGGAATGATTTTTAAAGAAGTGTCTGAAAACGTATCTTCCAAACGTGCATTCGTTAATTGAAGCTTTTGTTGGTTAAAGGTAATGGTCCAATCAATGACTTCTTTTCCTAAAGCTTTATCATAACGATAGCTTCCATTTTTTTGAATCCCTGGCTTGATACCGTCGATTCCAATCTCTCCTGTACCAATTCCCGGTCCTTCAGTCGTCCATTTTAAATTGGCCTGATTGGCAAGTTTATCTGCCTTTAAGCCGTCTGCTGTGACTTTCGTCCGGTAAGTCAAGACGTATTTTTTGGCCTCAACGGGAGCAATCGTTAGCGTAAAGCCTTCGGAGTTCTTCGCCAATTTTTCTGTATCTTTTAAGGCTGCCCCATTTATTTGAACTGAATTTTCGATAAGTTTTAAATGGCTAGTATTAAAAGTATCGGTTAAGACAAAAGGTTGATCAAAAGCATAGCCTTTAGAATTAAAAGTAACCGTCCAATCGATAAAGGCTTCACCATTTTCTGAAACGACGACGCCTGCTTTTGCTAAGTCTGGTGTCGTCGTGACTTCTTGTTTGGCTTCTGCTTGATTTTCTTCAGGGTCTTCTACCGTATTGGTAATGGTTTCTTCTTCCAGCCCACCTGGTACAAGTGAGGAATATTCCAATAAATAGCCCTTGTCTTGCGCATTTAAAATTTCAATCCTTAGTTCGCCAGTCGTTGAATCAATCGTTGCCTCGTATTCGTCTGACGAAAGTTGACGACCGATCTGAGCTTGACCTTGGTTGTTCTTCGTGACTTCACGAATCGTCAAGTTCAATTTAGCTAAATCAAAGGAACCATGAGACAATTGATCCTTTAGAATCGTCGGTTTTGGCAAGCTTGCTTGGTTATAATTATATTGGACTTGCCATCGAACCAAGTCTCCTGTTTGCCCTAGGCTGCTTTTCGCAAGTGTTTCTTGGTTTTCTCCCCAAGTAATGGTCTCTTCCGTAGACACAGGGTTTTTGTCACCTGTCCCTAAGGTAATGTTGGCTGCATTTTTAATGACGGTTGCTTCGGCGCCCAATTCCTTTTGGTCGATGGCTGTCGTGTAACGAATTTCATAGGTATCATAAAGCTCGCCAAAGTTCAGTGTAAAGCCGTTTTCAGTGATTTCAGTCGGAGACAGGTTGACTTTTTCTTCTCCCTTGTCTTCACCAGCAGCATTTCGCTTAATACGATAGACTTCAAAAGTATCTGGCAAGAGTTGATGGCCTGCTTGTAAGACGTCTTCAACGGTCGCCTGTTCATAGTGGTTCATTTCATCGTTAATCCGTATAACCCAATCCGCGTGGGTTGCTTGGTAAGTCGTCACTTCTTTTTTGTCAGCGACCATTTTATAGGTTTGAACCGTTTTCTTGTCTTCGCCTTCAAACCCTTCGTTTTTATCATAGAAGTTTAGGTTAAACGATTGGTCCGCTCCAAAAGGAATTTCTAGGTTTTGGAAGCGATCGTCTTCAAAGGGACCACCTTCGAGTTCACCCGACAAGTCAATAAAAAATTTCCGATCATTGGTATTCACGAAGTTTTCAGAAAACACAAATTTAACCACACCATCTTCAATGGTATAACTACCTTTTCCATCCCCAAGAGCTTGCGGTTCGGTTACATTTGCAATAGCAAGAAGTTCTGGCAGCTGATATTCATAGATGACCCCTGCTTCTAATTCCTGATTTTCTAAATTATTATTTGAAACATTGAAATTCAGATTTAATTTGAAACCGGAAATGGTCGTTAAATCAATTTCCGTGGTGTCGCCATTTGAATAGTTCACTGTCTGACCGTTTTTATCAACCAGTGAAAATTGAATCTCCGTTAAAGTCTGATCCCCTAGGCTTTGTACTTGCCTCGTTGTTTTCTTTTGGACGTGGGATTCCCTGGCAGGTTCCTCCTCTTCCTCGGCGGATTCTTCCTCGGCAACGACGGTTTCATCTGTTGTCGCGGTGGTTGCAGAAGTTTCGGTCTCTGACGGCGGCTGTGATACCGTCGTTGTTGCTGGACTCGTTCCTTCCGTGGCACTGATGCTTTCGCTAATCGGTGCCAGTGCCTCCACTGGATTTGAGGCGGTGGTTTCTGTTGTTTCTTGCGCGACTTCCGTACTTGTCGTCGCAAAGTCTTCCGCAAAAACCGTTGCTACCGGTAATAACGATTGTCCGAAAAGAACGGCAATCATTAGGATCGCGGATAGCTGTGTTTTTATTTTTTTATTCATGACTTTCCCTCCTGTTTACTCTTTAATTGAACTTGAAGCGGCCAACTTTTTTTCTTTGCTTCTTTCGAATCAAAATCCTGATTTTTTGTCCCTTCACCCTTCCTGATTGAACACAACAAAAAATCATTTGTTGATAAAAGTTTCCATCGACTTTTATCCATAAATGATTTTTTTCATTCACTCTATGATAAACGGTCTCTTTTATAATCATTCAATCGGTAAGCTGTTTTACCTACTTGCTGAAAGCCAATTCTCTTTCCATTTTGTAAAAAGCGCCAATCAAACGTTTATCATTGTATCATTCGCGTTTTTTTTTCACCATAAATATGCTCAATTAAGACGGATGAACGACACGTTATCAGAACATTGTTTCCTCATTTCCTTTTCACTAAAAACCATAATAAAAGCTTACATAACAAACAGAATTGCCCTTTATTATCCTTCTATTCAACTTATTTCTAATTATTTTTTCATCTTCCTTCCTTATTTTTCATTTTATATCCTCTATGTTAGCTGAATTTGCTCATTTACTATATCCATTTTTTTGTTTTTTTATACCTCATTTTATAGATTTTCTTTTTATAAAGCGTCACCCTATCACTTTTTGCCACAAATGACCTCTAAGAAAAACAAACAAAAAAAATGCTCGTTACTTTTGGTTAATACCAGTCAAGGAATGAGCATTTTTCTAAATATTGTCGACTTTTTTCACAAATGCGTGTACAGTTTTTGAATCAGTTCATGGTAATTTTCCGGTTTGGGAAAGGCGGCCTTGGTTCGCAAACCAAACGGGTCTAACTTCGACAATCCTTCGTGATCGTCTTGATATTTTTCACGAAAAGCAGTCGGCGTCATTTTCAATAAACGTTTAAACAGTTGGTTCATTGACTTTGTGGTACTAAAACCACTTTCAAAAGCGATGTCCGTAATTTTCTTTTCAGAGGTTACTAATTGATCCATCACTTTTTCAATCCGACGCATATTCACATATTCTTGAAAGCTGACCCCAAGGTTTTGCTTGATAAAGGTTGATAAATAATAAAAATTCAACTGCTCCAATTCGGCAATCTCTTTCAGGCTGACCCCTTTCTCAAAATTCCGGTCAATATAATCTAAAATCCGACTCAAACGTTCTAAATCGCGGCTTCTATTTCTAGTTTCTCCGGTGTCGTCTTCAAAGTATCGAACAAGAATCTTGCCTAAATTTAACAGAGCGGTCCCCATATCTAGTTGATAACCCGGCTTTTTTTTGCGCCACTGATACGCTAAGGTCGCAAGTTGTTGCCGTATTTTTTCAAAGGGGCCCTCTTTCGCTAAGACTTCTGTACGCGAAAAATACGTGGCATTACAATTAAACTTTTTTTTGGAATAATTCGGAAAATAATAGTTATAAAAATCGGTGTCGATTTGAAACTTCAAAACAGCATTTTTCTCACTTGTCCCAAAAACTCCGTGAAGTTCGTAACGATTAATGACAACCAGATCATTTTCTTCTAGACGAAACCCTTCTTCTTCTACCCGGACATTGATTGACCCCTCTAAAACAAAAAGAATTTCTAATTGCTTATGTCTGTGAAGTGGATAACCTTCGATTGCTTCAAGCGCCATGTCAACCGGCACTCGAGTTTGCGCTTGTACATATTGATAATTTGTCCCCATCGAATCATTTACTCCTCGCGTATCAGTTATTTAAACAAGTGTATCATATCACTTTCCTGTCCAATCCACCATACTTATTTTATATTATCCATCTTTTTTATTCATTTTCTCTTCTTTATAACTTGTTTTACAACTGCTATACACCAGCATTCTCTTTTAACAAAAGTGTATTTTTATGCATTTATTCACTCCGAACCCTCGTTAACCTCTTTGCTACGACAGGCGATTACACCCGTCCAACGACTTTTGTTTTTTGTTATTTTTCACAAATAAATCTGTTTTCATTTTTCTCGTCTTTCAAAGAGGCAATGCATCTTTTCCAACGAATCGATTGGTCTTATCACTCTTTCTCCCGAGTGTCAACCTACAGGGATTACCATCACTTGATTCTTTCTGCGATTGATTGAATGTTCTTTTTCTCTTTTGTTACAAGTGAAAAAACGAGTTCTTTTTATTCAATTGTGAGAGTAATTATTTATACTAACATACACCCTTTTATGTGTACTATTCCACTTCGAAAGTAATCACAAATGAACCGAAACAAAAAAATCAGATCTCGAAAATTTCATTTGAAAGATGGCTATTTCAAAGAAAAAATCTGATGTCTGTTTTTATTTTTGTGAAAAAACAGCAGTTATCCGCTGTATCACTATACGAGGCATTGATTGTTTTGTTAAATACAAGACAAAGTTTTTCTGAATAAAAGCTTTCGTTTTTCCTGATAATAGCGGTCAAAAAAAGACCATGACATACAGTCACAGCCTAAAAAAAAGAAAGAGTGCTCACGATTCGGTCCATTCAAAGCCATCAAAACTTTCACCGTCATAATACTTCAATAAGTCTTCGTAGTTTAGTAAGGAAGAGGTCATTTCTGCTGCTTCTTCTTCCTTTTGTTGTTGCGTTTGCGCATATGCTTGGTATTGTTCTAACAATTGCCGATAGAGTTGTTGTTTCGTCTGCGCTTCACCGGTGATAAAAGGCAGTTCTCTTAGGTAACCGCGATAGATTGGACCCATTTCCCCAAATTCTATCGGCAGTTCAACGACTCGTAAATGCAAGGCATCAAATTGTGGATTCATTTTGTTCCTACCCTTCAATTTCGATTATTCGTTCAACAAAATCTTCATAAAACTCCTGTTCGTGGGAAACAACAATCACCGTTCCCGCATAACTGGCTAAACTCTTTTGTAAACTTTCTTTCGCTTGTTGGTCGATGTGATTCGTTGGTTCATCCAAAATCAAAAAATTGCCTGGTGTTAAGGTCATTTGCGCGAGTTTCACTTTTGTTTGTTCGCCACCACTGAGGTTTTTTAGTGGTTCTTGCGCGAGTTGATTGACTAGCCCAGCTAGTGATAACTGGCGTCGAAGTTCTTTATTGCTCGCCTTCGGAAACTGATCGCTCAAATATTGCAATGGCGTTTGTAGAGGCGATTGCCAAACCAGCTCTTGCGAGAAATAATTTATTTTCGTATTGGCTGGAAAATGAAATTCTCCTGCCAAGGCTGGAATTTCTTGAATGAGTGTTTTTAATAGCGTGGATTTCCCAATGCCATTAAAGCCACGAATGGCTACTTTTTCACCATAACGAATCGTTAAGTTTAGCGGTTTTAACAATGGTTGCTCGTAACCGACGACTAATTGATCTACCGTTAGGGCCAAGGTCGATACAATCCCGTGATAAGGGAATTGGTAGTTAGGTTTTAAGGCATCGCTTGGTGGCGTTAACCGCTCGAGTTTATCAAGTTGTTTTTCACGACTTTTGGCCATCGTCGAACGCGAGCCCGCCTTATATTTACGAATATACGCTTCCGTTTTCTCAATGTGTTTCTTTTGATTCTCATACTGTTTTAGGTAGGTTTCGCGGTTGGCTTCTTTTTGCTTTAAAGCTTTTTGTAAATTGCCCGTGTATTTGGTTAGCTGGCCAAATTCAATGTCCGCAATATGCGTCGTAATTTCGTTTAAAAATTCTCGATCATGCGAAACGACCAAAAAAGTGCCGTTGAACGTCTGTAAAAAGGTTGTTAACCAGGCAACGTGCGTATCATCCAAGTGATTGGTTGGCTCATCCAGCACAAGTACATCCGGCTTTTCAAGCAACAGTTTCGCTAAAATTACTTTCGAACGCTGACCGCCACTTAATTCTTTGAGTAAGGTATTTAAACCTAACACTTGAATGCCCAAACCTGTCGCCATTTCTTGAATCAAGGTGTCCATTTGATAAAAATCCCCTTGATCAAGTTGCGTTTGCAAACGCCCAGCTTTTTCGAGTAATTGGTCGTCAAGCGTCTCTCCGTAAGCCGCATAGTAGGTTGCAATTTGTTGTTCGATGGCAAATTCTGCTTGAAAAGCGGTTTTTAAAAAGGCGTCGATCGTTAGTTGTTCATCGACTCGAACATACTGATCTAAATACCCTAAATGGCTACTTTTGGGGATTTCGACACGCCCTTCATCGGGTAATAATTCTCCTGTAATGATTTTAATAAGCGTCGATTTCCCTGCACCGTTTTGACCAATTAACCCGACATGTTCTCCTTTATTTACTTGTAAATTCAGTTCTTCGTATAAGAGTTTATCTGCAAATTGATGTGTAATATTGATTAGATTTAACATGTGTTTCCTTCCTTCTACTTAAAAAATGGCAAGCATTCAAGTAAAAAGCGATAGACAATAAGGTCTATCGCTGAGTTTCTTTCAACTTTTGTAGTTTAGCATATTTTTTCAGAAAAGGCGATGAAAATCCTTTTAATCTCCCCAGATTTCGGCTGCCGTTTCGACCACCACAGCCATTTTAGCCCATTGATCTTCTTCTGAAACCTTGTTTCCTTCATGAGTTGAGGAAAAACCACATTGCGGACTAAGACATAACTGATTGAGGGGGACGTATTGACTGGCTTCTTCGATTCGTTGTTTGAGCATTGCCTTTGTTTCCAAAGTAGGTGTTTTAGTCGTTACGAGGCCTAAAACTAGCCGTTGATTTTGCAAATGAACCATGGATTCAAAACTGCCGGAACGCTCATCATCAAACTCTAGGAAAAATCCATCAAAAGGTAGGGCTAATAAGCGTTGGGCGATGGCGTCGTAGGAACCACTGTACAACCAATGCGACTGGAAATTTCCCTTACATAGATGGAAGGTGATCGTCAAATCTTTTGGTTTGACTCGTAAAACTTCTTCCGTGATGCTCGCAAATCTTTCAATGAGTGCATCCGGATCGACTCCTTGCTCTTTAAGTCGTCCGCGAAAACGAGCATCAAAGAGCGCTCCCCAGCTGGTATCATCGATTTGTAGGTAGCGGCAGCCCGCAGCGTAAAAGGCCTGAATGGCGACCTGATAGACTTCAATCAGATCTGAAATGAGGGTGTCCATTGAAGCATAGGCTGGCTTTTCATGATATTGCTTCGATAGAATCACCGCATCTAACAAAATCATATTTGGTCCAGGTATCGTTTGTTTGGCGACTGTTTCACCGGCGACGGCTTGCGTAAATTGGAAATGGCTTAAGAAGGGATGCGTTTGTGGAAAGCGAAGCGCCCCACTCACAAAACTTCCTTGCGCCTGTGTTTCAATCCCAAAGGCAGTTGTGACAAAATCATACACTGTCATGCCTTCAATCCCAGCAATGAAGTCTAAATGCCACCAACGACGACGAAACTCCCCATCCGTCACCACTTGGAGTCCGACTGCTTTTTGTTTAGCGATTAATTCACGAATCGCCTGGTCTTCTACGGCCGTTAACTCCGCCTGAGTAATTGCTTGTAACTGGTATTGCTCCCGTGCTCTTTTTAGTTTTTCTGGACGTAAAAAACTACCTACGTGATCTGCTCGAAATGGTTGGCGACTTGTTTCCATGTGTTTTTTCTTCCCTTCATTGATACTTTTTCACTTCTTAGGATACATTTTCCTGTTTTTTTCAACTTGATATGAATTGTGATTGACTATAGCAAAGTAAGGCCTCTTTCGTCAATCTTTTTTTTATGAAATAACAAAATGCCGCGGAAAAAGAAATAAAAACAATTTCTTTCTTGCCCTTTTCTTGCTATGATAAGGGAAGGATTTTAGTTTTTATCATAATGAATGAGCGAGGGATAAGAGATGGCATTAGCAGTTTTTGACATTGGTGGTTCTGCAGTAAAATACGGAAGATGGGAAAACCAAGCATTAAGCCTGACGGGTCAGTTTAAAACACCCGCAACTTTTGAAGAAATGACCACTGAAATGAAAGCGGTCATCGCAAGTTTCGGCACAGGGATTGAAGGGGTTGCAATCAGTTCCCCTGGCGCAGTCAATGTTGACGCACGTCGAATTGATGGAATTAGTGCAGTGGAATATTTGCATGGACGCCCGATTTTTGATGAATTTGAAAAAGCACTAGGTTATAAAATAACGATTGAAAATGATGCAAACTGCGCAGGAATCTGTGAAATGGGACTGGGTGCAGGAAAAGACATCCAACATGCAGTCTTTGTCGTGATTGGAACGGGGGTTGGTGGCGCCATCTTTATCAACGGCCAACTTTACAAAGGCGCGCATCTTTACGGTGGCGAGTTTGGTCTTCTCTTAAATGACAACGGTCGCACACTAAGTTCAAATGGGACGGCCGTTAATACAGCTGGGCGTTTTTCAAAAGAAATCGGACGTGAAATTACTGGAAAAGAACTCTTTGAATTAAAAGATGCAGGGGATCCTGCTGCAACGGCTGCACTTGATGAAATGTATCGTCATTTATCGGAATCCCTTTACAACGTCCAAACGTCCATTGATCCAGAAATGATTATTATCGGCGGCGGCATCTCGGTACGTCCGGATGTGACGGAAGAAATTCGGACTCGGCTCTTGCAACTACTAGAAGCCAATCTCGTAGCAGGAGCAATGCCAATCGTCAAAGCTTGTGAGTTTCACAATGATGCCAATTTAATTGGAGCTGCCTTAAATTTCGAAAATTTGATGGGCTAAAAAACAAACAAGTACTGACACAAGTAGCGAACAAAGAATAACCGCATGATTGCCCACTGGCGGGCAATCATGCGGTTATTTGTACATTCATTCTACAGGTTCAAGCCTTCGCTCTCATGCCTGTGGCCGATTAATAGGTCAGCTCAAGGCCATCATAACTTGTTACGATGCCATGGGCTTCACTTAATTGCTTCATCGCCTCGTAATTCAATCCACCATTATGTGAGAAGTGGCTTGCTACATAAATTGTTTTTTCATGGACTAAGTGCAATTCCTGCATTTTTTCAATTAAAGTGACGTTTTGTTTTAAAGACATATGCACCGAGCCACTATTTTCTAGGCCTTGACCAGTACAATCGAGTGATACCAAGTCAAAACACAGACCTTTTTCTGCTAAAAATTGAAGGTCTCTCGTATGAGGCATTCCTGAATCATGCGTATAAAAAAGTGTCTTGCCCTCTTTCTGGCTCTTGATGGCATAAATTAAACAGTCTTCTTCAAAATTGCCATGTTGCCCCGGAATCGGATATACCAGATAATCACCAATTTCGACTGGTTGATACGGGCGAATCGTATGGTACACTAAGCGACTTTCATCAAAACGTCCTTCTAATTTAAACGCACGGTCATAAAATTGCTTCACAAAAGCGCTCCCGTAAACATGCAAGACTTGATCCAATGCTTGTCCGTAGCCACTCATGCGTAAGGCTAAGTCTTCCGCATAAAAATGGTCACTATGCCAGTGGGTAATTAATAAGTGTTCAATCTCATTAAAATCGATTTGATGTTGCCATTGATGCAAGTAGCTATCACCTGGAAAATCAATCAATAAGGCGCCGTCATCAATGACTGTTTGTAATTGCGTGCGAAGCTCTTTGCCTTGGTGTTTGCGAGCATACTGACAGACCTGACACTTACAAAAAATTGCTGGCACCCGTTCTGCCGCACCTGTTCCTAAATATTTAATTTTCAAAAAAGAGTCCCTCCTCTAGCTGCTTCTTACTCTTAATCATACTACAGTTCTTCACAAAAGAAAGAGCTTTCCCTTAAGTCTCTAGCTATTTTTTTAAAAAAACAAAACAAAAAGGGGCGGTGACTCTTGGCGTCACTGTCCCCTTTTTGTTCAACGTCTTCCGAAGCCGGTTGCGATTTTCACTTCATTGAAACAAGCCCGTCCTAAACAAGGATGGTTGGTTTTCAAACAGAAAATGAACACACGCGACGATTCGGCAATCGTCTTTCTTATTGCTCGGTTTTTAAGGCTGCGGCGGCATCTTCTGCTGCCATTTGCGCTTCAATATCCGAGATACTGTAAACATTTTTACTTGCAACTGTCACTTCTTTCGGTTCCATGTTGCGGTAACGAGGCATTCCCGTACCTGCTGGAATAATCTTACCGATAATGACGTTTTCTTTCAATCCTAATAAGTGGTCTTTCTTCCCGCGAATCGCCGCATCGGTTAAGACACGAGTTGTTTCTTGGAAAGAAGCCGCAGATAGGAAACTATTTGTTTCAAGTGAGGCTTTGGTAATTCCTAATAGGACTGGACGAGACGTCGCTGGTGTACGACCTGAGATAATCGCTTCGTAGTTTCGATCTTTAAAGTCTGCAATATCCATTAATGTCCCTGGTAAAATATCGGTATCACCTGGATCCATCACGCGAACTTTACGTAACATTTGACGAACCATTACTTCAATATGCTTGTCCCCGATTTCTACCCCTTGCATCCGGTAAACACGTTGCACTTCACGTAATAAGTAGTTTTCAACGGTCAATACATCACAGACTTGGAGTAAGTTTTTCGGTTCAATTGATCCCTCAGTTAACGGTGCTCCACGGTGAATGAGGTCGCCTTCTGCCACTTTCATTCGTGCAGTAAATGGTACTTGATAGGTTCTAGTATCTGTTTCACCTTTAATTGTTACTTCTTTGACACGAGTTGCGGCGTCTTCAGAAATATCAATCACTTCACCGGTTACTTCAGAAATTACCGCTTGCCCTTTTGGATTACGGGCTTCAAAAATTTCTTGGATACGCGGTAAACCTTGCGTAATATCGTCTCCGGCTACCCCACCGGTATGGAAGGTACGCATGGTTAACTGTGTACCTGGCTCACCAATCGATTGCGCGGCAATGGTTCCCACTGCTTCGCCGACTTCGACTTCGTTACCAGTTGCCAAATTGCGGCCGTAACAGTGTTTACATACACCATGTTTGGTATTACATGTAAAGACCGAACGAATCGTTACTTTTTCAATCCCTGCATCAATGATTTGACGTGCTAAATCTTCCGTAATTAATTGGTCGATATCAACAATCACTTCACCAGTTTCTGGATGGTAGACCCGTTTCCGAGCATAACGACCAATTAAACGTTCTTCAAGGGACTCAATGATTTCATTTCCTTCACGAATCGCATACACTTCTAATCCACGGTCGGTACCACAATCGTCTTCACGGATGATCACATCTTGTGCTACGTCAACTAAACGACGTGTTAAGTAACCTGAGTCCGCAGTTTTCAGCGCCGTATCGGTCATTCCTTTACGAGCACCATGGGTTGAGATAAACATCTCTAAGACGGTTAACCCTTCACGGAAGTTCGATACAATCGGTAATTCCATGATTTTTCCACTTGGAGCGGCCATTAAGCCACGCATCCCAGCCAGCTGGGTGAAGTTGGAGATATTCCCACGGGCACCGGAGTCTGACATCATGAAGATTGGGTTTTTCGAATCTAATGTTTCC
Organism: Enterococcus sp. LJL98; assembly: GCF_054871745.1. Taxonomy (NCBI): domain Bacteria; kingdom Bacillati; phylum Bacillota; class Bacilli; order Lactobacillales; family Enterococcaceae; genus Enterococcus; species Enterococcus sp. LJL98. Next base: position 9,496 of record NZ_JBTXLU010000017.1, on the reverse strand, counting down.
ATTAATTTCAACTGGATTTCATCTTTTGTACTATTCCAAATAGCGATTACTCGTTCATAACGCTCATCATCAGTGATTAAACCACGGCGGAATTGTTTCGTAATGTTATCCACTTGTTTATGTGCTACTTCAATTAAATCATGTTTTTCTTTTAGAACCATGATATCCGCAATCCCTACGGTAATTCCGGCACTGGTTGAGTGTTTGTAACCAAGGTCTTTCATTCGGTCAAGCATGCGTGAAGTTTCCGTTACCTTATAACGTTTGAAGACTTCAGCGATGACATTTCCTAAGTTTTTCTTCTTGAAGGGTCCTACAAGAGCTTGTTCTTTAATGAAAGCAGGAATGTCTGATCCTCTTGGTACAAAGTATTTATCTGGTGTTTTCACTGTTAAGTTCGTATCTGTTGGTTCATTTAAATACGGGAACTCTGAAGGCATGATTGAGTTAAAAATAATCTTGCCAACCGTTGTCACCATTAATTGTTCTTTTTGTTCAGGGGTGAATGGTTTTTCACCTAGTTGATTTGGATCAACGGCAACACGTGAATGCAAGTGGACATAGCCATTACGCCATGCTGTTACTGCTTCGTCCATGTCGCGGAAAATCATGCCTTCCCCTTCACGTCCATCTTCTTCCATCGTTAAGTAATAGTTTCCTAAAACCATATCCTGAGATGGGGTAACAACGGGTTTTCCATCTTTCGGATTTAAGATGTTTTGAGCCGCTAACATAAGCATTCTTGCTTCTGCTTGTGCTTCTTCATTCAATGGTACGTGAACCGCCATTTGGTCTCCATCAAAGTCCGCGTTATATGCCTCACACACTAGTGGGTGTAGACGAATCGCACGGCCTTCAACTAATACTGGTTCAAAGGCTTGGATACCCAGTCTGTGCAAGGTCGGTGCTCGGTTAAGGAGTACTGGATGCTCACGAATCACATCTTCTAATACATCCCAAACGTCATCTTCTTGACGTTCAATTTTACGTTTTGCATTTTTAATGTTTGATGCAATTTCACGTTTGACTAATTGATGCATGACAAATGGTTTAAAGAGTTCTAAAGCCATTTCTTTTGGTAAGCCACATTGGTACATTTTCAATGATGGACCAACGACGATTACCGAACGACCAGAATAGTCTACACGTTTTCCAAGTAAGTTTTGACGGAAACGACCTTGTTTTCCTTTCAACATATGTGAAAGAGATTTTAATGGACGATTTCCTGGACCTGTTACTGGACGACCGCGACGACCGTTATCAATCAAGGCATCTACAGCTTCTTGTAACATCCGTTTTTCGTTTTGTACGATAATGTTTGGTGCATTTAAGTCTAATAAGCGTTTCAGACGGTTATTACGGTTAATCACACGACGGTATAAATCGTTCAAGTCCGAAGCGGCAAAGCGGCCACCTTCTAATTGTACCATCGGACGTAAATCTGGTGGAATAACTGGGATGACATCCATGACCATCCAGCTTGGTTCATTTCCAGAAGCACGGAATGCTTCCATAATGTCTAAGCGGCGAATCGCCCGTGTCCGTTTTTGACCAGAAGCTGTTTTTAGCTCTTCTTTTAACTCAATGACTTCTTTTTCTAAGTCTACGTTATCAAGGAGTTGTTTAATGGCTTCTGCACCCATTGCAGCGCTAAACTCTTGACCGTATTGTTCCCGTTTCTCACGGTACTCACGTTCAGTTAATAATTGTTTCTTTTCTAAGCTTGTATTCCCAGGTTCAATCACAACATAAGAAGCAAAGTAGATAATTTCTTCTAAGGCACGTGGACTCATATCTAAAACAAGCCCCATCCGAGATGGAATGCCTTTAAAGTACCAAATGTGTGAAACGGGTGCAGCTAATTCAATATGCCCCATTCGCTCACGACGAACTTTTGAACGTGTGACTTCAACGCCACAACGGTCACAAACAATCCCTTTATAACGGATTCGTTTGTACTTTCCACAAGCACATTCCCAATCTTTACTTGGTCCGAAAATACGCTCGTCAAATAACCCTTCTCGTTCAGGTTTTAGCGTCCGATAGTTAATCGTCTCAGGTTTCTTTACTTCCCCGTAAGACCAGCTTCTGATTTTTTCGGGAGAAGCTAAACCTATTTGCATGCTTTCGAATCTATTTACATCGATCAAAAGGGTTTCCCTCCATTTCATTTCATGGCTACTACATCTAAGCGAATCACCAACGTCTTGGTGCTAAAAGAAAGGGCGCCCCTTTCTTTTAGTCAATGACGTGTTTTTCTTTATTCTGTTTCTTTTTGTGCTTCCGCTTCTTGTTGCGCTTTTTCTTGCGCTTCACGGACTTGTTTTTGTTGTTCCGCAAATTTCGTCAAGGCGTCCACCGTAATTAAATCATCGTCTTCATCATCCATGTCACGAAGTTCAATCTCTTGATCGTCAATGTCTAAGACACGCATATCTAACCCTAGGGATTGTAATTCTTTTACCAATACGCGGAAGGATTCCGGTACGCCTGGTTTTGGAATTGGTTCACCTTTAACGATGGCTTCGTAAGTTTTCACACGGCCAACGACGTCATCTGATTTGTAGGTCAAGATTTCTTGGAGTGTATAAGCCGCACCGTAAGCCTCGAGCGCCCAAACTTCCATCTCTCCGAAACGTTGTCCACCAAATTGCGCTTTTCCTCCTAGAGGTTGCTGCGTTACTAATGAGTACGGTCCAATAGAACGTGCATGCAATTTATCATCGACCATGTGGGCCAATTTAATCATATACATGACACCTACCGAAATACGGCTATCAAATGGTTCACCGGTACGACCGTCATAAAGCACCGTCTTCGCATCGCTAGCAAGTCCTGCTTCACGAACCGTTGCCCAAACATCTTCATCGTTCGCACCATCAAAGACAGGTGTTGCGATATGGATGCCTAATGCACGAGCTGCCATTCCTAGGTGTAACTCTAATACTTGTCCAATATTCATCCGTGAAGGTACCCCTAATGGGTTTAACATAATATCAACAGGAGTGCCATCTGGTAAGAACGGCATGTCTTCTTCCGGCATAATCAAAGAGACTACCCCTTTGTTTCCGTGACGTCCCGCCATCTTGTCCCCTTCATTAATTTTACGTTTCTGTACGATATACACACGAACGAGCATGTTCACGCCTGGTTTTAATTCATCGCCTGCTTCACGCGTAAAGATTTTGACGTCATGAATAATTCCGCCTCCACCATGAGGAACACGTAATGAAGTATCGCGAACTTCACGCGCTTTTTCACCGAAAATTGCGTGTAAGAGACGTTCTTCTGCGGATAATTCTGTGACTCCTTTTGGTGTCACTTTACCGACTAATAAATCGCCATCTTTGACTTCTGCACCAATCCGGATAATTCCCATTTCATCAAGATTTTTCAAAGCATCTTCGCCGACGTTTGGAATCTCACGGGTAATTTCTTCTGGGCCAAGTTTTGTATCACGAGCTTCTGATTCATATTCTTCAATATGGACAGAAGTATAAACATCATCTTTTACAAGGCGACGACTCATGATAATCGCATCCTCATAGTTATATCCTTCCCAAGTCATGAATGCGACTAGCGTATTTTGACCTAAAGCCATCTCGCCACATTCCATTGACGGTCCATCAGCTAAGATGTCGCCTTTTTCAGCAACTTCGCCAACTGAAACGAGCGGGCGTTGGTTATAACTTGTTCCAGAGTTTGAACGACGGAATTTCGTAATTGGATAATGATCCAATGTGCCATTGTCACGACGAATCCGGATTTCTGATGCATCAACATATTCAATAATCCCATTTGCACGACAAATTAAGGCTGCTCCTGAGTCATGAGCGGATTTGTATTCCATTCCTGTTCCAATCCATGGTGCTTTTGGATCAATTAATGGAACGGCTTGACGCTGCATGTTCGCACCCATTAAGGCACGGTTGGAGTCATCATTTTCTAAGAAAGGAATACATGCGGTTGCGACAGCAACTACTTGTTTTGGCGAAACGTCCATGTAGTCGACTTTATCAATCGACACTTCTAAGTTTTCACTTGTTAAACGTGCCATCACGACTTCTTCTGCAAACGTGCCGTCTTCATTTAACAGACTATTTGCTTGGGCAACCACATAATGGTCTTCCGTGTCAGCAGTTAGGTAATCGATTTGATCCGTCACACGACCCGTTGCACGATCGACACGACGGTATGGCGTTTCAATGAAGCCATAACGGTTGACTTTCGCATAAGATGCTAGACTGTTAATTAACCCGATATTTGGTCCCTCAGGTGTTTCAATCGGACACATTCGACCATAGTGAGAGTAGTGAACGTCTCGAACTTCATATCCGGCACGATCTCGTGTTAAACCACCAGGTCCTAAGGCCGATAGACGACGTTTGTGCGTCAACTCCCCTAACGGATTGGTTTGGTCCATGAACTGAGACAATTGAGAAGAACCAAAGAATTCTTTGATACTTGCTACGACCGGTCGAATATTAATTAATTGTTGAGGTGTCAGTGTTTCGGTGTCTTGAATCGACATTCTTTCACGTACGACACGTTCCATTCGGGATAAACCGATACGGAATTGATTTTGTAATAATTCACCAACTGAACGGATTCGACGGTTTCCTAGGTGATCAATATCATCCACGTTTCCGATTCCTTCCATTAAGTTGAAGAAGTAGTTCATTGAAGCGATAATATCCGCTGGGCGCACCGTACGAATTTCATCGGTTGGGTAGCCATTACCAATGACATTGATTTCACGTTCAGGGTCTCTTGGTGAGAAGACTTTAATCACTTGAACCGTCATTGGATCTGTAACAACCGCATCTTCACTTGGATAGTAGGTGACGGAGTTTAAGCCGTTGTCGATTGCTTGGCTCAAGGTATCCATCACTTGGTGGGTTAAAACGGTCCCTTTTTCGGCTAAGATTTCACCTGTTTCAGGGTCCACTAATGTTTCTGCTAAGGTCAAGTTTAAAAGACGTGTTTTTAAGTCTAGTTTTTTGTTAACTTTGTAACGACCAACCGCTGCAAGGTCATAACGACGCGGGTCAAAGAAACGAGCCGTTAATAAGTTACGCGAGCTGTCCGCTGTTTTTGGTTCTCCTGGACGAAGGCGTTCATAAATATCTTTCAATCCTTCTTCCGTACGAGAATCACTTGCATTTTTATGTAAATCTTTTTCGATGGTATTCCGTAGGGATTCACTATCGCCCAAGATTTCAAAAATCTCATCATCGGAGCCAAAACCTAAGGCACGAATTAAGACTGTTAATGGAATTTTACGCGTACGGTCAATACGAACATAAGAAATATCTTTGGCATCCATTTCCATTTCTAACCATGCGCCACGGTTTGGAATAACGGTTGAAGCAAAGCCTTCTTTCCCATTCTTATCTGTTTTCCCATGGAAATAAACTCCTGGCGAACGAACTAACTGTGAAACAATTACGCGTTCGGCTCCGTTAATAATAAAGGTTCCTTCGTCCGTCATTAACGGGAAATCACCGAAGAAAACTTCTTGTGACTTTAATTCGCCCGTTTCACGGTTCATCAAACGTAAAACCACATGCAACGGTGCAGAGTAGTTCGCATCATGTGCGCGTGCTTCTTCTACTGTATACTTCGGTGTCTTTAACTCATAATCGACAAATTCCAACGATAGGTTGCCATTAAAATCATCAATCGGCAAAATGTCTTCAAACATCTCTCTTAAACCTTCATCTAAAAACCATTGATAAGAGTCTGTTTGAATCTCAATTAAGTTTGGTAATTCCAATACTTCACTGATTCTTGCGAAACTTCTACGTTCGCGGTGCTTTCCGTACTTTACTACGTGTCCAGCCAAGCTCTTCACCCCTCTAAAAAAATCTTTCAAAATTTTCTATCCGAATTATTACTTTTCAATTACAAATATTAAATATTTGTAACAACGAACATTTTTAGCGGCTTTTAAGCAAAAAAAAACCAAAAATAGCAAACCTTCAGGTGAAGTGACTACTTTTGTTCCTTATTTCCTTGCCGAAACGGACAATATTTCGTTTCTGCTCGTTTTTTTAGATAGTTTTTGCAACTCCTTATTATACATATAAATAAACGGTTCGTCAACTGTTTTTTTCGATTCTCTGCTTGTTTCTCTGATTGAAATCTTCTATACTAGGGAAAACAAGGGAATATTTTCATTAGAAAGGACGATTTCTTTGAAACACACAAAAGAAAAAGTGCTCGCATTACTCAAACAATCGACAACCATCTTATCTGGCGAAGCGTTAGCAAAAGAATTAGGGGTGTCACGAACTGCCATTTGGAAGGCCATTCGGGAACTCGATCGTCTAGGGTATCAAATTGAACATTTGGCAAACGGGTATCGTTTCCTTTCTTCCAATGTCTTGGAAGCAGAAGAGATTGCCTTTGAGCAATTGCCAGAAAGTCACATCCACATTCACAAGACGGTTGATTCCACTATGAACATCGCCAAGTTGGCCTCCATGCAAGCAAAGGCGACACCCATCCCAGCACTTTTCTTGGCAGAGGAACAAAGCCAAACGCGCGGGCGTTTTGGTCGGGCTTATTTTGCGCCAAAAGGGCAAATTTATATGACCTTATTGCTTCGCCCTTACCAGACCTTCGAGGAACTTCCCCAATACACCCTGCTGGCAGCCGTTGCCGTTGCCGCAGCCATTGACGAGTTAACCGGAAAGACGACTCGCATCAAGTGGGTCAATGATCTTTACTTGGGAGACAAGAAAGTTTGCGGGATTTTGTCGGAAGCGATGAGTGACTTTGAAACCGGACAAATCTCCTATGTCGCGATTGGCATCGGTCTTAACTTTGCCATTCCAACCGCTGATTTCCCAAAAGAATTACAAGCAAAAGCGACTTCCTTATTTCCCGATGAGGAGCCGACAACTACTCGAAACGAATTGATTCAAAGAATTTGGAAAAATTTCTTCGAGTTACTTGAAGGGTTGCCAGACACTGCTTATCTCGAGTATTACCGCCGAAAGTCATTTGTTCTTGGAAAAACAGTGACCTTTACACAACAGGGGCAAGAGTACACCGGTCGGGCCGTTCGCATCTCAGATAAAGGGGAATTAATTGTTGAGACGCCGCAAGGACTGAAACCACTCTCCTCAGGCGAAATCAGCCTCAGTCAAATTCAAAAATAAAAGCACGTTTCCTTCCGATTTTTTCGGAGAAGAAACGTGCTTTTGCTTTAAAATTGTTGCCAAATCAACGTTAAGATTAATCCTAGCAAGTAACTGGTATTAAAAAGAATTAAATTCTTAATGCCATAGCCAAAACTTCGTGGGTGAGGCAAGCTGACTTTATGCGCTTGTAAATTGCGATAAATCTTCGGTAACGTCGCAAAGACAATGAAAATTGGCCATTGGAATACGCCAAAGAGCCAGCCGATGAAAATCGCTAGATAAGAAGCATACATGAGCATTTGAAAAAGAAGAATGCCCACTTCACGACCGATATAATACACTAAGGTATAGCGATGATTTTTAATATCGGCTTCTAAATCACGCAAGTTATTGGCTAACATTAAATCTGCAATCGTAAAAATTAGCGGCAGTGAAGCCAAAATTAACGCCACGGTTGCCCATAAATCCCCAGTTAAAGCAAACGTACTTAATTTAAAATCAATCGCCAAATAAAAAACGGGATTTGTAGGGGTATTGATATAAACCGTGATGGCAAAAATGCCCAGCCCCATGGTCACGCCGCTAAAAATCTCTCCTAATGGCATCCGGGATAAAGGAATGGGACCAAACGTATAAAAAATACCAATAAAACAAACGATGCCACCCATTACAAGCAACAACCAACCCGTTTTAACGCTTAAAAGAAGCCCAATCAAAAGGGTAAAAGCAATCATACCTAGAATCATTTGCCCAATCTTTTTTTCAGAAAGCCCCTCGCGGCCGATGATATTGGTTTCTTTTTTGTACGTTTCTGATTTGGCTTTTTGATAATCCATTAAATTGTTAATTGCCGTTGTCGTCATATCAAAGACCAACATGCCTAGAAAAAAGAGTCCGGTATTCAGCAAGTTCCATTCTTTAAAATAAGTGAGTGAAAAAAAGAGACCGATTAAAAATGGATAGACACTCGCAATCTTCGTTTTGATTTCAACTAATTCTAAAAACACTTTAAGATTCATTTTTCTACTCCAAGCTCCCTTATTCTGCCATTGTGTATTCGGAATCAGGGCTCAACTCAAACGTGTCTTTCAGGCCAGAAGTGACAAAGACTTCACCGGCAAGACTAATAAAGATTGCGTCTGTTCCTTCAGGCGTTTTTTCTTCCACAAACTTCAACCCCTCTTCGATCCCTTTGGCGAAGACTAAGGTTGTTAAAGCATCTCCATCAATCGAATGATCGGTGATAATCGAAACACTCGCCACATCATTATCGACAGGGTAACCGGTCCGCATATCAAAAATATGATGATACTTCACACCATCCAGCTCGAGGTAACGTTCATAAATCCCAGAAGTGACCACGGTTTTGTCTGATTCTTCAATCGAGCCAATGATGCTTCCTCGGGCATCATTTGGATCTTGGATGCCAATTTTCCAATCCTGGTCGGCCCCTCGGAAACTATGCCCGATGACTAATACGTTGCCTCCCAAGTCAACGATCCCAGAAGTCACACCTTCTTTTCTTAGCACTTCTGCCGTTTCATCTGCAATATACCCTTTTGCAATGGCACCTAAGTCCATAATCATTCCTTTTTCTTCTAGGTAAACCGTTTCTTGCTCGTCATCTAATTGAACTTTCTGATAGTCGAGCGTTTTTAATGCTTCCTCAATTTCTGCTTGGCTTGGTTTTCGTGCATCGTCAAAACCAATGCGCCACAACTGCGTAATGCCCCCAATAACGAGATTAAAAGCTCCTTCCGACTCGACACTATACTCTTTCGCTTTTTTGATTAAGGCATAGACATCCGGAGAAACCTTGACTGGTTGAATCCCCGCATTTTGATTAATCGCATCAATCTCTGAGCCGGGATCATTAATCGTAATTTTGTCATCGAGTTCGGCAATTCTCGCAAACGCCGGTTCCAACGCCTCTTTCTTTCCTTCATCATAAATCCGAATGCGCGTATAGGTTCCAAGTAAAAATTGCTCTTGGCTATAAGGATCTTTGCGTAAGCCATTAGTCGTTTCAAGCGTCTCTTGCGCATTTTTTGCGCCACAAGCCGTTAAGGTGGCGGTCAAGGCCAGCGCTAGAAAAATTTTGTTGATTCTTTTTTTCATGTAAACACCTTCTATCTTTCAATCAATTGGTCTTATCATAACTTTTTTCAAAAGGATTGCAAAGTTCTTTTCTTTAAAAAAAGCAAGGGACGAGACTCTAGACTGATATGCTCCCCTCATAGTAGACACTAGAAAAAATAAAAATTCTAGTCTACTATGAGAGGAGTTTTTTGTATGTCTAAAAGAAGTAAGCACACCGCTATTGAAAAGTATCATTGTATTTTACCTGT
>NZ_JBTXLU010000016.1:0-63616 GCF_054871745.1 Enterococcus sp. LJL98 | reverse complement strand
GTTGGTAAGTTAATGTGCCAGATCCGTTGTAAACGTGTCGCGCCATCCACCACTGCTGCTTCATGTAACTGAGTATCGACTCCTGCCAAGGCTGCGAGGTAGATAACCGAACCCCAACCTGTTCCTTGCCAAACACCAGATAACACATAAACCGTTTTAAACCAACGTGGATCTTCCATAAATGAAATAGGTTGCATTCCGAAGAACTCAATCACGTGGTTGATAATCCCTGTTGATGGGTTTAAGAAGGCTAAGATCATTCCGACCATTACAACGGTTGAAATAAAGTTTGGCGCATATGTAACCGTTTGCGAGAATTTCTTTAATGGACCGTCTTTAATTTCGTTTAAAGCCAAGGCCAAAATAATTGGCAATGGGAATCCGACAACTAAAGAATAGACACTAATTCCTAAAGTATTTTTTAATAGATCCCAAAAATAGTAAGAATCAAAGAAACGTTGAAAATGTTTAAATCCTACCCAAGGACTTCCCCAAACACCTAATGTTGGAATGTAGTCTTTGAATGCGATCATCACACCATACATTGGTACGTATGAGAAAATAAAGAATGCTAAGAATGCTGGTAAAATAAATAAGTATAATTGCCGGCTGGCTAAGATTCTTTTTTTCCGTTCTTCTCCTTTACTTTTTCGATGGTTTGTTGTTAATTCCATGTTTTTTCCCCCTTCTGAACAAACACTTGTTGAACACGCTTTCATCATAGCTCCTTTTGATAAAATCCTCAATATGTAATTTTTGCACCCTCCAAAACATTGGTTTGACAACGTTTACAATTACTTTGGTTGTCATTTGAATAGTCTTTTTTCATCCAATTCCGCAATTCTTATTCATCTTTTCGGTAAAAAAAAAGAAAGACTTCTTATTTTTTTCTTGTTATTTTTAAAAACAAAAAAAGAGTTGCATCTGACGACACCACTCTTTTTTTGCTTCTACCTTTTTAAAAATGGAACAACTGCAGAAGAAAGAACTTTCTATCCTTAGACTCACTTTCTCTAAAAAGAAACATGCCGTTCTCGAAAAATTTTAAACCGCCAAATAGCGACGTAAATTTTCTAAAGAAATTTTTAAAGCGGATAGGTTCTCTTCCATTCCTTCAAATTCAATCGCAATTGGTCCGGTATAACCTTGAGTTTTTAAAATACTCAAACACTGAGCAACAGGTACTTCTCCGTGTCCAACAATCGCTCCTCGTAAATAATTTCCTCCACGACTCTTGAAAAATCCCGTTCCTGGATTAGGTTGATTGCCAGATTTAATGTGGAAATCTTTCACGTGCGCATAGCCTGCATAAGCGGCTACTCGACTCACAGCATCAACAGGAGATTCATCCACACACAAGAAATTCCCCATATCAACTAATAACTTAAAGTTCGGATGATCGACTGCTGTGTATAAAGCTTCCATTCGCGTACTATCTTGAGCAAAGAAACCATGGTTCTCCACAGTTGTTTGAATCCCTTTTTCTGCACCGTAGGCAGCAATTTCACGGCAAAGAATTGCCAGTTCGGGTAAAACTTGTGCAAAGGTTTGATCTTTTTTTCCCCAAGTCGCATCATGGCGAACCCTTGGTGCTCCTAAAATGACCGCATAATCAATCATTTTTTTCACACGTGCGACTTCAGCCGCAGAATCACTGTCACAACCATTTAATAAATCCGCACTAAAAGTAAAAGAAGTGATTGGAAAATCCAGTCGATCTAACTCTGCCTTTAGTTGATGAACATAATCAATTTCGGAAACGCTCTCGTCGTGCTCTAAACCGACAATCTCAACCGCGTCAAAGCCTAATTCCTTTGCTTTTTCAATCGTTTGGAACTGTGTTAACTCCCCACGATCCATTAATTGTTGAAAACTATAGGTACTACATGCAATTTTTCTCATTCTTTTTTCTCTCCTATAAAATGACTTCATGACCCGTTTCAGCCGATTGATAGATTGCTTCAATGATTTGAGCAATCACGACACCATCTTCTGCTGGCGATAAACAAGGGGTGCCTTCTAAAACACATTCCACAAAATGCTGGATCTCATTGTAAAACAAACCATCCATTGATAGAGCTGTTGGCATTTTTAATTGAACATCTGCCATGTATCCATTCATGTTTGTCGATAATGTGAGAGATGGGTTCAACATCGCTCCCCCTTTATTACCAAACAACTCCAACTTCTGCTCATCATCTTTCACGTTTAAGCTAAAGCTAGTTTCAATTGAAATCACAGACCCGTTGTCAAAACGAATCATCGCACTCGCCAAATCTTCCACATCACAAATAATTTCACCTGGAGTTGAAGATATATAGCCTTGTTTATCTTTCACATCTGGGCGATTAAACAACTTTTGGAACGTTGCACCATAAACAGAAACTGGACGATTTTTTCCTAAAAGATAAGTCAGTAAATCAATTACATGAACACCAAGATCAATTAATGGTCCTCCACCTGAACGGGATTTATCTCCAAACCAACCTTCTGGATTCCCATGACGACGTAAATAAGTCGCCTTCCCATAGTAAATTTCACCAAAGAAGTCTTTTTCTTTAAAGTCCATAATAATATTGGCATCGTTACCAAAACGACGGACAAAACCAATCATTAGTAAACGGCCATTTTCTTCCGCTGCAGCTTGCATAGCCTTTGCTTCTTCGACTGTCGTTGCCATCGGTTTTTCACACAAGACATGTTTCCCTGCATTTAATGCAGCAATCGCACATTCTGCATGAGCGGAGTTCCAAACACAAACACTCACGGCATCAATCTCAGCATTTTCTAACATTTCTTCTTTTGTTGCGTAAGTTTCGCCTACTTGATAAAGCGTTGCCATTTTTTCCAACTGCTCCGTATTGATATCACAAAGTGCCACTAGTTCGACATTTGGCATTTTTTGATAGGCTTGAATGTGCTCGTGCGAAATCGATCCTGCACCAATAATTCCAACTCGTAATTTCTTCATCTGTTTCCAATTCTCCTTTTTTTAATCACTTGTATGCGACAATGTGTATTTTTGTTGCCTACAAGATTCGCCTAAAATTTAAAACCCTTCTCAGTCTCAATCGACCTTAATACTAGTCTAACATTTAGAAGAATCAAGTAAATAGGTAAACTAAAAAGAAGTGTGTAGAAAAGTTTCCAACCGGTTAAATAAACCAAAAGGAAAAAAAGTAGGAGTGTCAACCCATTTTTCAGTGAAATCAGAGGGTTCTGGATCATAAAAAACAACGTATTAGTCAAAACATTTCGATTGGAAACATCAAAACGACTAATCAATAAAATTGCTAAGAAAAAAAGAAATGGCAATAAAAATAGTAGGATAAGGGTTGGGTAAAAAAACAAAGTCATTTGTTTCAAAACGAAAATCGTTTGGATATTATAAAGTAATAATGAAGCAATCAAACAAAGGATCACCGAAATGCCCATTCCTTGCCTAAAGTTGTATCGGTAGCTTTGCCAAAATCGTTGCCAAACCTCGTATTCTCCTGTATTCATATAGCGCCAAATAACACTATAACCAGCAGCTACACTAGGTCCCATGAAACAAGCAGACAAAACAATAGGAATCAAGTTTTGACTCGCTTTAGGGATAAAAATAAGACTAAAAACAAATGGTACATTGGTTAATAAAATAAGGCAATTAACCAAAAATAAGGTTCCGACAAAAATTGTTCCTTTATATAATGGACTCGATAAACGTTGAAGCATCTATTCCCTTCCTTTCAAAATAAACGATAAAGACTGTGACACATAACAAATCACAGTCTCTCGTATGGATGATTCGATTCCTTTGATAAATCAGCGGTTCTTTCAGACATTCATAAAGGTCCTTTCCGCCTCTTTATACATGCGAAACCTGAATGTTCTTGTCCTTATTCTTTTGGTTCGAGTGTTTTAGGCTCTGAGGTAAAGACTAGTTGGCGAACTTCTACCCCTTCTGTCTCAAAAACAGTTATCCTGTTTTTTCCTTCTTTTAATAAATCGTATGGTACATACATTGTGTAATACGGACCAATGTCCCAATATCGACCAATATTTACACCATTTACAAAAATATTTCCTTTACCCAAGTCAGACATGTCAATAAAAGTATCCGTTGGTTCTCCAGTAATTTCTAACTCAAATTGATAAAATGCCGGTACTTTTTCTTTCCAAGGTTTTGAAAAATCAATCGTTGCATCCGTTTCTAACGGGAGTGTCGTGTGCTTAATCTTCGAAATAAAGAATAAATCTTGGCGAATACCACCACGAATACCTTTGGATTGTCGCGGAGAGGTTAGATAAGGACCGTAATTGGTACGCCCACGGTTTTCAACGAGCACCTGTAAATGTTCATTGTCTTCAATCTCATTTAAGACAAACTCTTCCCCAATTTCCTCATCGATTTGTGTGAGTACATGCTCTTGATTACGGTACACTTGGATACGATCATTCGCATCAACAATTTCAAAACGTCGAGATCCTTTTTGAAGCGGATTGACCGTGTCATATAAGATATAGCCATATCCCTGACCAAGCTTCTCCATTGGTTTTGTTACATCATGGGTGGTCGTCTCACCAACCGTTTCAAGTGTTTCAAATAAAGAAACTTTTGCCTGACAATCGACCGGTTCATAGGCAGTTGCTTCTGAAATAATTGGTTCTAGTAGTTTTTTATTCGGATACATTTCTTGAATCACTTTGCGAAACGCATCATATTTCTCTGTCGGATTTGCATGCTCATTGAGTGGTGCATCATAATCATAAGAAGTAATTTGCGGTTTGTATCCTTCTTGACGACTCTCGTTTGCGCCATTCCAAAAAGCAAAGTTCGTTCCACCGTGGAACATAAACATATTCACACTACCCAGTTCTAAAATTTCACGAAAAGCATCGGCTGTTTCTTGAGCATCGCGACGAATGACTGGATTCCCCCAGTTATCAAACCAGCCATCCCAAAACTCCATGCACATATAAGGTTTCTGGACATGGTATTTATCCATAATTCGTTGCAATGCTTCAAAATTCGGTTTCGCCTTTGAACCAAAATTCGCTGTTGGTAAAACACCTTCTTCCATCATTGTGCCAGCCTCTAAGACCGCATCCCATCCGCCATCAGATGTTACAAAAGGAACTTCAATCCCATATTTCACTAAAAGATCACGATTCATTCGCAAGTATTCTTTGTCATCTGAGTAAGAGCCATACTCATTTTCAACTTGAACCATAATCATCTTCCCACCACGAGTAAACTGGTAATCCACCACACGAGGAATTAATTCCTTGTAATAGGCATCTACGGCTGCCATGAATTTCGGATCTTGACTACGTACGCGGTCACATTCTTCTAACAACCATGCTGGAAATCCGCCAAAATCCCACTCTGCACAAATATAGGTTGCTGGACGTAAGATAATATATAAACCCATTTCCGTCGCAATATCTAAAAATTTCGGTAAGTCTGCAATCCCCTCAAAATGAAATGTTCCTTTCTTTGGTTCATGCAAGTTCCAAGGCACATACGTTTCAACTGTATTTGCCCCCATTGCCTTTAGGTTGTGTAAACTTTGACGCCACTTTCCAGGAGTGATTCGAAAATAGTGAACCGCTCCTGAAATAATCCGCTCTGGTTTTCCATCAAAATAAAATTCTTCTTTAATTTCAAAATGCATTGTATTCTCCTTCTAAGTCTGTTTTTATTCTTTTACTGACCCCAGCACGAGCCCGCTAATTAAAAAGCGTTGTAACAACGGGTAAATAATTAAAATTGGGATCATTGATACTAAGATTTTGGCTGAATTAAGTGTGAGTGAAGACAAGTCCTTGAGACTCTTCATTTCCTCAGCTGTTGCCTCTTTCATTGCTTCGGTAGATAAAGAAAGCTGTTGTAGATAAGTCTGAAGAGGAATTTTTGTTTGATCATTAATGTAGATTAAGCCATCAAAGAAATTGTTCCAATGTCCTACAATAACAAATAGCGTTATCGTTGCTAAAGATGGTAGAGAAATAGGTAGAAAGATTTTGAATAATACGGTCCAAGGACTTGCTCCATCCATCAATGCAGCTTCTTCTAAGGATGAGGGGATGTTTCTAAAAAAGTTCATCATAAGAATCACATTATATACAGATACTGCTCCTGGTAAAATAAGCGACCAGATCGTATTAATTAATCCCATTTTCGTCACAACCATATAAGTTGGAATAATCCCTCCGTTGAATAACATTGTAAACATCAGTGTCCACATATAAAGATTACGATAGCGAAATTGCTTCGTCGTTCTCGATAGAGGAAATGCCATCAATACCACTAAGGTTAAGTTAATTATACCACCTAAGAATACACGTTGTAATGAAACGCCAAATGCTCGCCAAAAAGCCTGATCATTCATAATTTTTTTATAGGCTCCCAATGTAAAATCAACAGGTATAAAACCTACTTTTCCTGCATTGGCTGCACCACTACTACTAAAAGAAATTGCCACTGTATTTATTAAAGGTGCCAAAGAAATAAAGGCCGCTAATAATAAAATAAAATAGATGATAAACGTTGTTACCCGATAACTAAATGTCTTAGACGTCACCATGATTCTCCGCTCCTTTTCTAAATAATTCGATAGCCAGCATACTTATCTGCAAGCTTATATGAAATCACAATTAATATAAAACTAACCGTTGATTTTAGCAACCCTACAGCTGTCGCAAAAGAAAACTGCATATTAATTAATCCCATTCGATAGACGAACGTATCAATAATATCTCCTGTTGCATAAACTACTGGATTATACAAGTTAAAGACCTGATCAAAACCAGCATTTAAAACACTTCCTAGATTCAATGTTGCGAGCAACACAATCGTTGGTAGAATAGATGGCAAAGTAATATGAATTGTTTGTTTCCATCGATTCGCACCATCAATTGCTGCAGATTCATATAGCGCGGGATTTATACTTGTCAATGCAGCTAAATAAATAATCGTACTATAACCGTACCCTTTCCAAACATCTGTTGCAATCAACAATGGGCGAAACCAAGTATTACTAGCTAAAAACATAATCCTCTCTAAGCCTAAAAAAGAAAGTAAATTGTTAACCATCCCATCTACTGAAAAAATCATAGAAACCACGGTTCCCAAAACTACCCATGAGAGAAAATTTGGTAAGTAAACAATCGTTTGAACCGATTTCTTAAACCAAGAAATTCTGGCTTCGTTTAAAATCAGCGCAAAAATAATAGGAACAATCATTCCAACAATGATTTTACCTACTGCAATGATAATTGTATTTGTAAAAATTGCGCGACTATCGGGTAACTGAAACATGTATTTAAAATGCTCGAGTCCGACCCATTCGGATCCTAAAATACCTAAAGCAGGTTTGTAGTTTTGAAAAGCCATCACAATTCCAAACATTGGGACAATGCTAAAAATAAATACTAAAATCATTCCTGGTAGTAACATCAAATGGTAAGGTAACTCACTTGTTCGTTTTTTCTTTACTTTTATTTTATAAAGACTCTCTTTTTTTGTTTCTATAGGCACGTCTATTAATTCTTTGCTTTCCATAAAAATTCCTCCTTGTCCTGAATGAAATCACGGTACATATTTAAAGGATAAATCAGAAAAATATGTACCGTAATGGTTAGTTCATTGCTTTGACTTCTTCTTGGACTTCTAAGGTGATTTCATCTCCACCTGATGATTTCCAAACTTTTACAAATTCATCAAAAGCATCCAAGGATTCTTCTCCCATAATAATTTTTAGGAACAACTCGTCTTCCATCTTCTTCAAATTAACCCATTTCGTATCCATTGTCTTTGTCGTTCCATAAAATGCCATATCATTGTACACAGATGCTTCATCGGTTGCTGCTTTTAACCCTTCCATGAACACTGAGTTTTCTGACCACACCTTTACGTCTGTTTGCTCACCAGGTTTATATTGCTTAATCAATTCCCAAGAGCCTTTCAAATGTTCAGGTAATTCTTCGCCATTTCCTGTATCTTTTGCTTGCTTTAATGCTTCATAGTCATTTCTATTCGCATGGGCATTCTCTAATTTATAATCAATTGGAGCATAATACCATGGGAAATAAGTATCACCATCAAAGGCGGTCTTGCGATATTCAATTGCTTCTTCGGTTAAACTAAAGTTAAAATCAGTCACATTATTGATTGCTCGCATGATGGCTTCAGGATGCTCGTAGTTTTTATTTACTACTACATAACGAACAACGGGTGTTCCTGTATAAGTCTGAAAAGTCCCATCTTCTTTTGGTCCAGCCATTGCTACCCAATCAGCATTCGGATTGTTTTTGATTGTTTCAGCCATTGCAAACTGGGAAGACCACCACGGAGCAAAGTGAATACCAACAGAATCCGTTAAGACCCCTTCTCTTTCTTCAGCAGATCGCACCGCAAACTGTTGGTCTAACACACCTTCTTTGTACCAATCGCTCAACATTCCTAAGATTTCCTTTGTTTCAGGTTGAACACTTCCGTATACGACTTCTCCATCTTTTTCAATCCACTGTCTAGGATACGAACCATGTTGGTTAAAGATTGGGGAGGCATCAAACTCTGCTCCAAAAACACCAGCTACCCAATCAGCTAAAGTAAATCCTGCCGTTTTGCCATTTCCTGCCATATCTTTTTCAATAAATTTTTTCGCTAATTGATATAAATCATCTGTTGTCTCCGGTAAATCTTCTCCTAGTTCATCTAACCAATCTTTTCGTAACCAAGTTAGAGTCTGCTCATAATAATAATAAGGTGTGGGAATCGCATATAATTTATCATCTTGCGAAACATGTTTTAAAATGTCTTCTCCATAAGAATTGATTCTTTCTTTTACGTTATCAGAAGCTGCCTTATCATAAGCTTCAGTTAAATCAGCTAATAAATTATTATCTCTTAGTTCTTTATATAATTTTTCACCGACTACCATTACATCTGGTAAATCGCCGGTACTAATTGATAAAGCGACTTTTTGATTCAAGTCTGCCGTTTCCCAAGCAACTTCAGCTTCAATATTGGTCTGCTCTTTTAAAAAACGACTGGCTGGACTATCTTCAATCGTGTCTCCTTCAGGCATATACGCTAAATCTCGTTGCCCTCGACCAATTGTAAATTTAATCGGTTCTTCGTATTTACCATACGGTTTATATTCTTCTAGATTCTTCTCAGCCGCTTCTCCTGAACCTGATCCGCCGCTTCCACAACCAGTTAAAATGATTCCGCTTAATACCAATGTACTTAATAATCCAACAACTTTTTTCATCCTTACAGCCCCTTTTCTTTAATCTATAACCAATTGTAAGCGTTTTCCGGAGGATGATAAATAGCACATTTTTTGTTTTTATATCACTTATTATGCATTTAAAAGCATGATTACTTATTATTTTTATCGACGAAGATTTTTTTATTAATAACGCTATCCAAAAATCAACACATAAACTTCATGTGCTAAAATCTCTTCTAACATAACAATACCTTTTACAATTTTGACCGGTTTCCCCCACGCTTCTTTCATTTCTTTCTTTTGGTATTCAAATTTGTTTCCATGAACTGTTTTCGGTAAAGATGCTAAATCAATTGAAAAGGAACGTCTTTCCTCACTTTTATTAAAAATGATAAGACCACTTTTCCCATTGTCTAAGACTTTTAGCAACACATCCATCGAATCTTTCGAACAATGGTAGGCTGGAAGATAAGGTCGCGACTGGTTGAACTGAATGATTGGTTGATTCAGCAATACCTCGAGTGCCTGATTCGAAGCTTCAACATCTTTTTCTCCTTGTTTGACAAATTCACGTAAATCATTGCCTAAAATTAATGGTGCTGCTAAAAAGGACCATAAAGAAAAATGGCTTTGATTCTCAATTTTCGAGAGTGCATTATTTCCAACCTCTAGCATATCTGGATCCCCATAAGAACCTTCAACTGCATATTTTGATACCGCAACTGCTTTTTCATAGCAACTTACAACAGAATCCCAATTGTTCTGGATGTCATGAGCAATCCGATATTGGTTTGAGATGGTTTGTGCCCACGTCCAAGGAGCATTTCTCCCATGCTCACATATTCCAAATTGAAAATCCTCAGAACCATACGCTTTTTTTAAGGCTTGATACATTGTTTGATAACGTAACATCGCATCACTTTTTTGATCGTGAATTGGATTTGTCACAAGCAGTTTCTCTACTTTTTGCTCGACAAAAATCTCACACTGTTCGCGACCGGTCAAACTCCACCCGCTAGAGGTGGGGAAGTGAATGACAATTTCTTGTGTACCAAGCTGTAATGTCAGTAGCAATCTTTGTTCCGTTTTTCTTTTTTTATATGTAACAGTCACCACATAATTTCCTGGAGAAATGTTTTCTTCCCAAATAATTTGACCTTGATTTCCTCCCAATCCTGTAACAAATGAGATTCCCTCCGCTTGTTCAAATCGAGCGGTTCCAGATAAATAACCGGCTTTTACATCCAACATGAGACGTTTTTTGGTTGCTTGATTGTAAAACTCAATCTGCATGATATCTGGCGCTTGAGTCAACCACTTCTCATCGCTATTTAGATCCACTACATGGCAGTAGTCATATTTCAAAAAATCAACGCCCCATCGATGAAAGGTTTGTGCATCGATCGTTTCATGCCCATAACTCCCAGGTAAATCCTCGCAGGTCATTGCGCCACTCGAACTATATAACCCGACTTTTAAGCCCATCGCATGAATTTCTTCAATTAGCTTTTGTCCATTCGAAAAATTCGTTAAATCAAATTGCAATTCTCCGGTATGACTTCGTTTGGAAGAATGCCAACAGTCGTCTAAATGAATGTATTGATACCCGACATCGCTGAGTCCAGATGACTTCATCGCCTGTGCAATCTCTTTTATTTTTCCTTCATCAATCGATTGACGAAAATAGTTCCATGACGACCAGCCCATCATTGGCGGTTTTAACTGTTTCATTGCCTTGTCTTTCTCCTATCTTTTTCACGTATCATTTAATAATAAATAATCCCTATGCTTCTTCCCAATAAAAAAAGCTGCAACTTTAACGACCACTTCAAAAAATTCGCTTCTTGTAATCTTTGCTTCTTTTTGAAGTTTTCATTTTTTATCGCAGCTTCTGTCATCCTTTTAAATAATTTCTTTCAATGATCCAGAATCAATATTTCCACCTGAAACGATGGCAACTGTTTTTCGGTTCATCAATAAATGGTCGAGCGTCCCACTTAAAATAGCAGCAGTTGTTAAGGCTCCCGCGCCCTCAGCAATAATTTTTTCTTTATAAGCCAAATATTCAATCGCTTTTTTGATATCCGCTTCTTCCACTAAGACTGTTTCGTCAATAAGCGATTCTAGAACCTCATAGGTGATTTCTCCTGGAATGGCTACATCGCATCCATCAGCTAACGTTCGGTCTGAACGATTTGCTGTAATTTGGTGATTCCAGATAGACCGTAACATTCCATGAACGTTGTAAGATTGAACGCCAATAATTCTAATTTTAGGATTCATTGTTTTGACCGCTACTGCTACACCGGCAATCAATCCGCCTCCGCCAATTGGAAGAATCAGTTGATCCACATCCGGTATTTCTTCTAAAATTTCAAGACCGATCGTTCCTTGCCCCGCGATTACTTCATAATCATCATAAGGAGGAATAAAAACTTCGCCGGTACGAAAACTTTCTTCAATCGCGGCTTGCTTCGTCGCATCAAAAGTATCGCCTATCAGAACGACCGTCGCGCCATACTTTTCCGTCGCTTCTATTTTCGTTAACGGTGCGGTCGTCGGCATAAAGATACGCGCTTGAATGCCTAA
This sequence comes from Enterococcus sp. LJL98, assembly GCF_054871745.1. NCBI lineage: Bacteria > Bacillati > Bacillota > Bacilli > Lactobacillales > Enterococcaceae > Enterococcus > Enterococcus sp. LJL98. The sequence continues at coordinate 51,803 of NZ_JBTXLU010000016.1, read as the reverse complement.
CATTTTGGCAGAAATCGCAACACCTTGTGCATGATTTCCGGCAGATGCAGCAATCACTCCCCGTTGAATTTCGCCAGCGGTTAATTGAGCTAACTTGTTATAGGCTCCTCGAATTTTAAAAGATCCTGTTCGCTGTAGATTTTCTAGTTTAAAAAAAATGGTGCCATTTTTCATCCCTGACAAAATATTACTTGGCACTAAGGGTGTTCGAATAACCACGTTTTCTAAACGCGATTTGGCTGCTTCAATTTGATGAAATAAAGGTACTTGTTTTGTAATCATGCTACTTCCCACCTGACAATGCAATTCCTTCAATAAATTGTTTTTGGAAAATTAAAAAGACGATAATCAATGGAATACAAGCTAAAAATGAACCTGCCATCACTAGCGGGAAATCTGTTCCATATTGTCCGCTTAATGAAGCTAGTCCTGCTGACAAAGTCATTTTTTCAGTTGACGTATTCACAATTAATGGCCATAGCAATGAATTCCAACCATAAAGCAAACTAAAAATAGATAACGAGACTAACGCAGATTTAGATAACGGCAAAATAATCGTAAAGAATATTTTTATACGTGAAGCGCCATCAATGACCGCTGCTTCTTCAATTTCCTCAGGAATGGACATAAAAAATTGTCGGAGTAAGAATGTCCCAAAAGCTGAAAATAGCCCCGGCATGAATAATGCTGGAATAGAATCAAGCAGTCCTAAGCGTTGAACGATTAAATATTGTGGAATTAAAAAAGTTTGGCCTGGTACCATTAAGATTGACAGCAAGAGTAAAAACAAGCCATTCTTAAAAGGAAAATCTAAACGGGCAAAAGCGTATGCAGCCAATGCACAAAGAAAAACTTGTCCTACGGTAATGACGAGTGTCGAAATAATCGTATTCACGTAGAAATTTCCAAAGGGGAAGACTTCGAAAATTCGAGTGAAATTTTTCCATTGCGCAACTTCAGGGAAAAAAGTTGGTGGAACTTGAATCGCTTCTGTTTTTGTTTTCAGGGCAGTAATAATCATCCAAATAAATGGAAAAACCATCATCACTGAGCCTAAAATTAATAGCAAATGAACAAAAATTTTATTGGATATTTTTTCACGTCTCATGTCGAAACCTCCTATTTTGTATAGTGTACCCATTTTTTCTGTAGGCTAAAGTTAATTGCTGTAATCACCAGTGTAATCAGTAACAACATTACGACAATTGCAGCACCGTACCCCTTTTCATTGAAAACAAAAGAATAACGATAGAATAAGAATGAAATGGATTGAACACTTTTTAAGGCTGGATTTGTTTCAGAAAACATTAAATAAATTAAATCATATACTTGCAAAGCACCAATTAATGAAGTAATGAGATTAAAGAAAATCGTTGGGGTTAACAGTGGAAGAGTCACACTGAAAAACTTACGAATCGGACCGGCACCATCCATTTCAGCTGCTTCATAAAATGAGGAAGAAATCCCTTGTAGACCTGCTAAATAAATCACAATCGCCGTGCCTAGTGAACTCCAAATTCCAACAACAACAAGCGAAATCATCGCCCAATTCGAATCCGTTAGCCAGCTTGGTCCATGGATACCAAAAAAACCTAAAAATTGGTTCAAAATTCCAAATTCTGAGTTAAAGATCCATTTCCAAATCATTGCAATCGCTGAAGTCATTGTAACAGCAGGTAAAAAATAAATGACGCGATAAAAACTTTTCCCTTTAATTTTTGCATTCAGTAAAACAGCAATAAAAATAGCAATAAACATGGCTACTGGCACCGTAAATAAGGCGTAAGTAAAGGTGTTTTTTAAAGCGCCAAGCAATTCAGGATCTTTAAATAATCGTTGATAATTCTCTAACCCAACCACTGTATAACCACCAAACATCCCCCATTCAGTGAAGGAATAAAAAACACTTTGAAACATTGGGACTAAATAAAAAATAATGATACCTAAGTATAACGGTGAAATAAACAAGGCGGCCGTCAGTACTTGGTCCTTTTTATATTTTTTAAACGTTCGACTTTTTTTATTTGCGACATGCTTTTCTATTTTTTGTGTACTCATTCTGCGCTCCCCCTAAATAAAAAATGCTAGCACAAAAAACCAGTTTTTGATTTTTTATGCTAGCAAAGAATCATTTTATTTTTTATTTTTGTAACAAGGCATTTGCTTTTTCTGCAATGATTTTACTAGCTTCTTCAACGGTAATTTCACCTGTCCATGCTTGGTTAATCGGGTCTTGTTCAATTGCAATTGCAGCAGATGAATTCTTATACCCTGGAAGTGGAACTGCATAGTCCACTGCATCAATAAAGACTTGAATGTTTTTATCAGGATGAGCATTTACCCAAGCTTCTTGCGTGCCTTCGAGTACAGGAATAATCCCACCTGCTTCTGCAACGTGTTTCATTGACGCCTCTGAAGATAAGTACTCAATCCATTTTTTCGCCGATTCCTTATTTTTTGAACCAGAGAAGACCACGTTTGCTAAGGAATTGGATGTTGTTGCACGTTCTTTTCCTTTAGGTAGAGGTGCCACATCAATATTTTCAATCCCAAAATCTTCTGTAAATAAGATTGGTACTTGATAAGAGCCATCGACAGCCATCGCGACTTTTCCAGAAAGTAACAGCTCGTTTGAATTCGTATTTGTGATTAATTCAATCGGCGTTCCTGAGCCATCTTCAACAAATCCATACCAAAATTCAATTCCTTCAATCGCTTCTGGTTGGTCAAATCCTGACTTCGTCCCATTTTCAATGAAAGGTGAGCCACCATTTTGATAGATTGTCTCGTAATACCCACCTTGCCAAGTTGGTGGAACAGCCATCCCGTAGATTCCCTTGTCTTCATCGGTCAATTGTTTGGCTACATCACGCCAAGTTTCCCATGTCCAGGTTTCATCTGGGTAAGCAATTCCTGCCTCATCAAACATTGTCTTGTTGTAAAAAAGAGCATTGGTATCAAAATCTTTTGGTACTCCGTATAACTTACCATCTGCACCGGTATAGGAATCTAAATATTGACTCGGAATCTTGTCCAAATCAACATCAATTCCATCTAGCGGCTCTAAAATACCATTTTCAATATAGTCAATTGCACGAGGAATATTTACATTAAAAACATCAGAAGCATTATTTCCAGTAACTGCAGTTTCAAGTTTGGTCCAATATTGTGCCCAGGGTGTAATTTCAAATTTTACTTCAATCCCTGTTTCTTCTTTAAAATTATCGGCAATGTCTTGGATTGCTGCGGCATACTCTTTATCCCATAAGGCATACGTCACAACTTCTTTTTTACCCTTATTACCGCCATCATCACCACTGTTCGTCGTATTTCCTCCACCATTTCCACAAGCAGCGAGCAATACAGCAGACAACCCTAGTAAACTTAAAGTGCTAACTAATTTCTTCTTCATTCCATTCCCTCCAATATTCTTAATTGAAAATCATGTTTCCCCTCAGTTCTTTTACAAAGCCACGCTTTGTTTGGTATTAGCCGATTTCACTTCAGCTTCTGCAATACGAATTGTTTCCATTGTGCTTTCTAGCGGACAAGCAATTGCTGGATCGACATTGTCTAAGATTGACTGCGCAAAGTGTTTGATTTCGATATAATAACCACTTTCTTTACTAATATCTGGTTCAAAACTTGGCTCGTTATCTGGGTAATCAACAAGTTTACCATTTTCTAAAATAATCGTTCCTTTTTCAAAGGCAAAACGATAGCGCATTTCAAACCCAAAATCGTCATTATTAATCGTCCAGTTATCTGAAGCATTCGCAACGATACCATCGTAATGATAATTCGTTGAAACGACATCGTAACCGCTGCCTTCAAATACTACGCGACCTGCTGTATTTACTGAATTTGGTGTACCTAGCAACCAGTTCAACGTATCCACATCATGAATATGCTGGTCTAATAAACAACCACCTGAGCGCTCATTCGTTAACAACCAATTTTCCCATGACCAAAGTGGCGTTGTTCCTCCACGGAATAAATTCACTTCCGTTAATTTGCCGTAACGACCGCTGTCTAGGGCTTCTTTTACGTAAACATACGAAGGGAAGAAGCGAAGGGTTTGCCCAATCATTAGGAATTTTTCGTATTTTTTCGATGCATCAATCATTTCTTGACAAGCTTCCGTTGAAATCGCCATTGGTTTTTCACAGAAAACATGCAGACCTTTTTCCATCGCTTTCACTGCATAAGGAGCATGTAAGAAAGTTGGTAAACACAAATCAACGTAATCTAGCTCTTCTTTTTCAATCATTTCTTCCATCTCTGTGTAAAAATTAAACTGAGAAAAATCAATGCTTTTGTCACTGATGTCAATGTTCCCTGCCGTTAATTTTCCTGTACGTTTTTCTTCATTCACATCACAAATCGCTACGAGTTTAATCGGAAATCCTTCGTTCATTAAACGCATGTACATCGACAAGTGTGAGCTTCCCATAAAACCTAATCCAACTAATCCGACTTTTAACATAATTTTTATTCCCTCCGTTTTATAAGTTTACAATATAATCTAGTGCACGACTCGTATCGTACGCCAATTGTTGACCATTTTCTTGATACGCACTTAGCTCACAAGTTAAGGGACCTGTGTAACCAATCTCATGTAGGGCAGCGACCAATGCTTTCCAATTTAAGCTTCCATTTAATAGACTCGTAAAGCCTGTGATATTCCCAATCGTCGTATTAAAGTCCTTTACATGAATTTTTTTAATGCGCGCCCCTAAAATTCGAACCCACTGTTCCGGAAAACCAAACTGTAAAACATTCCCTGCATCAAAATACATGCCCACATGACTACTGGCAATTTTATCGATAAAATCGCGGGTTTCTAACGGACTTAACAAGAATTTGTTCCAAACATTTTCAATTCCAATAAAAATGCCTTTTTCCTCCGCATAAGGTGCCAATTCTTTAAAAGCAGCAAGTGAACGATCGTAACAAACGTCGTAGCTGTCTGTCGGTGTTACCAATCCTGGTACGACAAGAACGGTATCCCCACCCAGAGCTAGACAGACATCGATCATTTTCTTCACGACTGCTAGCCCTTTTTGACGAGTTGCTTCATCCTCTGAAGTCAATGGATAACTCCAGTGTAATGCCGTTGAAATACTCGTAATTGGCAATTCGTATTTCTCGCTCAAGGCTTTGATATTTGCTAATTCTTCCGCTGTCACCTCTGTTGTCAACGTCGGACTGTCATTTAAAGCTAGATCCTTTGAGACAATCGTTTCTGCAGCTTGGGCTTCTGAAAGATTTAATTCAATCGTATCAAAACCGGCATCTTTGGTTAATTGAAATTGCTCTTCAATCGTTAACCCTGCTGGCAGTGACCACACGTTCATTCCTTTTAATAAAGTCATCCTGATTCTCCTCTTGTTCGCTATTTTCTAATATTTCTATTCATTTCGCTTAAAGTGTGACTAATTTTTTGGTCATCGCTGATTGGAAAGCCGCTTCGGTGATTTGTACGGTATAAAGGCCATCCTCGCCTGAAACAGGTGAAGTTGTTCCTGCTTCAATCGCTTGAATAAAGGCATCAATCATGCGGGAGTCCATACTTTCTTCAAAAAAGAATTCCTCGACCGTCCCTGTTACATCATTGAAGACCTTCAATTTCCGGCCAAAGCCATCGACTGTCATTTGTCCTTTTTCAAAAACAAGTTCTAAAATTGCATCGCCCCAAACAGGATAAGTTTCTGGACGATTCCAAGAAGTGTCTAAAGACATAATCACACCCTCGGTCATGGTCAATTGAATCAAGCCAATGTCCTCAACGGGTAAATCTGGTTGGCTTTTTCCTGCATAAGCAAAGATTGCTTTTGGATCAATGCCAAACAAGTAATTGACGAGATCACAAATGTGCACCGTATGATCAATTAATGCGCCACCGCCTGAAAGCTCGGGATCAATAAACCAACCCCCAGGATTTTTCCCATGATTAGAAGAATTAATGAGTTTTAATTTCCCAAGTTCGCCACGATCAATCACTGTTTTCAAATTTTGAATAGGCTCTGAGAATCGAACTGGATGCGCCACAATTAACAATCGATTCGCTGCCTTTCCTGCTTCAATCATAGCTTCGGCATCTGCTGTTGATAACGCCATTGGTTTTTCAACAATGACGTGTTTGCCATAAGCAAAAGCTTTTAGTGCATAGTCTTTGTGAAAGGCATTTTCGGAACAAATATTCACTGAATCTGAAGGAACAGCTAGTAGTGTTTCTAAATCTTCAAAAACAGGAAGATTGTACTCTTTTCCGAAAGCTTGACTGAGCGTAAGGTCACGATCATACACACCAACAACTTCTATTTTCCGATCCTGAAACTCTTGCACATAACTGTGCGCATGCATATGCGCAACGCCAATAATTGCTACTTTCATCCGATGACAACCTCCATCTCATTTGCCTCTTTAATTTTTTCAACAAATTCACGCGTATACGTTGCTAATTCCGGTGAAATTTCTGGTGTTTTCAATGACAACGAAGAGTGATAGTAGGTGCCTGCATAAGCATTATCTGCTTGCGTATCAAATTGAATCATGCCATTTTTACCAACAACTTCAATTTTTAAGACCGGTGTTGTCACCTCTTCCCAAGTCGCAAACGCTAGATTGACTAAACATTCATGATTAAAGTCAAAGGTTACTAACAAACTCGTCTCATTTTTTAAAATTGTAAAATTCGTTGGTTTTTCTTTTTTCAAAGACAAGACCATCTGAATCATTGCTGTAATTGAAGCTTCTTTTTCCTCACCTGCAAAACGATGATCATAAAAAGAAGAACGAATAAAAGAAATCTCTCCAATCTTCTTCGCTTCAAGGATTTGTTCCAGATTTCCAATAATTTCCATTTCACACCTCTATTTTCTGCATATACTATCGTGTATACGCTTTCTTTCCTTTGATTAACCTCAGCATACCGAAATTTCCACCCCCCTTAGTTAGATAAAAAGGTCATTTCCTTACAAAAAAAGGTTCGAGTCAAATTATTATTACAAAAAAAGAGACAATGTGGGATAATCAACAGTAGAAAGTGGGGAGAATGCTCATGTCAAAACAACAGAATAATTCTTTTCAGTCCCTTTCGACAGGCATTGTTCAAAGAATTACGAATATTGCTTTTTATGAATTTATTGCGCGACAATCTTACTCCATTCATCCTGTCGAAGCTTGTAGTCTCATATTTATCGATTATGGCGAACTAGCAGTCACCGTCGGCAAAAAAAAGAGGCAATTAAAAGAAGGGCAAGCCTTTTTGATCCCCCAACATACGGATTATGCTTTTCAAACAGAAGAAAGCGCAGTGAATGTTTTATTAATTAGCTTTACTGCAACCAACAACGCATGCTTGACTCCAATCTATCAAAAAGAGGTCACTTTAGAAAGCTTGCATCGAAATTTATTTGCGCAAATTATTACGGAATCAAAAAGCGTGTTTCCTCAAATTGCGACCAATATTTTTCAAGTCACTAGTCAAGAACGAATGGAAAATAGCCCTTTTGGTGCAGAGGCCTTGATTTATATTTATTTGTCACAATTACTAATTTTTATGGCTCGCTCAAATCCTTTTGTACAAAAAGAAAAACCGAAACCTTCAACAAGTCTAATCAAAAAACATTTTGATAAAAAAGAAATTGATGAAATTATCACTTACATGGAAGAAAACCTTCATAAAAACATCTCAATCTCGGAGTTTTCTGACCATTTCTTTGTAAGCCCTTCCTACTTAAAAAAGACTTTTAAAAAGGAAACTGGCTACAGTGTCATCAACTTTTATCGCATTTTAAAGATGGAACGTGCCAAGCAATGGGTTCGAGAAGGACAGATGAACTTCACTGAAATTGCTTGCCAATTAGGTTATGACACCTTGCATCATTTTTCAAATAGCTTCAAAAAATATACTGGGTTGAGCCCAACTGCTTATAAACATTCGATTCATACTATTGAAACGAAACTAGAAGATTTCACCTAGGAGGGATCTCGCAAATGAAAATCGAACATCAGGACATTTTAGAACAAATAAAAAACAAACGCATTGGTGATGTGACCTTTTCAAGATACGATCTTGCTACGGGAATCGAATCCAAACAACAACAACAGTTTATTTTAAAAGAGGCCTTACAATTTTTACTTCTTTGTCACCAATCTCATTTAGAAACGATTTTCGCTTCTCATGAGCCTCAGCAACAAATCTATCTAGTAACGATGCAATTTCAAGACCAAAGTTTGTCGAATCTTTTCATTGATGGCTCACCAGTTAATCAGCAGAAATTCGTCAAAAAAATTGAAATTGTAGGTACCAATAGCCTTTATCAGTTTCATTCTGCTGACGAACGAGGGTTCAGTTCAAATTTTATTCTACCTGGTAATTACTTTCCAGATTATGATGAGGCCTCACTAGACAATATTTGGCTTTCCAATCTTGTTTATCAAATTCACGATAGCATGAATCAAAAGAAAATCATTCACTTGGGAGGGGAAACAACATGAAAGTTGGGATTATCGGATGTGCCCATATGCAAGCCGAAACTTCTTATCTAATGCTAAAACAAATGGGCGTTGAAGTGACAGGTGTCTTTGATCGCAATCCTATTCGTGGTTCTGCTTTTGCCAAAGAACATCATCTACCCTTTTTTCCTAGCTTGGATAAAATTTTAAAGACTGGTATGGACACAGCGATGATTTTTTCAGAAAATTCGTTGCACTATGATTATACGTTAGCCTGCGCTTTTCACAAAATTCATGTCATCGTTGAGAAGCCCTTGGCCCTTAAAGTAGAAGATGCCAAACGGATGATTCTTGCTTGCCAAGAAAATGGTGTAAAGCTTTTCGTTTCCCATCCTGTTCGTTATGCTCAGACAATGATTGAATTGAAACAACGGTTTGATGCAGGGGAACTGGGGAAGATTTTAGCCGTCGTCGGGACCAACCATGGGAAGAATCCGGGCGGTTGGTTCTTAGACAAAGAATTCTCTGGTGGTGGAGCTCTGCTCGACCATATGGTTCACTTAATTGATTTATCCAAGTGGATTTTCAATTTTGAAATCGCGTCAATCTATGCTCGTACCAATTGTCATAACTACGACGAAATCGAAGACTCTGCCCTTTTACATATTCACTTTACCAACGGAGTTTTCATGAGCCTGGACACTTCTTGGAATCGACCAGATACTTATCCTGTTTGGGGCGATGCCACGCTCAAAATCATTACTGATAAAGGAACTGTTTTTGCGGATGGTTTCGGTCGCCGTTCAGATATTTATCTGAATCAACCGTTTAATGTCACGACACTGTCAGATATTGAACTAAAACGGACAGCTGCCATGAGTCATTTTTATGAAAAATCAATGACTCTTTCGATGTTAGAAGATTTTAAGCGTGCCATCGATGACGACTTACCAGTCACAATCAGTGGGCTAGATGGTCTTTATCCTGTTGAAATTGCTGAACTGGCTTATCAATCTGCCCACCAAAAAAAAATCATTCAACTAAAATAACTCATTCACATTCATAGGAGGAACGAATACATGACAGTTAAATTTGGGATTATTGGCTTAGGTAATCGAGGATATAAGTACGCGTTGCGGACAATCGCCCAACATAAAGATTCGGAGGTTATCATGGTTTGCGATGCTTTCGGAAATAATTTTCATCACTTTCCAGAAACACCAAACACAACCGATTACCAAGTGGTTCTCGACAATCCTGAGGTCGACGCGGTTTTCATCGCCACACCAGACGACACGCATGCTGAAATTATTTTAGCGGCAGTCAAAGCCAACAAGCATATTCTTTGCGAAAAACCACTAGAGATTAGTGACGAAAAAGTCGCTCAAATTGAGGAAGCACTTGAAGGTTATCCAAAAGCTTTTGAAGTCGGCTACGTCTTACGTTATGCCCGAACCTACAGTAAAGTCAAAGAAATGATCGCAAGCGGGCTCATTGGACAGGTGATCATGGCAAATGTCATTGACCATGTCCAGTATGGAGGCTACGCCTATTTTCACGACTGGCATCGAACACGTGAAAAATCAACCTCTTTACTGTTGCAAAAATCCACTCACTCCCTCGATTTAATCAATTGGTATCTCGACAGCACACCTGAAAAAGTCGTTGCATTTGGTGACTTAATGGTTTTTGGCGAAGTTGGAGCCATTGAAAAATTTGGGAAACCTGTCTCGGATGACTTACACTGCAGCAATTGCCCGATTAGTAATACTTGTGAAGAAAGCATCCAAAACCTCGCCAAAGAAAAGAAGATTTCTTGGTCAGACAATTGGCCAGACAATTGCGTCTTTAATAGCGAGGTCGATGTGGACGATCATCAAACCGTGATGATTCGTTATGCCAACAAAGCAAAAGCTACCTATCAACTCTGCCAATTCGCTGCTTTTTATAAACGAGAATTCCAATTTTTTGGAACAAAAGGGGAATTGTATTTCGATGACGTCAGCAACACCATTACAGTCACGGATCGACTAAAATCAGAAACTCTGACGTATCAAAACAATCACGAAGAAACAAACATGGAGCCTGGCGATGAAGAGCAACTAGAGGATTTCCTTGACGCCATTCGAACAGGGAAGAAGCCTGTCTCGAACCTAGAATCGAGTGTTCTTGCAGGGAAGTTAGCATTAGCCGCACAGCGATCGATTGATAATGAGACGATAGAGAAGATTGATTAAGTTCTTCATATAAATTTCTAATAAGAACATTGATGAAACAAGGAAAAAATAGAGTTTATAAGGTATTCCCCATCAATTATCTCTATTACTTAGAGGACCGATAGCCTAAAAATAAGGCCATCAGGTCCTCTTTGTCTCGGAGTATTATTGACTTTTCCCAATCCGACAGTAATAACTAGAGACCACTCTTGGTTGATGTTATTTTTTCTACAGTTATTACCCTTGATTTTCTTCCAAAATCGTCCTTGTTAACATGGTTTTATTCAAATAATAATATTTATTTTTTCAATAAATGCAGAGGATATTTTTTGATGACGGCATCGCATTATAATTATGAACTCATGCGGAGTAAAGCGAGTATCGTTCATTTGCGTTTCCCCTCCTTATACTCTTCAGTAGATATTGAAATTAAGTACAACATAAGTAATTTTTAATTCGCTTCACTTCATATTACAAGTGACGATAATTACCATTTTATCTCAAAAATTGTAGTCGATTCAAATGGTCTTTCTGGTATTAATTCAACACTTCCAAAACCTGTTTGATTCATCGCATCCGGTAACTCTTGTGTTTCAAGCGTTATCCCACCGTGCTTCACTTGATAGGTATCTCTCATTTCTACTGGTTTTTCCAACATATTCGCTGTGTAAATAACAACAGCTGGACGATCAGTATAGAGAATGACTTGGACTTTTTTATCTTCTGAAACTAGACGTCCCTTTAATTGTTCTAGTTCACTTTGATTAAATACGAAAGGATGATCATACCCATCAACTAATTCATTTTGCTCATAGTCACTCATGAAGCCTTGCTGAATGACTGCCCCTTCGGTTACCGTAAAGTCAAAAGGGGTCCCAGTGACGTCTCGTAATTCTCCTGTCGGCAGCAAATCCTTAGCTAAGACACCAAAATGGGAAGCATCAAGATAAAGGCGATGATTGCCGATTTCTTGATCAATCGAAGTATTTAAATTGAAATAAGTATGATTTGTTGGATTATAAACTGTTTTTTGATCCGTTGCTGCCCAATAATCAATTTTAATCTGGTTGCTATTCGTTAATGTGTAAGTAATTTTCTGTTCTAAATTCCCTGGAAAACCATTTTCTAAATGGTGAGAATCGATTGAGAAAACAACCTTCACTTGTTCCTCCTCTTCGAGAATTTCAAAATCCCAAATCTGACGGTCAAAACTATTCATCCCGCCGTGAAGATTGTTCTCTCCATCATTTTTTTCCAGTTGATACTCCACACCATCTAGCGTAAAGGTCGCATCTTTAATACGGCCAGCAATACGGCCAATTGAAGCACCAATATACGAGTCCTTCTCATCATATTCTAGCGCCGAATCGAAACCTAAAATGATATTTCGACGTTCCTGTTGAAGCGGAATAAAGATATTCACCATCCGAGCACCATGGTTGGAGAGTTCTAAGGTTAATTGATTTTCGTTCGTAATGGAAATTAACTGTTCATTATTTTTACCGAATGTTCTTGTATGGATTTTCATATTTTGATAGCACCTTTCTTTAGATAATCAATTTAAGCGAACAATCCTAGCCCTCTTCTTGTTTTTTCGAAGATTGCTAGGACTTTTGACTTTTCTCATTTTATTTTAAACGTCGTTCATTTGTTCCTTTAATTCTTTCAATAGTTACTTCGGGTTCACGATTTGACGTGTACAGACCTTTAATTTCTTGCTCAACATCTGTTAATTGAGTATAGTAGAAACCGTTAAGATAAGGGAGGGCTTGAATCGTTTCTGTAATACTGTCAAAACGTTTCAAGAAAGAGGATTCATCCTTCACTTGATTTCCGTATCCCAAATTATCTTTCTTGTCCATTTCAAAGGCAATGCCCCCATACTCAGAGATGATTACTGGCTGTCCTTTGTATCCGTAGTCTTTAGCAAAGGCAAAGCAATCACGGTTAAACAAGATTTCATTATTTAATAAGTTTTGTCCGTTTTCATATTGAAATTTTGCGCATACCAAAGTAAGAATGAATATGATCAATTGCTACTGTTTTTCCATCGTACAAAATCAATGTAATATCATATAAATTCGGTTCGTGAGTCGACCATTTTTTCGTCCCTCGGTTTGAATCTTTACAAATTCGAGTATCCATTTGAATCGGTGCCATTTCATGAGTGAACATACCTTTATAGTGGCTCACCAACTCCTCTTGAAAGGCAATTTTAGCTTCTAAGTGGTAATGGGTATCTTCTGATAATAAAACTTGATTTTTTTAAGATGGCTCTAAAACAATGCAATCATTATCTAAATCCGGTGTCATCTTCACAGACTCTAACCCATTGATAGATGCTTTTTCCAGTCAGACTGATTTCCAAATATCTGTTGTTCCAACATACCAACAATGTTTATTTCCCACGAGGTTGTTCATTTATCAGTGAATCAACGACGCGAAGAAGAATTTTATTGTCACTAGGTATAAGGTAGTCCACTAAATCAAAACTAAAGTCTCATATCCTCCCCGAGGATCGCCTAATAACTCACCATTCAACCACACTTGCGTATAGTAATCGACACCTTCAAAATGTAATACATAATTACATGCCTCTTCAACTAAAAATGTTTTTTCATACCAAACAACATTATGTTGTTCTTGTTCATTGATACCTTTTTTTCCTTATCCCTTCATTCTTATTTTCAAAAGCAAAACGCCATTTCCCATCTAATAATTGCCAATCTTCCCAAATAAGCTGGTCCTTGGATGCTATTTGCGGTTGATCATACTTTAATTGTTTTTCTTTTAATAGCGGTGGGAATACCGATCCTACGACACAAACACTTTACTCTACACTAAATACATGGAAGCCATCATTTATTTCTTTGATTTTTTCTAAATCACACTTCGGTTGCCGATTATAGGTTAATAGTCCATTGATCTCTTGCTCAACGTCGGTAATTTGAGTATAGCAATATCCCCATAATCCTGTTGACGCATAAACAGCATCCATAATTCTTTGATAATCCGCTATAAATTCCTCTTTATCTTTTACAGATGTATAACCCCAACCAGGCTGACCAGAAACATCAAATCCAATTCCACCAAATTCTGTCAAAAGAATCGGTTGATTTCTATAAGAAAAACCATCTGCAAAAATAGGCCAAGGGGTCGAGATATTACAGAGTAGTTTTTCGCGTGTACCTATGCTATCTTTAAAGTAATTATATTTTTTGACTTCATCTTCTTGTCCATGTTGATAATTATGAATTGCTACGATATCTGTATCTGTAGCTGCCCACCCATCATTAGAAATAACCAGACGAGTCATATCTAAAGAACGAACATAATTATATATTGCCTGAGAAAAATGTTGTTGCTGACGATCAAAAGAGATATTAGGAACGCCCCAACTTTCATTAATAGGAACCCAGGTAATAATACAAGGATGATTATAATCTCGTTTCAATATATCGGTCCATTCAATCATCAATCGTTCAACAGAATCTCTATTATAAATTGGAGGCGCCGCACATTCTCCCCAGACGATGAAACCTAATTGATCGGCCCAATATAAAAATCGTGGGTCTTCCATTTTTTGATGTTTTCGACAGCCGTTAAATCCCATTTTTTTTGATAGTTCAATATCTACTTTAAAATCTTCATCGGTTGGAGCAGTCAGTAAACCTGTCGGCCAATACCCTTGATCTAATACTAATTTTTGATAGTACGGCTTATTATTTAGATAAACCATACCATTATCAGTATGAACTTTTCGCATACCAAAATAAGATTGAACCTCATCAACGATTTCTTTATTTTTTCTAACCCTTAAATCTAAGTCGAATAAATTAGGATTTTCTGGTGTCCAAGACCAGCCATCATTATGATAATTCGTTCTAAAAATATGCTCTTGATACAATTCTACTTCAAATATCAACTTATTCGTAATAAAATCTAAGTTACCCGATGCAATTTTTTCACCTCTAAAAGTAATCACATACTCTAACTGTGCATCTTGACAAAATCGACTTAGCACTGTTTCAATTTCGATTTTACCTTCATCAAAATGCGGCGTCAGCTTCAATTCTGTTAAGTAGTAAGTATTTACTTGTTCAATCCATACTGTTTGCCAGATTCCTGTAGAATTGGTATACCAGATTGCTGCCGATTCATCTTCCCAAAATTGCTTTCCTCGAGGAATACTCTCATCATAGTGAGGATCAAAGGCCCTTACACTAACTTGCTGTAAGCCTGTTTCATTTAAGTTGTCTGTGATATCTATTTCAAAAGATGTATGCCCACCTATATGATGGCATGCATGCTGGCCGTTAATATAAATATCCGCTTCATAATCAACTGCCCCAAAATGTAATATTGTACGAGCATTGGGTTTGTTGACTATTTCAAATTCCCTTTGATACCAGACCACATCATGTGGAACTCTTTCTTCAATTCCACTTTCTTTACTTTGATACACAAAGGGAACATTTATTTTCTTGTCATAATGTCCCTTCTCTCTGTACCAGTGTTCTTCTACTCCTTTTTTTTCATCATCATAAGCAAATAACCATTCACCATTTAAATTCAACCACTCCTGCCTAACCAATTGTGGCCTAGGATATTCTGTTCTTTTCATTCTTTACTCTCCTATTTTATAATCATCATTTTTTTGATACTCTTATTCTTAGATAACAAAATAACTGCTGCTGACATACTAATTACGACACTAATCAAATCAAAAATTACATATGAAAATAATGCTTGAATAATTAAAAAATAACCTGTTTTTTTATTTACTCGGTTATCCTTTAAATATCTTTGACTAACGACAAAGTTTGCTATCCCCAAGGTAATCAAGAGAATTCCAAAAGTAGTTGTCAAAGTAAATAGACTCGACTGCATAGTGTCAGTCAATACGTTTTCTTTAGCTGAACCTTGTAATTGAAATCCGAATTTATATAAGCCGTAATAGAAAATAGTAACTAATCCATCAATAATTTGCCAAATCCCTAAAGCCAATATCAACTTTCTTTCTATTCCTCTTTTCATAAATTCTATCCCTTCACTCCTGCTGATAATGACATTGATTGCAAGAAATATTTTTGAGCAAACAGATATAAGATAAAGGTCGGTAAAATAGCAATTAAAGCTCCTGCCATTAATAGGGTAGGCTGCGCTTGATACATTCCTTGTAACAACTGCAATCCTGAGGTAATTGGCATTTTTTCAATATCATTAAAAATAATCGACGGCCATAAAAAATCATTCCATGATCCTGTAAAAGAAAACAATGTAACCACCAGTAATACTGGTTTGATCAAAGGAAATATAATTTTGACAAATATTGTCAATTCACTCGCACCATCCATTTGTGCTGCTTCATCAAAATCTTTCGGTATATTATCCATAAATTGCTTTACTAAAAATATATTAAATACACCAGCAGCACCTGGTACAATCATCGCCCAAGGGGTGTTTACCCATCCCAGGACATCCATAATTTTATAAAGGGGGATTAAATTAACTACTCCTGGAAACATCATTGTTGCTAGTAAAAAGGAGAACAATGCCTTTTTTCCTTTGAATGTTAGTCTACTATATGCAAAAGCTGAAAATGATACGACAAATAGAACTAAAAATGTATGACTTACTGCGATAAATAATGAGTTAAAAAACCATCGCACTAAAGGAGTACTTGTGTTATTCAATAAGAGTTCTGTGTAATTTGTTAGTACCCATTCAATTGGTAAAAGACGTGTTCCTGATGTCAATAACTCAATTTCTGACTTAAAAGAAGTAAAGAATCCATACAATAAAGGAACAATCCAAATTATCGACATAAATAATAAGAATAAAAATGCTAATAACTTACCTGAAAATTTTCTCTTCATCTTTCCTCCCCCTCAATCTTTTTTTCCTAGAAATTTAAACTGAATTACTGAAACAACCATAATGCATACACCTAAAATAACAGCCATCGCTGAAGCTATCCCCGCGATTGATTGTCCGGATCCAAAAGCATTTTGTTGAATATACATTAATAACACACGAGTAGAGTTATTAGGGCCACCACCTGTTAACATCAGTGGTTGTCCATATACGTTAAACTGAGCAATTGTTGTCATTACTACTGTATACAAAATTTGACCTTTGATTGACGGTAATGTAATTTTCAAAAACTTTTGAATTGCAGATGCCCCATCAATATCAGCTGCTTCATAAAAATCCCTTGAAATTCCATTTAATGCTGCTTGATAGATAACCATATTCCCGCCTATTGTCCACCAAACGGTCACAACTACTAAAGAAATCCAAGCATAAGGTTGAGTACCTAACCATGGAAAATCATGTTGAAAAACTTGATTAACTGGTCCGTAGTTAACATTGAAAATAAGTGTCCAAATAATAACTACTGCAGATATTGCAAATAGTGACGGCATATAAAAAATCGATTGAAAAAATTTACTCAGTCTCGGTTTTGCATTCAGTCCAGATGCTAAGAGCAATGGAACTGCGATACAAAATGGAACTGTAAATAAAACAAATAAAAATGTATTTTTCAAACCAATTCTTAACTGCTCATAGAAAATTGAGTCTGACTGGAAAAACAGTTCTTTATAGTTGTCTAACCCTACAAAAACTGGAGAAGAAAACAAGTCCCAATCAGTAAAAGAAATATATATTCCAAAAAAAACAGGTATTAAAAAAAAGATAAAAAATATTAACAAGTGTGGCGCCAAAAAGAGCCACGGCAAGTATCTTTTGCGATTTTCTGCAATCATCTACTTTACACCTCATTTATAAGAATGATCTAGAGAAAAAATTTTTTTCTCTAGATATTCTCTTCTTATTTATTTGATTGATCTTTTGATATTTTATCAGAAACCTCTTTTTGCATTTTCGGTCCGAAATCTTCAATCTTCGCTTTTCCAAATACAACATCTAATCCATGAGCATCAATGAATTCAGACACATAACCGTTGTATTTATAATCAAAAATTGATAATGTCTCTTGTTGCTCCGGTGTACTAATAAAGATTGATTGTGGCATTTTACTATACTCTTCATCATCTAAAATCGCTAAAGAAGCAGGATTTTGACCAGCTCGCGCCCATTCTAAAGAGTTTGTACGAATCCATTCAATAAAATCTAAAACTCCTTTTGTCTTCTCATCTGTCCGCTCTTCATTTTTAAACATTACAAATTGATGCGAAGAAGCCCAGTTGACAGTCTTAGATAAATCATCTGATAATTGAGGCGAATTCGTTAACCCCCAATCAAATTTAGCTTCACTTACATTATTTCGCATCCAGATACCTTCTGGAAAGAAAATCAATTTTCCTGTAAGGAATAGTTGATAAGGATCCTCACCATCTTTCGTTGTCATACCAGCTTTATACAAATCTACCCATTTTTGTAGCGTTTCTTGAGTTGCATCTGTATCTAATGTTGGATTAATGCCATCATCTGTCAAACTTCCTCCATTTTGCTTCATGAGAGATAAGAAGTTGGGCTTCATCCAAGTAATCCCTAAAGAACGTACTTTATCCTTTTCAGCAGCTTCTCCAGCCTCTTGAATTTCGTCAAAAGTAACAATGCCATCATCTAGAGCATTTGGAATATATTTCTCTACCAATTCTTTATTGTAGTACATCCCCCAGTTATGAATATCTAATGGGATACTATAACGAGAGCCTTCAATTTCACCTATGTTCCATGCCTCAGCTACATAATTTTCCTCAGATATTTCTGGATAGTCCGACAGTAATTCATCCATACTTTCTAACATCCCATTATCATTATATTGTTTAATTCGCTCTCCATGAATAATGTTTACATCCGGAATATTTTTACCTGAATTTACAATAGTCGGTATTTTGGTATACATATCTCCTTCTTTCAAGGAAACATTCTTCACTTTAAATTCAGGATTTGTTTTATTGTACTCATCAATCATTTTTTTCAAATTTGAGCTATCTGCCCCTGTAAATGGATTCCAAAAAACAATTTCATTACCATTAGATTTACTTGCTTTTTCTGTTGAATTTCCAGATGATGAGTTACTTCCACAAGCAGCCAAGGCACCTAAACAAGCACTTGCAACCAAAACCATTTTCAGCATTTTTCTCACTTTCATCATTACTCCTCCATTCACAAAAAAGTTAATCATTCAATTAACTTTTTAGTGTTTACTTTTTTTATTTTTCCAACAAACCTAAGTTAACACCTAAAGAAAACGCTGTCAATGCTTATATATCTTTATTTTCATTTAACTACTTTACAGTTAACATCATTCAAGGTATACTTATTTAAAGCGTTTTCATTTTAACTATATAGTTCACACGAAAGGTTGGGTTTATATGGAACTAGATTTATCAAGTAACTCACTCGCTGTCTTTCAGTCCCTCGCGAGTGAAACCAGATTAAGTATTATACACTTTTTAGGTAATCAAAAAAAAAGCATTACAGAAATATCTGAACACTTATCTATCAGCAAATCAATTACTACAAGACATATCCAACAGATGGAAGATGCTGGATTACTCAGCTCTGAACGCGGTATTGGTAAGAATAGAAACAAAAAAATGGTTTTTCTAAAAGTGGAAGACATAAGAATTACCTTTCCTGCTAAAATTTATCCAGAATTCCAACTGCATTCTACTGATTTACAAATTGGACATTTTACTGATTTTTCTGTTTCTCCGACATGCGGATTAGCAACTGATAAAAAAATTGTAGGAAAAGCCGATGATCCAAAATTCTTTTTAGATAGTGATCGAGTAAATGCTTCACTATTATGGTTCAGCAAAGGATTCGTTGAATACAAAATACCAAATCTTTTATTAAAAAATGAATCACCTGAGTTACTAGAAATCAGTTTTGAAATTGCCTCAGAATTTCCATTATCGAATAACTCCTGGCCAAGTGATATTTCAATCTATGTCAATGATATTAGAGTCGCTATTTATACAGTCCCAGGGAATTTCTCTGATGTTCGAGGAAGATACACTCCTGCTTGGTGGAATGATAACTTCAGTCAATATGGTCTATTAAAACATCTCAGGATCAACAGACTAGATACAGGAATCGATGGCGAAGCTTTTTCAGAAGTAACAATTGATGATTTAAATCTACAAGACAGTCCTTTTATAAAATTAAAATTTTCAATTGATGACGATGCAATAAATCAAGGTGGCATGACACTTTTCGGGAAAAATTTTGGAAACCACAATCAAAACATAACAATCAACACTTACTACCTAGATATAAATAAAGATTAACAAAAAGCACAGAACTCGATTTTTCTCAACATTCTGTGCTTTCTCTATATTAATTTTCTCAAATCACGATGCATGACGATTTTCAATTTCATTGAACGACTGACTTCCGATTGAAACGGAAAATAACTACTACAATTTACAGATATTTAAAACAATTTGGATTAAAAGCGTAATTTGTGTATTTACTTTTATTTCTAGATTAAAAAAGCAGTCAGTTTGATGCAATCAGTCTATAAGTTTATAATCAAGATGCTTTCAACCTTTTTATTTCTGTTTAGCAACTAATTGATTGATGGTGGATAATCATAGAACTCAAGTTTTTCACAGGTATATTCTTATATTTTCTGAAAAGGTTCTACCAAGAAATCTACACTAATTTCCCCTCCTCAAAAAGGAGGGCCCATCTATTCATAAAAGTACTTTTATCAACCTAAATCCGGCTCCGATACGAAACAAACCGAATCCGTAATTTTTCCATCCGATTCAAATACAATAATTTCGTTTAATCCTTCTTTTAAAAGCGGTCCTGGGATATACAAACGTTTTTGTGGTCCTTTTTCCCAGAATCGACCAATGTTAAAGCCGTTCACAACAACAAAACCTTTCCCCCAGTTGGCAAGTTCAATAAAAGTATCCCCACATTCATCAATTTCCAGTTCAAAACGAGAAAAACTTGGTTGCCCAGCTATGTAATTCTTATTAAAATCAACTTTTTCTAAATTATCCATCGGTAAGGAGTAAACCTCCCAGTCACTTTGGAACGCACCATTGATTAGAACACCATCTTTAATTCCCTTTTGTTGATGGTTCATTTTAACCGAGTAATTCACCCGTCCCATATTTTCAACTAGGACACCTAACTGATTTTCTGTTGCGGTCAGTTCAAAAGATTGGCTGACCCCAATTTCGTGATCGTATTGCGTCATCAAGTGTTCGTCGTTAACGAAAATATTTGCTCGATCCATACATGTAATGAGACGGAAATCGGAAATCTCTCGTGCTGTTCCAATCGCGCTTGTATAATAAATATAACCCGTATTCTGATTGACTTGTTCCATTGTTAATGGGTACACCGACGTGATTTTTTCGCTGATCGTATTCAAGGTCTCAAAGAGAGAGACCCGTTCTGCTACTTTCAACTCGCCATAATTCTTTCTTTGAATTTTCGTCGATAACTCAAATTCAGGAATTTCAACATACTGACGAATTACTTCTCTAAAAGCTTTATATTTGGGCGTCATTTCTCCCCACTCTGTTAAAGGCGCGTCATAGTCATAGCTGGTTACGTCTGGAGCCAACTCTTCATAATAATTCGCACCACTGGTAAATCCAAAATTTGTCCCACCATGGAACATATAGAAGTTAACGGAACCTTCTTCTAAAGTATCCGCTAGCTCTTTTGCTGCTTCTTCAATAGAAGTTGTATGGTGTTTTTCATTCCCCCAAGCATCAAACCAACCTATCCAAAATTCCATCACCATCAAAGGTTTCTTTTCACCATGAAACTCTCTTAAACGCTGAAAATGTTCTTTAATTTTAGAGCCACAATTAACGATTGCAAGTGCTCGATCTTGTAACGAACCATTTTCTAGCATATCGCCCCATGGGCCATCTGAAGTCACTAAAGGCACGTCCACCCCTTGAGCAATCATTAAGTCAGTCAGTTGATTCAAGTAGACTTTATCATTCGCGTAACCACCATATTCATTTTCGATTTGCATTAAAATAATCGGTCCGCCGTGAGTTATTTGTAAATCAATTACTTCTTTGAAAAGAGTACGAAAATAATTCGCAACTTTTTGCATATAAGGTGCGTAGCTAAAGCGCAACTTCATTTCAGGATCTTTTAATAACCAGTAAGGCAATCCACCAAATTCCCACTCTGCACAAATATAGGGCGACGGACGTAGAATAACATATAAGCCAACTTCTTCTGCTGTTTGAATAAACTTACGTAAATCTGCTCCTTTTGAAAAATTGTATTGTCCTTCCTGTGGTTCATGTAAGTTCCAAGGTACATACGTTTCTACCGTATTACAACCCATCAAACGTAGCTTTTCTAAACGATCCTTCCAATACTCTGGCACCACACGAAAGTAGTGAATGGAACCTGAAATAATTTTAAATGGTTCTCCATTTAATAGGAACTCCTCTTTAATTTCAAATGTTGACATGAATTTACTCCTCCTAAAATCGAACTTCTAAGACTCCACCTTATTGTAATCCCTTTCTAGGTTTGATAGTATGAAAAGAGAAAACAAAAAGTAGCAATTATTGAAACAAAGGAGAAGAAAAATGCCTCTTTATTTTCAACTCATGTCCTCGACTTTTCCTATCGCGATTGAAAGCATGGGAAATAACTGGGATCAAGGTCCTTTCAATCGAAGCAAAGGTTACCCTTATTATCACTGGTTACAAACAGAGTCTGGTAAAGGAGAAGTCATTGTTGCTGGGGAGAGGTTCATCTTATTACCTGGACAAGGGATTTTATTACCTGCCAACCTCCCTCACCGTTATGCTTCTATTGAGGATTGGAAGACTTGTTTTGTAACTTTTAATGGAACTTTGGTTGAGCATATCCCCTTGATTTTGGGCACAAACAAATGGATTTGTAGTGCAGACACGCAAACTTTTTCCTTTTCAGGATGGATCCAACAAGTCTTGAACCACTATCAAAAAAAGACACTTGACCCCGCACGTGTCTCACAAGAAGCTTATACCTTCTTATTACACTTATCGACTTCCCTCGAAGAACAAAAAAGCACTTTAAATCCTTTGTTTCAACAATATGTTGCACCAACAATCAAAACAATTGAAACGAACTATGCAGAAGACTTAAGCATTCAAGCACTTGCAGCAGATTGCTTTATTAGCCAGCAATATTTAAGTCGTCTTTTTCAACGTTTTATTGGAAAAAGTCCTCAAACGTATCTACTTGCTTTTCGTTTAACGAAAGGAAAAGAATTATTGGTGAATTCCCCAGAACTATCGATTCAAGAAATCGGACTAAGAATTGGGTTTCATTCAACAAGTCGTTTTATCGCGGCTTTTAAACAGGAGTACCGGGTAACACCCAACCAATTTCGAAAATTACACACATGATGACTGCTGTCCAACTTTAAAAAAGGCTGATTGTCACTACCCATTCTATAAATCATCGCAAGGTTTTCTTTTACAACACTACACCGGAGGGAAAAAAATGAAGTTACCACCAAATGCCCATCAAATTTTTGAACGTGAAATTTTCACTTTTAAGCAGTTAAAAACCCAACATTCAGTTGAAGAAATCGAAACTATTAAAGAGCAATATAAAGTTATTTGGCAACAATGGAAAGCACTACACCTCGCGATCTTTAACGAACTAGAAACAGAAGCCTTTTTTAGTAAACCAAAAGTCGAGAGTTGGACAAATGGTTGGAATTTACGGAATCATTTTTGGGCAGCTTATCGGAGTACCGAACAACCGAACAGCAATGCTTGTATTGGTGTTTTGCTAAATAAAAAGCAGCTGCAAGTCTATCTACTTTTTCAACATTATCGCAGTGAGACTCGTGTTGGAACAAACGATCATTATAATCAACTCCTCTCCTCTATTCCCACTTGGAGTCAACAAGTGGATTTGACAGACTATCATATTTGGCCGCAACAAGAGCATGAATTAACTGATCACCTATTGCTACAATCCTATTTAGATTCAATTGATGAGCAAAAAAAGTTGCACGAGCAAGTAATGGATACCAGTTTTCAACTCGGGAAAATTATTTATAGCAAAGACGGAATTACTGATGAAAAAGCTTTTATTCTACAAGGAATTCGCGAATTACAAGTATTGTTGGAAGAAGCCATTCAGGCAAAGAAAAAAGACATTTAAGCATCTTGCTTGAATGTCTTTTTCCTCTCACCAAAACTCACACATCTCATCAAACAAATCTAGACTTCTGCTTCAACGTCCATACCTGTTATGATGTATTCTTTCTCTTTAGAAGTACTTGACCACCTTGCTTTTCTTGGAAGGAGATTAGCTAAACAGTCTTCCACACCAAATTCTCTATTTACCTTTTCAATTCTTATTCAGAATAGTAGAAACTCCCAAACAAAAAAAGCCAAAACTCAGCCGTCACACTGAATCCTAGCTCCTTTCAAAACTTAATATCTCTGACTATATAAACTCGTATTATACACATCTGTCAAAAGAACTTCTTCAGTTTCTGCATATTGAATAAAGGTTTCAACATTTCCAGCCACGTATACACCATCAATCTTAACACCATTTTCATTCACATAATCGAGGGCTTCTTGTAGATCTTCCACCTCTAAGGTTGGGTTATAAGAAAGATAATCTAACTGTTCTTGCTCATCAATCAAATATTGTAATACGGATCGATAGTGATCCTCATAGGTTTTTCCTTGATAACCTAAACTCACTCCGTTAAATGCGTGAGGGAACAACTCCGGATAAATAAGATTCAATTCTCCATAGAATGGATTATCAAATTGGAGATTCAGTCCATTCCATAAATTCATCCCCAATGACCGTAGAACCTCCCCGGCTTTTAATGTACTCTCATCTTGATTTTTCACTGACATCCAGGTAACCTCAATCCCTGAATCCTTCAAGTGTGCATTCCCAATCCAAGCAATTAACTCTTCTGGTGTTAAGGGCTCTTTAAAAATATAATAGCCATATAAACTACTACTTTTCGGCATTTCTTTTACTTTTTTTAATGTATCATCTTGATAATGGAGTCCTTCACTTCGATCGATTGGCAAATGGAAGGTGAATCTTTCCTGTAATGGATTCATAGGAGACTTTTTTTTCCCTCGTATAATTTCATAAGTATAGCTTACATTTTTTTCAGCTTCATACACATGTTGATACTGATAATCCAAACGATACTCAGCCGGTCCTGTACGCTCAACATTTGCATCTGTAATTTCGTAATCAGGATACATTAATTCATTGTAAAGCATTTCATACGTACTCAAATCCGATATCCGGTTCCCCTCCATCGTCACCATCGGATTATAATAATACCGGTCCATCAACTGTTGAGCCACATAAAAACCCACACCACCGATTCCGACTAAAATAAGTAAAACCCACAAAATTTTCTTGATTAACCGACGATTGATCTCTCGTTTCATCTTCTTGTAAGAAATAGCAGGCCCCTCTTCTTTTAACGGGGATTTTTCTAAAGCTCTCCATTCCTCATCCAATAAATACTCTTGAAAAAATACGAACTCTTGTCGTTTTTCTTCAAATTGTGCTTGTTCATAAGAAGTTGCTTCTCCGGCTCTGATTTTTTCAATCAGTTCTTTCCAATTCGTCATGACTTAAGTCCTCCTTTAATTTTTTTCGTCCACGATACAAGAGTGTCCGTGTCTGTCCATTCGTTAGCTCCAAGTAATCTGCAATTTCTTGAACCGACCACTCTAGAAAATAAAATAAGACAATCACTTCCTTGTAGGGAGGAGTGAGCTTTTCTATACTTTGATATAAATTTTGATGTCGTTCTTGTTCTACTAACCTTTCGTCAGGTTGTTTCTTTGAACTTTTCATTTCTGTATCAAATAAAGCAAAACGCCAACGTTTTTTACGTCGTTGTTGGTCAAGGAAACCATTCTTCACCACTCGAAACAACCAGAATTTAACTTCTGCCGGACCTTCTTTTTGTAGAGATAATTGTAAAAAAGCATCGCTAACCAAACTTTCTGCATCACTTTGTTGTTTCGTTAAATTCCAAGCGTACAAGGTTAATTCTTTTCCATATTGTTGATAAAGCTTTTCCAACTCGTCTTGTTCCAAGGTTTCACTCCCCTCCTTTCACAGACTAAACGTTTGA
This sequence comes from Enterococcus sp. LJL98, assembly GCF_054871745.1. NCBI lineage: Bacteria > Bacillati > Bacillota > Bacilli > Lactobacillales > Enterococcaceae > Enterococcus > Enterococcus sp. LJL98. The sequence goes on along the minus strand of NZ_JBTXLU010000016.1, from coordinate 26,012 downwards.
GGTGATTAAATGTCACAAAAAAACTGAGAAAAGTTTTCCTTTCCCAGTTTTCTTCTTTATTGTTAACTTAAATCCTTTTCATAGACGTAATCATCCATGACATAACCTTCGCCTATATCAATTTGGCAAGCTTCGACACACTGGAAGCCACGATGTTCATAGACAGCAATCCCACCTTGATTGTACTTATTGACGTTTAAACGCAAGGTCTTCCCGGTTCCTAGTTCTTCTAACCAATTAAAAACTTGGCTAGCATAACCTTTCCCCCGGGTCTCTTTATGCAAATACAGTTTACTTAAATACAACACACCCGGAAGCTCACGATAAGCTGTATAGCCTATCGGAATTTGTCCTTCATACAAGACAAAATAAGCATCTCCTTTGGCGATATCTTGTTGGATATTTTCTAAAGACTGATAGGTTTTCAACATATAATTCACTTGTTCTTCTCCAATAACGGGAATATAAATCTCTGGCCAAATTTCTTGAACGAGTTCATCGATAATTCGGGCGTCTTGTAATGTGCTAACAGGTTCTATCCTAAAAATAATGCTTCCTTCTTTCCTATTTCTTTGTAAGTAAGTCAATTTTTTGTAATTCTTCCGCTGAAAAAGCAAGATTATCTAATGCTTTTAAGTTGCGTTCCAACTGAGAAACCTTTGAAGCACCAATTAAAACACTACTTACGACTTCTGAACGCAAATTCCAGGCCAAGGCCATTTCAGCTAAGGTTTGCCCTCGTTGCTGAGCGATGTCATTTAACCCGATAACTGTTTCGAGAGTTTCAACAACTCTTTCCTCTGATAAGAAAGGACTATTCGGACTTGCTGCTCTTGAGTCTGCTGGCACGCCATTTAAATAACGATCTGTGAGTAAGCCTTGCGCTAAGGGAGAAAACGTAATTGCACCAATCCCTTCCTCTTCTAAGACTTGAAACAAACCTTCTTCCGGTTGGCGTTCCATCAAATTATATTTTTGTTGATGAATAATAAATGGCGTTTTTTGTTCTTTCAACAATGTCGTCATCGCTTTCGTTTCTTCTGCGGAATAGTTGGAAATCCCGATATAAAGAGCTTTCCCTTGTTTGACCAGTAAATCCAATGCATGAGCGGTTTCTGCTAGAGGCGTGTTGGGATCTGGTCGATGATGGTAAAAGATATCCACGTAGTCTAATCCTAGCCGTTTTAAACTTTGATCGCAGCTTGCAAATAGACTCTTTTTCGATCCCCATTCACCATAAGGTCCCGGCCACATATAATAACCGGCTTTCGAGGAGATAATCATTTCATCACGATAATGCGCCAAATCTTCTTTTAAAATCCGACCAAAATTCCTTTCTGCTGAACCTGCGGGCGGCCCGTAATTATTGGCCAAATCAAAGTGGGTGATTCCGGCATTAAAGGCCTTAAAAATTAAGGCTCTTTGGTTACTTAAGGGATCGACATCCCCAAAATTATGCCATAAACCGAGAGAAACTAAGGGCAACTTTAAACCCGATTGACCAACAAAACGATTGTTCATTTTTTCATAACGATTTTCTTTCACTTGCACGATTTCCCCACCTCATTCAATGATTTTCTTCTAGTATAACGCTTCTCACGAAATCTTGATAGGCCTTTCTTTCAAAAATAGAAAACGTTTCCTTTTTTTTGAACTATGGCTTCTCTTTGATTTATGCTATTCTTGTTGCAAGGAGGGATTTTATGAAATACTATGACCAACATTTGCATACTTTTTTATCCTTTGACTCTGATGAAAAATTTGAAAACTATCTCGGTTCCCCGCTCGATTTTTTTGTGGCAACCGATCACTTTGACTTAAATAATGCAGGAACTGGATTTAAAGACGATATTCCTGATTATCACCTTTTAACAACCAAACTTAACCAATTACAAGAGCAATACGCAACGACCTTCCTAAAAGGTATCGAACTAGGAGTCGTTCCGGGACAAGAAACACAAATTATGGATTATTTAGCAAAGCATCCTTACGATTTAAAACTCTTAAGCATTCATCAAAATGGGCATTTCGATTATATGGATGATCGAGTCCTAACAATGGATAAGTTTGAAGTTGCCAAAATGTACTTTGAACAAATGGAAGATGTTTTAACCCATTTCCCTGAAGGTCAAATTTTAACGCACTTTGAATACGGTCTCCGTCGTTTTGATTTTAGCGAGAAAGAACTTGAAGAACATTTTGAAAAGGCGCTCATTCGGATTTTTCGTCTAGCCATTCAACGCGAACTCGCAGTAGAAATCAATGCAAAAAGTTTTGGACGTTATAAGAACGCTCACCTCTATCACTATGCAATTCCTTTGTACCAAAGTCTAGGTGGAAAGTTATTCACTCTCGGTTCTGATGCTCATGTGGCTGAAGATTACGCACTTCTTTTCCCTGAAATGACTCAAATGTTACAAAAGTTTGACGTGAAAGAATTAGCCGTTTTTCAAGGGAAAGAAGTCCTTTTAACGGATTTACCAAAATAACTTCAATGTTTCACGTGAAACACACATGACTACTTCTTATAGAATACCAAAAAACAAGTCTTCCTCTAATTGCTTAAAAGCACGACACTTTTAAACTGTTAAAGGAAGACATTTTTTCACTTTTTCTTTACCATTCTTCAATCAAGGCTTTTACCCCTTGAAAGGCTCGTTGCGCTGCCAATGCAAGGCTCATTTCGAAGGTTTCCGGTGCATTGGAACCAACGTGGTCTGAAACACCACGTAAATTAATCACAGGAAGAGCGTAAAAAGAAGCCACTTGAGCAATCGCACAACTTTCCATGTCAGAAGCAAGTAATCGTGGGAACTTTTGACGAATGGATTCAATCCTTTCTTCATCGCTCATAAAAGAATCAGCCGTTGCAATGGTCCCCACATGGACGGGCACCGCAGACTTTTCTAGTATTTGTTGAATTTTAGTAAGAAATATCGGTGAAACTGGATAGCTGGCCGGCATTTGCGGAACTTGTCCAAAGTCATAAGAGAACCCTGTGGCATCGACATCGCTATAAACAAATTGATCCGTGCACACGAAATCACCTAATGCCACTTCTTTGCAAAAAGCCCCCGTCGATCCCGTGTTAATGATTAAATCAGGTCGGACTTTTTCACACAACCACGTACTCGTTGCCGCAGCGTTGACTTTGCCAATGCCTGACTCGACCAAGTATAAGTTGTCATTTACTTCTTCAATGATTGTCTTCCCTTTTTGAAAAATAACTTTTGATGCGTAATACTCACGAAAAGGTGCGAGCTCTTCTTTCATAGCCGCAATAATTGCAATTTTCACCTTAATTCCCCCACACTTCTGAAATTGGTGTCTGAACTTGAACTTTTGTCCCTTCAAATTTCTCGTCTAAATAAGCTTGGACTTCAGGGGCATGATATAAGTCACCTAAGGCCTGAAGTTTTTCTTCGTCTTCACGTCCTTCTTTTACAACAATGACATTAATCGTTGCACGAAGCGCGGTATTGGCTTCTTCGTGAAAAATTGAATCGGATAAAACATTTAAGCCGCCTTCTAAAGCAATGGTATTCCCAATTAAAACTGCATCCACGTCAGGTAATACTCGAGGGCCTGTTAAATCATCAATCAACGTAAACTGTAACTGTTTCGGATTCTCAATAATATCATCTGGCGTGCCAATGCCATCATCAAAATCAGGCTTTAACTTGATTAAGCCTGCGGTTTCTAACAAACGTAACCCTCTCGTGGTATTCGATGGATTGTCCGCGAGGGCGACGGTTGCACCGTCAGTGATGGCTTCAATCGAATCAAATTTTTCCGAGTAAATCCCCATGGGTTCTACATAAGTTGTCGCCACTGGAACCAATTTCTCAGGACTCGCTTCATTAAAACTCTCTAGATAACCAATCGATTGAAAGGCATTTGCATCAACATCCCCATCGGTTGTTGCCGTATTTGTAATTGGACCCCCAGTAATATCCTTGACTTCAATTTGAATACCAGCTTTTTTGGCTGCTTCTGATTGTGCAATAAAACGCCAAATTTCTGCATCCGATCCAACAGAACCGATGATAACAGTCTCTGCTCCTTTCGCCTTTGTATTAGGTGTCGCTGCTTCGGGTTTTGCCCCACACGCACTCAGCAATAAAAAACTAACCGTTAAAAACAAACCAATCCTTTTTCTTTTCATTTTTCATTCCCCTTTTCTTAATGCTTCTCTCTCTTCATCACTTAACCAAAGGGATGAGGATTTTTTTGCAATAACAAGCACCACTTGTTTAAACAGCCACTTACTTCACTACGCGACGCTCAAAAGCATCTTCACTAATCCCTTCTTCAAGAATAATCTTGGCATATTCTTTCGCTCCAAAAAGCGAATGGTCACGGTAATTGCCACAACTTTCAATACTCACTCCTTGAATGTCTTCAAACTTTATTTCATTGGCAATGATTGTCAAAACTTCTGTTAATTGTTTCGCCACTTCCGCCGCACTTGGTACCCCCCATGTGATTAAATGAAAGCCCGTTCGACAGCCAAAGGGTGAGATATCAATAATGCCATCGATACGGTCCCGTAATAAATCAGCCAGTAAATGCTCAAACGTGTGTACGACACCTGTTGGTAATTCTTTCTCGTTTGGTTGTAAAAAACGTAGATCATAGTTCGCAATGACATCGCCTTTACTTCCCTTTTCTTCTGCAATTAAACGGACATAAGGCGCTTTTACCTTCGTGTGATCCAATGTAAAACTTTCTACTTCTGCCATTTGTTTCTTCCTCCTTGATTTTTATCTGTTCTAAAAATAAAAAAACCGTCCCTTTGCCACAAAATACTTGCGACAAAGGGACGGATTCTTCCGTGTTACCACCCAAATTCATGCTTTTTTTACAAAAAACATCTCAACAGTTCGAAATAAACTTGGCGAAATAACGGTCGCACCCGTTTATCAAGCGTGAACCTGATAAAAAACTCTGAGCTCATCTTCACGATTTTTTTGTTCCTCTTTTTCACCAGCCAGAGGTCTCTATCAAACAAAGGCAATCGTTACTCTTCTCATCAACGTTTCATATGAACTTAATGACACTTTAACGAACACTTTTTCAATTGTCAAGGAAAATCTTTTCACCGACTGCTAACCATTGACCGATTCCCGGTAGTTTGTCCACAAACGCTTGGCCGTCTTGCTCAATGACAGGAAATGTATTGTAATGAATTGGTACGACCCTCTTGGCTTTTATACGCTGCGCTGCACGCAGGGCTTCTTTAGGCCCCATAGTGAAATTATCTCCGATAGGTAAAAAAGCCACATCGATAGCTGCGTTTTCACCTAACAAATCCATGTCGCGAAATTCTGCCGTATCTCCCGCATGATAAATGGTTTTTCCTTCGATTTCTAATAGCAGACCTGCCGCAAGTCCCATGTAGAGATTCTCTCCAGTTGTCAAGGTATAACTTGAACTATGAATTGCAGGAGTGAGCGTTAAACGTCCAAAGGGAAAATCAAAACTGCCGCCAATATTCATCCCATGTGTCTGTTTCACTCCCTGTTTTTCTGCAAAGTCGCAAATTTCCACCATACTAATCACCATTGCGTTATTTTTCTTGGCGATTTCAACCATGTCGCCTACGTGGTCATTATGTCCATGAGTAATCAGTACATAATCAGCTTGCACTTCTTCAGCAACTAGATCGGTGACTGGATTCCCTGAAATAAATGGATCAATGAGTAATCGTATCCCATTTTTCAATTCAATCGCAACAACCGAATGCCCATGAAAAGTAATTTCCATCAAAATTCCTCCTCCTGTTATTTAAAACGCTTTCTTTTATTTTAACATAAAAAAGCACGAAGTTCAGACAGGAATTGTCTGTTTCCTTCGTGCAAATAAGCGATAATTATTTAATGACCATAAAACGCGCATCGTCTGCCATAAATTCTTTTTCTCCAGCTTCTGCTTTAATTGAACCAAAGGGCATTTGAGCCGTTAATTTCCAGCTCGCTGGAATATTCCAAGTTGCTGCAACTTCATCGTCAATAATTGGATTGTAATGTTGTAAACTTGCACCAATGTTGGCTTCTGCTAAAGCGACCCAAACAGAATGTTGTGCGATACCGGTAGAATGATCTGACCAAATCGGGAAATTGTCTGCATATAAAGCAAATTGCTCTTGTAGCGATTTTACAACATCCGTGTCTTCAAAAAATAAAATCGTTCCCTTACCTGCTGCAAAGCTTGCTAATTTTTCTTGTGTATTCGGAAATGCTTCCGCTGGTGTTAATGGTTTTAACGTATTTTCAACGATGTTCCATAATTTTTGATGTGCGTCACCCATTAAAATGACTACGCGAGAAGTTTGCGAATTAAAAGCAGAAGGACTTGCTTTCACTGCGGACTGAATGAGTGCTGTTACTGCATCCTCAGATAATGGTAAATCATTGCCAATGGCATAGATTGAGCGACGTTTTTCTAAAAGATTAATAAAATTTGACATAGAGAGTAACTCCTTTTTATTTTTTGAACGCACTTTTTGTGGACATTCATTTTTTAATTTCGAATTCGAGATAATAGTAAAATAAATTTCTAAAACCGTCAACTGATTCGACTTATGGTTACATCCGGTCGAGAAAGATATCCGTTTCATTTCGAATTCGAGATAATCATAACGCTTTTCTTTTTGTTCGTCAAATCATTGCACTCGAAAAAAAATAAAAGGGGCTGCGACAGATGTCACAGTCCCCTGGTATTTTACGAACGTTTGCCGGATAAGCGGGCAACAAAAGTCTGCTCTTTCGGAAACTTCACGAAATCCGAGCAATTGAAAAAGCCAATTGTTCGAATTTCTCTCCAGTTTCTTAGAGCCAAACGACTTTTATCATATCCCTTTTTATCGTTCGCTTCACGAATGAAAGGGATTATAAAAGCGACCTTGATTGATCTGAAAGAGCCACAAACTCAAAGAAAATAAGAAAATGGCAACAAGAACTACCAAAAAATCGACTTTTTTAAACGGTTGTTCCACATACCATGTGCGGGTTTTCTTTTGGCCAAAACGGCGAAGCTCCATCGCCGTACTAATCAACTCAATTCGATCTAAACTAGAAAAGATGAGAGGAACAATAATTTGCGCAATCCCCTTCATTCGTTGAAGTAATTTTCCTTTTTTCGACATCTCATAGCCTCTTGCCTGTTGCGCTTGAGAAATCGTAAAAAATTCTTCTTGAATATCCGGAATGTATCGCAAAGCCAAGGAAACAGCATAACTAATTTTATAGCTGACACCTATTTTACTTAAACTTGAAGCAAAGGAGCTTGGATTTGTTGTCAGTAAAAAAACCAGCGCTAAAGGAATGGTACAAACATATTTTAAGACTAAGTTGAATAAGTAAAAAACTTGTTCTTGCGTCAATGTAAAGCGACCAATTCCCATAAAAATTACATGCCGCGTTTCATATAATTTCACCCCATATTCGGGTTCGAATAGATAAACGGTAAGCAAATTTAAGAAAGAAAAAATGGCAATAAATTTCAAAACAAAAGAGACTTGATTCCATTTAATCTGAGCAAGAGGAAAGAGCGCCATGGAAAAAAGACTAACGAAAAATAAAAAACGGGTGTCGTAGGTCGTCATACAGGCGACCGAAACAATTAACAGAAACAGTAATTTAGCTGTCGGATTCAAACGATGAATCATTGTATTATTTGGGTGATAACCGAGTGTTTGCTGTTCATTCATCGCGACTTCACTCCTTCTTCAAAATCAATGAAACGCTGCGTAAAACCAATGGGATCTACGAGTCCGACTCTTTGAGCAAAGACAAAAAGACTGGTTTCTTTTAATGAAGCTTCCTTCACTAAGGAGGGGGTTGTCAAAATTTCGATTGGCGTGCCATCCGCAAAGACTTTTCCATCATTAATCACCAAGGTTCGTTCACTATACTCCAGCATTAAATGCATGTCGTGGGTGATCATCACAATCGTTTTTCCCAGTCGATTGAGTTCATCCAAAAAAACCATCATTTCAGTGTAGTGGTGATAGTCTTGGCCTGCAGTTGGTTCATCAAGAATCAACATCTCTGGTTCTAAGACTAAAATTGATGCAATCGTGACACGTTTTTTTTGCCCGTAACTTAAAGCCGCAATCGGCCAATTTCGAAAAGGATACAGTCCACAAACCGTCAGTACCTTCTCCACTCTCTTAGTAATTTCTGCTTGAGACACACCGCGTAAACGCAAGCCCAGTGCAACTTCATCAAATATCATCTTTTGTGAAATCATTTGGTTAGGATTTTGTAAGACGTAACCAATTTTATCCGCCCGTTCTTTTATTGACTCTTTCGTAAGGTCCTTGCCTTGCCACGTCATTTTTCCTTTGGCAGAAATAAAACCACAGATTGCTTTAAATAACGTTGACTTGCCCGCACCATTGCGTCCGACAATGCTAACTTTTTCTCCTTGATGGAGTGTTGTCGTTAAATCATCCAACACAAAAGCATCTTGTTTTCGATAACGATAACTAATATTTTCTAAGGACAGAAGCGGTGTTTGCTTAACTGATTTTTGTCGTAAAGACGTTCCCGCCTGCCAAGTTTCTAGCGTCTTTTGTAAATCTGACCCCTGAACTTTGTGTAAATTGGAGAGATGGTCCACTCGATCCAAGTCCACTCCAGCCGCTTTCATGGCCGTAATGTAAAGTGGTTCGCGAATGCCACTTTCTGTTAAAAGATTTGTTTTCAACAACACATCTGGCTGTTGATCGGCAATGATTTCTCCTTCGTTGAAAATGATAATCCGATCCACGGCACACGCTAACACATCTTCTAAACGATGTTCAATCATCACCACTGTTGTTGCGCTCTCTTGATGAATCCGATCAATTAAATGAATCGCCTCTTTTCCAGCTGCTGGATCCAAGTTCGCTAAAGGCTCATCAAATAACAAAATCGGAGCTTCATTAATTAAAACGCCCGCCATTGACACCCGCTGTTTTTGTCCACCCGATAAATCTTGGGGACGTTTGTCCAAGTGTCCATTTACGTCGACCACTTCAGACCAATAGGCAACTTGTTCCTTCATTTTTTCTTGAGAGACGGTATCATTTTCTAAGACAAAGGCGATGTCTTCTGCGACGGTCAGTCCAATAAATTGCCCATCGGTATCTTGTAAAACCGTACTCGTACTAAAAGACAAATCAAATAATGAATGTTCCACTAATTGTTTCCCGTCAATGACGACTTCTCCAGTGATCTCTCCTGCATACTGATTTGGAATCAATCCATTGATACAGTTGGCGAAAGTTGATTTCCCACTGCCTGAAGGACCAACGATTAAGATTTTTTCTCCTTCATAAATCGTCAAATTCACGTTTTTCAAAGTGGGTTCTGATTGACTATGATATTGAAAAGTAAAATCTTTAAAACTGATAATTGGTTTTCCCATCTTTCTCTCCCTTGTATTCAGTAGCTCTCTATCAACGACAAACAAAAAACCGAGTCTGTTCACTCGGCTATTCAGTCCATCTAATCTTTCTTTAAGCTACCTTGCTTCATTTGCGTAGCTGCATAAGCCTTCATTAATAGCGTGCCAATCACGCCAACAGCAAGAATATTTAATCCCGTAGAAATAAGTCCCTGAGTGTAGACTTTATTTGCTGGTTCACTATAGATCAAAACATCTAAGCTTGGTGCGATTAGACCCCAAACGACGGCATTTCCTACAATTTGATAAATATTAAAAGTAATGATTTCATTTTTACCGAAAACACCTTGTTTCAAGTCAATTTTACGACCTGCATAGCCATAAATCAAGCCTATTATTCCTGAACATACAATCCAGCTCCACCAAGCACTACCATATGTGGTAAAGTCTTTTAATGTATGTCCAATCAGACCAATCAATGCCCCGGCAACAGGTCCATAGATGACCGACATCAGAGCCAAGAAAGGATAAGACGTTTCTAGGTTCGTATTCGTAAAAATCGGAATCACAGCAAATCGTCCTAAAATCACAAAAACCGCTGAACCAATTCCGATTGCTACAATTGTCTTAACTGAAAGTTCCTTCTTCATTTTGTTTCCTCCTCAAAAATAATCTTCTTCGCTTTGCGCAACTCTAATTGCCAATCAATGCCCGTACCAATATGATAGAGATCCGAAAACGAATCTTGATTGACCGCAATTCCTATATTCACTAAAGAATTCACGTAAACTAAGGGTTCGCCAATCTGAACATCTGCAAAAGATTTCGCAAATTGCAGCAAGTTTTGATACACTTTTTTCCTTTGATGATAAATCGTCACTTGGAGTAAATCGCCATGGGCAATCTGTGCCTGCTTGAAAAAATCGAGTGGAATATTCGTCCATAGCGAACCAAAACGCACGTCTAAGACATCGATGCTCCCCGTTAAGCGATTCTTTTCAATTTTTGCTTCTTCAATTTCCAACATTTCAATGCTCTCAATTCCAATGACTGCACCAAGAGTCTCAAAAGTAATCTCCCCACTTGCTAAACGCGCGCCATTGTAGGCATAAATATCTCGACCGTGGAAAGTATGACTTTCTTCTGAATGCGGCAAACGACTCGTCACTTCATCAATTTCACGGATTTCCTCAATGCCATCATAGTGATGGATATGCGTCAACGTCCCGTTATCCGGCGTAATAATATAATGTCCTGACTGCGTTTTACAGACAATACTACGACGCGTGCTACCCACCCCTGGGTCAACAACCGAGACAAAGACTGTTCCTTTGGGCCAATATTTGACAGTTTGATACAAGCGATACGATGCCACCCAAATATCATACGGAGGAATCTCATGCGTGAGATCGCTAATCGCGATGTCACTGCTCACCATGCGAGCGACACCATGCATGGCACTAACCGCTCCATCCCCTAAGCCAAAGTCTGTTTGTAAGACTAAATATTTCCCCATACCAACTTTCACCTCTCCTTTTCATTTTCCTCTCATCATTTTACAATCTTTGTTATAAAAAAACAATGAGAATCATTGAAGAGGTGAAAAGAATCAACCTTTCGTTCGTTTTTTATCCTTGTTCATTTGTGAGATTGCTATCAAATATTCCTTATATCATGACAAAACTTTCACATACCGATCAACCGCAAGTAAGCCAGCAACTACTTCTTCCGCTGTAAAAACGCGTCCCATCTGTTGGCTTGATTGGTTTTCGTTGGTCGCGACCACGCCAATCTGGAATAATTCTTCCTTTGAAGTCTTGGATAACTGCATTTCTTCTAAAGTCGTAGGTAGGCCTAACTCTTGATAAAACTGAATGTAACGATTTAGTTCTTCCCTTGGTGCGTTTTCAATCATTAGTTGCGTGAGGGTTCCATAAGCGACTTTTTCCCCATGACTTAAAGTGTGGATGTCCCCTTGGAGTGTGGAAAAACCATTGTGAATCCCGTGTGCAATTGATAATCCGCAACTTTCAAACCCCAAGCCACTGAGAAGGGTATTGGCTTCCACCACTGCTTCAAAAGCTGCCGTCACAACCTTCGCTTCGTTCGCAACCATCGCCTTCAAACCATTTTCAAAGAGGATTTCCTCACATTTTTGGGCAATCGCTTGAGCAGCAAGCGTTGGTAAGCCCCCTATCAACATTTTTCCAGCATGTTGAATAATCGAGCGGCCTTCCACCCATGTTGCTAAAGCATCTGCAATGCCACCTGCTAATAATTTGGCAGGTGCTTGGCAAATAAGCTGCGTGTCTACTAAGACGAGCTCTGGATTTTTTTTATAAAAAACATATTTTTCAAACACTCCCTCATCTGAATACATAACGGAAATCCTTGAAGTTGGTGCATCCGTTGAAGCCGTCGTTGGTAAAATAGCCACCGAAACTTCCAGTTGATCACTGATACCTTTTGCTACATCTAACGTTTTTCCCCCACCTAAACCAATAACTAAATCACAATAATTTTCTGCGCCCAGTTGGCTGACTCGCTGGATTTCATGCACGGAAGATTCACCATGAAAAAAAACGAGTAAGACAAATAGTCCTTGATTTTCTAAAGCTTTTTGTAATTTTTCTCCGGCGAGGCGATAAACAAACGCATCACATAGTAATAAAGCCCTTTGACCGAGTACCGTCAAATGATGCAAGCCGGTCTCTAAAGCATTTTTCCCCTGCACATATTTTCCTGGGCTAACAAAAATTTTTTCCATAAAAAGACCTCCTAATCTTTCTTTACTGGATATTTTTGTGCATTTTTCATTAGTTTTTCGGCAATGATTTCATCAATATCTAAGTTTAAATTATCCGCAATCATATACGAATAAATTAAAACATCTGCCAGTTCTTCTTTCACTCGTTCTAAGTTTGCTGTCCCTTCTTCTGGGGTTTTCCATTGGAACAGCTCTAGTAACTCACTAGCTTCGAGCGTCACCGAAATAGCCAAGTCTTTTTCGTTGTGAAAGGGTCGCCAATTACGAGCATCGCGGAATTCATTAATTTTTTGCATTGAGGTTTTTTTAGTCATTGAGAAGCTCCTTTACTTTGTTTGATAATTGTATCGTATCATAATTCACAATTAAAAAAAGGGCAGCGTGCTTCCACTCCTCCCTTTCCTAATGAATTTTCTGCATCAGTCGATGACAAATCAGATGACTACTGCTGAAAAAATTCTTTTCTTTTTACTTTTCAGAACCCCTACCCCTGTCCTCTGAGATACGAATGATTAAAGACTTTAAACGCTTGATCGTGCAATTGCTGTGCGGCATCCGCTAGCCAATTCGTATTTCTCAATAGTCCTCGGCCAATCGCAACTAAATCTGTTTGCTTCGTTTGTAATAAGTGTTCGCACAGACCTGGGTTATCAAGCATGCCGACTGCGGTTACAGGAATCGTCACTGCTTCTTTCATTGCTGTCGCATAAGGTACTTGGTAGCCTGGATAAACGGGGATATCTGGCTGACGATCCAGTAAGCCGCCTGTCGAAACATCGATACAATCAATCCCATCTGCTTCTAGCCAACGTCCGATTTCTTGCCACTCAGCCAAGTTGTTTTGCTGATTCGCTGTCGTATAATCTGTCAAAGATAGACGAATCCATAAAGACCCCGAATAAAAACTGCGAATTTCTTGGATGATTTCTTTGACAAAACGGTAACGATTTTCTAAACTGCCGCCATACTCATCGGTTCGTTGATTCGTAGTTGGTGATAAAAATTCTGCCATTAAGTACCCATGAGCGCCATGAAGTTCAACCATATCAACGCCTGCTTTGATTGCTCGCTTCGTTGCCGTGATAAACGCTTGCTGTGTTTGCTGAATATCGAATATCGTCATCTCTTTTGGTGTTTTATAGGCTTCACTAAAAGCGATCGGACTAGGAGCAATCGGCTGCACCGCATCCTTGGCTTTACGGCCACCATGATTTAGTTGGATGCCAACTTTGGCTCCTAGAAAATGAAGATGCTCAACCAATTCACCTAATTGTTGACCTTGTTCTTCATTCCATAAACCTAAATCTTGATCGGTTAAACGACCATCTGGCTGGACGGCACTTGCTTCAATAATAATCAGTCCCACTTGGCTAATCGCCCGTGCACCGTAATGAGCCATATGAAACGGGGTTAAGACACCATCTTTTTGATGGACTTCATACATACACATTGGAGGCAAAACAACCCGGTTTTTCAATTCTAATTGTGCAATTTTCACTGGTGACAATAATAATGACATCTTCTTCCCTCTTTCTTTTTTATTGATACTGTTTGATAAAGTCAATGGTTTGTTGATAAGCTTGTTTGGCTTCTGGTAAGGCATAATTAAATTGATATTCATGCAGGATTCTTTTTTGATTCGACTGAAAAAAAAGAGTCGTCACAGGAACTTTTAGTTGTTTTAGGCGTTTGGCGAACAACAGGCCTTGCTGAGAAAACGAAAAAGTATTCCCGTCTGTCAAGTAAGTGGAGACAAAATCGTTCGTCACGTGGGCAACCAAGTGCACCTCTTCAAGTACTCGATTCTTGCGCCATTTTCGTGTACCAGTAAGTGCATGACCAATCATTTGAAAAAACAGGTGCATCACCCAATTGCTTGTTGGACTTTTAGTGGCTTGCTTTAAATCTAAAACGCCACAATAAGACACCACGCCACGTGGATGTGTTGGGGGAATTTTGGGCTGCAACTTTAATTGATTGGCATATCTCCCATTCGTTTGCAGTATGCCGTATTGTAAGGCGATTTGCGCACCTGCACTATCGCCACCTAAAAAAAAACGCGTGGTATCCAAACATGGCGTATGGATTCGATTGACTGACAAGCGCTTGATACAGCTCGTCTAATTGTCGCAGGAGGGTCGGATAATACGCATTCAGTGCCAGTGCGTAATTCATGGCAACTACCCCCATCTGAGCATCCGCGGCAAGACGTGTGGCAAATTCTTCTATCTGAGACTTATCGCCACCAATAAATCCTCCGCCATGCACCCAAATGATGAGAGGGACGGGAGCATGAATCCCTTTTGGCATATAGAGGTCAAAGGTGTTTTGCGGCGCAGCGGAGGGATAGTGCTTTTCCTTCAATTGATGAACGCGCGCAGCAGCGACTTGATAAGCCACTTCATCTGTTGGCCCTTTTGTAGTTGAAAAGAAAGGTCTGATCAGAAAAAGACCAAATTTTGGAACCACATAAACCAATAGGATCAGACTCCCTACAAATAAAAACAAGAAAAGAATAAAAATAAAGAAAAACCAACGAATGTTTGGCATGAAATCCCTTCTTTCGATCGAGTGCGTCCATTATCATTCATAAACATCGCCCATACTGCCATCAATATCGACGAAATAACGACTCTGATTGTGACGGTCATAGTAGACTTTCACGCCATCAATAAGAAGTGGGCGTGGATCGTAGCGCAAAATTCGACTTTTAAAGCGAAACGACCGTCCTTTTTGATCCGTATAGATACAAGTGACATACAATTTATATTGATGATTCACCTGGATCGAAGAATAAGCCACATCAAATTGTTGGCAAAGGACCATTTTCCCATTTTGTTTCAATTCTTGCGCTTGTTTTTCTTTTCTCTTTTGTAACGCCATCACACTGACACCACTAATCACTAAAATAAAAGCAGGTAAGCCAAACGCCGCTAGAAAAATCAAACGAAAATGGCGCAGCCCTTCCAACTGATGTGCCGGTGCCTCCCCTTTGATTTGATCCGTCATCGAATGAAAATCAAGTGGCAACCACTGCATTCCAAAAGCAATACTTGAAAAAATGATTCCTAAAATAAGGAGCAAAATTCCTAGCCAAGCCCACGAATAATAGACACTTTTCTTTCGCATCGTTCTCCCCCTTTCTCAGATTTCCTCAACTTTTCATTCATTTTACCACAGTCAATGATTTTCTACTTCTTTCATAATTTGTTACACTAAGAGTATCAAAGAATAAAGGAGCGTATCGATGAACAAAAAAATCATTTATATCGTCCAAGAATTACACGCGGAACATCAAGCGTCCTTGCAACAAATTGCGCCTAACTATACCTTTCGCAATGCAGAACAGCCCCCAACGACTGAGGAACTCCCTTTTGTTGAGGTGATGCTTGGTTGGGATCCTATACTCGGGAAAGAAATTCTCGCACTCGAACAAAGTCCACTCAAATGGATCCAAGCCAATAGTGCTGGAGTCGACTATCTCGATCTGAGAAAATTAGAAGAAAAAGGCATTTTCCTCAGCAATATGAGCGGCATTCATGCAATCCCGATTGCAGAATCTGTTCTCGCGATGCTTCTGGCTCGGTTTCGTGGTATCCAAACAGCCATCCAAGCGCAGGAAAAAAAAGTCTGGTTACCACATACCGACGTTCCTTATGACGAATTAGCTGGCAAAAAAATGCTGGTCATCGGTGCTGGTAAAATTGGCCAACGTTTAGCACTCGTCTCAGAAGGTCTAGGAATGGAAGTCGCTGGAGTCAATCGTAGTGGACGACAATTCGAGCATTTCTCGGCCGTTTATAAACAAAGTGAGCTATTCGAGCACTTGCCAAATTTTGATATCATTGTAAATATCTTGCCCTTAACCAAAGAAACCAAATACTTTTACAATGATGCTTTCTTTGAAAAAATCAAACCTGGCGCAAGTTTTATTAACGTCGGCCGTGGCCCAAGTGTTGACACCGCTGCATTAATTCGAGCCTTAGAAAGCAAAAAACTTGGATTTGCTGGATTAGACGTTTTTGAAGAAGAGCCATTGACTCCAGACAGTCCCCTTTGGACGAGACCCGATGTCCTCATTACGCCACATATTTCTGGACTCGTGCGTCACTTCCAAAAAAATATTATGACCATTTATAGTGAGAATCTAAAAAGCTATGTTGAAACAGCAAGCTTGGCACGTAACCAAGTCGATTTAACCACAGGTTATTAAAAAGAACCACTTCCATTTTTGGAGGTGGCTCTTTTCTTCAATTGCAAAAAAACAAAGGCATTCGTTTTAAGGACTTTCTCATTTGATTGCTAATGCATAATTATACAAAACACTTGTGAATAGTCTTTCAAATCCTCTGCTTTTTTCCTTCATACGAACAGTTAGTGATGACGAAATTCTCATTCTTTTTAGCTCCACTCGAAAGTTATCCACTGTGGAAAACGACACCTTTTTCCAATGCTCAACTTATCCACAAAAAAAGAACGACAAGTTTTCCCTCATCGCTCCTTTCATTCAAATCTAAATCATGTCACTAAATAAGTAGTTCTCAACCAAGCGGTAAGTCGCTTCAATCGACTCACGATGGGTCCGTTCATAAGCATGGCTTGCTTCAATTCCTGCACCAATTAACCCATGTTTCACATCTGCTCCGGCACGCATCGCCGCCGAGGCATCACTGCCATAAAACGGGTAAATATCTAATTTAAATGGAATTTCATTGGCTTTACATAAAGCAACAAAGTGATTACGCAACCCTAGATGATAAGGACCCGAGCCATCTTTGACGCAAATGGAGACCGTGTATTCATCGGTTTGCTGGTCATCCCCCATCGCTCCCATATCGACCGCGACATATTCAACCACTTTTTCATCGATGTTCGAGTTGCCACCATAGCCAATTTCTTCATTATTAGAAAAAAAGAAACAAGTCGTATAAGGCAATTCCAACGCAGATTCTTTGATTTTTTCTAAGAAAGTCAGTAAAATCGCCGCACTGACCTTATCATCTAAATGCCGTGATTTAATAAACCCATTCGCTGTAATTTCCGTGCGTGGATCAAAACTAATAAAATCACCCACTTCAATTCCTAAAGCTCGTGTTTCTTCTTCATTTGTTACTTTCTCATCCAAACGAATTTCCATATTTGTTTGATTGCGTTCCGCTGTTCCGGCATCTTGATACACATGGACACTCGTTTGATGCATGAGAATCGTACCTGTAATTTCTTTGCCGTCTTGCGTATAAACGGTACAATACTCCCCTTCAATCGCGTTGTAACGAAAACCACCAATCAAATCCATTTTCAAGCGTCCGTCCGGTTTCACTGCACGAACAATGGCGCCTAAGGTATCAATATGGGCCGTAATAAAACGTTGCTGCTTCGTGTTTTTTCCCGGAACCGTGACGATTAAACTTCCTTTACGATTAATCTGTGGTTCATAGCCCACCGCTGTTAATTTTTTCGATAAAAATTCAACAATGGTTTCGGTAAATCCCGTGGGTGAGGGAATGGTTGTCAATTCTTTTGTTAACTCCAATAAATACTCCATGAAATCGCTCCTTTAATCATGCTTCGTTTATTATAACTGAAATCTAAAAAAGTAACTAGCCAGATGGCGATTCACTGCTTACTTTTCCTATGCTTCGTAAGTAGCGAATCGCCAAGCAATCAAAAAGCACGGCTTCCGGAATAACCCACGCGAAGCCTCTTTGCATTTTTTTATTGATTGCGCTTGGCTAAAATATCACGGCCCCCGGTTACTTCAATGATGGTACCGGAAATTTTGTCTGAATCATTTTCACATAAAAAGGCAATCGTTCGCGCGATATCTTCCCCAACTTCTGGTCGAGGTTGTTGCTGTTTGACCGCCGAAATCGTTGCTTCCTTCATGCCGCCGACAATATCACCTGGGCAAACCATGTTCATCGTAATTTGATTGGGTGCTTCTTCTAAAGCCAATGTTCGCATCAAGGAAGCCAAACCACTTTTAGCCGCCGCATAAGCAGCGCGATGTTTCCAGGCAGGCGCTTGGCCGACTCGGTCAAAGCCCAAAAAGACGACGCGCCCCCACTGCGCCGTTTGCATTGCAGGTAAGGTCGCCTTTAAAAGATAAAACGCACTATCTAAATTCCCAGCAATCATACGGTGCCATTCATCGAAATCATAGGCACTGAGCGTTTTTTTCTCACCTACAAACGGTCCCGCATTATGCACTAAAATCGCAATGGCACCTAATTGTGTTTCAATTTCTGCCACAACACGAGCGACATCCTCTGCCTTTCCCATGTCACCTTGAACAGCAAGCGCCTGAACGCCATATTCTTTTTGCAAATAAGCTACGGTCGCTTGGGCCTCTGACTGACTATGCACATAGTTTATCGCCACGTGCGCCCCTTTTTTGGCTAGGGCAATTGCCGTCATTTTCCCCAAACCTGTCGCACTACCGGTCACAAATGCCACTTTGTCTTTCATTTCACTTGTCCCCTTTCACGATTTTTACTCGTTTAGTTTTTAATGAGCGATAAAAATTCTGCCCGAGAGTCAGCTTCTTCTTTAAAAATCCCTCGCACAGCAGACGTTGTCGTCATGGCACTGGATTTCTTTATTCCCCGACTACACATACACATGTGTTTTGCTTCAATCACAACCATCGTTCCCGCTGGTGTCAACACTTCTTCCAAGGCATCTGCGATTTGTGCCGTCAAACGTTCTTGCACTTGAAAGCGACGTGCATATCCTTCCACCATACGCGCAATTTTTGACAAACCGGTAACTTTTCCATTGGGAATGTACCCCACATGTGCGACGCCAAAAAAAGGAGCAAAATGATGCTCACACATCGAATAAAACTCAATTTCTTTGACAAGGACTAACTCTCGATGAGGAACATCAAATACTTTTTCTAAATGTTGTTTTGGTTCTTCTCGGTAACCTTCTGTATATTCTAAAAAGGCTTTGACAAAACGATACGGACTTTCAATTACGCCACCACGTTCCGAATCATCCCCACAAAAACGGATTAACGTTCGTACGGCTTCCTCTAATTGCCCCATTTCAGCTAATTTTTCTGTTAAGGCTTGTGGGTTTTCCATTAATTCGGGAAAATGGTTCAATAATAACTGTTTCTCGCGTTTGCTTTCATCCATGTTCTTCACCTTCCGTTAACTTATTTTCCAAACGAAGCACTCGCGCACCACGTTACTCTTTCAGTATAGAAAGCTTCGGCTAATAATACAAATTTTTGATATTTTCTTTATCATTTGATATAAAAGATGACAAACACTTTACGTGATTATTCACGAACTGACGCGTATAATAAAAGAAGCAAGATCGTTTTACCCATTATTTCATTAAAAGGAGCGAATTCAAATGAATGAACACATTGTCATTATTGGTGCCTCCATTACTGGTTTTCACACCGCAAAAGCATTGCGTCAAGAAGGATACACAGGCGCCATCACCTTAATCGATCAACAAGCAACGTTACCCTATGATCTACCCCCATTGTCTAAAGAATGGTTACACGATAAAGAACAATTCACGCCACCACTTTTAGCACCTGAGACCTACTATCTCGAGCAAAAGATTCAATTAAAACTTCAAACAACCATTACTCGCATTCAGCCAGAAACAAAAACCATCCAAACCGACCAAGGAGAAACCATCGCCTATGATCGTTTAGTATTAGCCATCGGTTCCACTTTGCGCACGCTCGAAGCACCAGGCGTTGATGCCCAAGGAATTTTTTACTTGCGCGATTTTGATAGCGCCCTTAAAATCAAAGAGCAAGCACAAAAATCCCAAGAAATCGTCATCATTGGTGCAGGATTTATCGGCCTCGAACTCGCGGCCACTCTCTCACAGTTTGGCCGAAACATCACGGTGATTGAGCATGCCTCCTATCCTTTAGGGCGTATTTTAGGCGAAGCCGCTTCCGGTTATTTCACCAAAATGCATCAGGCACACGGTGTCACCCTCCTCACCAATGAAGATTTAAAAGCATTCACCAAAGACGAAGCTGGCAACGTCACCGGCGCCGTCACAGCTAGCGGACGTGTCATTCCTTGTCAGATGGTTATTATCGGCATTGGCGTTCTTCCAAATACATCCTTGTCCCATCCTGATCTACAAGTCGAACGCGGCATTGTCGTCAATGAATACGGCGAGACATCGATTCCCGATATTTACGCTGCCGGTGACTGTACCGTATGGCCTTACCAAGGAGAACGCATCCATGTCGAACATTGGGAACACGCCCGTGCCCATGGTCGAGCAGTTGCCAAGAACTTAATTACCCCTAAGAGTCACCCCTATAAGGTTCGGCCTTATTTCTGGACCGACGAATATGATCAAACCTTTGAATATTTAGGCCACGCACTCACTTGGGAGCAAATACTGGTCCGTGGCTCTTTAGAAGAACGTACCTTCACACTTGCCTATGTCGATGCTGACAATTATCCCCTTGCCATCTTCTTTGCAAACGAAGGGGAACCACGCAAAGAGGTCGCTGCTTTTATGGATCAAAATCGGCCACTCGACGTCGAAAAATTCACAGATCCAACTATCCCTTTTAGTCAATTTTAAAAGAGGAAAACAAAATCCCAGAGGTTGCATGTACCGCAACCTCTGGGATTTTATTCATAAAAAATTCCCCTACCAGGAAGTTTCTTTATTTATTGAAAATCTTTGGACCTTTTCGCATATTTCTACGATCATTTTTTGGTGCAGCCATTTCTTTTGAACGGCCTCCACCTTGTCTTTTTTGAATAATTTCTAACATTTTTTCTTTTGGCGTTTTTGGCATTCATCCCACCACCCTTACTCGATTTCGATTTCCTCGTAAATCATACATGATATTCGTCCTGTGAACAAATAAAACTTGCTAATTTTCGCCATATTTTCATCCATTTTACCAAAATATAAAAAACAAAACGAAGCACCTTCACCCTTTCTTTTGTTTAAGGAACAAAAGTGACAAGCCTCTAAATGATTTCACACAATTATATAACGATTTATATTTAATTATTATTCAACAAAAAATATTTTGTTTGTTTTTAACGGTGTGAAATAGCTAAAAATGAAATTATTTTATTTTTTATAAATTTCCTTCTTCTATCTCATATTCCTTTGAATTACAATTGTTTTTCATTTATGATAGCTTTGAGTTTTTAAAAAAGATGAAAAAGATAGGAGTGCTTCATTCATGAGCAAAATTTTATTAATTGGTGCTAACCATGCAGGAATTGCCGCAGCAAATACCATTTTGGATCACTACCCGAACAATGAATTAACCATCATCGATCGCAACACAAATCTAAGTTACTTAGGTTGTGGGACCGCTCTTTGGGTCGGTCGCCAAATTGATTCGTATGAACATTTGTTTTATACAAACAAAGACGCTTTTGAAGCAAAAGGCGCGCGAATTTTAATGGAAACAACCGTTGAGTCCATTGATTTTGATAAAAAAACCGTCACAGCAAAAACAAAAGCAGGCGAAACCATCGAAGAAACCTACGACAAACTAATTCTAGCAACAGGGTCCGCCCCTATCGCTCCTAATTTGAAAGGAACAGATTTAGCCAACGTTCAATTTGTGAAATTATTTCAAGATTCTCAAGTTGCAGATGCCGCACTCGACAATCCCAATATTAAAGAAGTTGCAGTAATTGGTGCCGGCTACATCGGGGTAGAAATGGCCGAGGCGATTCAACGACGCGGTAAAAATGTGCGCTTATTCGACGCAGCCGACACTTGTCTTAGCACTTACTACGATCCATGGTTTACAAAAGACATGGATGAGGTCTTAAAAGAAAATGGTATCCAAACACATTACGATGAACAAGTCAGCGAATTTGTTGGTGAAAATGGCAAAGTAACCGAACTTGTTACTAACAAAGGCACCTATAAAGCTGATTTAGTCATTATGGCCATTGGTTTCACACCAAACAACCAACTAGGAAAAGAGCACTTAGCAACATTTAAAAACGGCGCTTACCTTGTCAACTTAAAACAAGAAACCAGCTTACCTGACGTCTACGCTGTTGGCGATTGTGCAACCATTTATAGTAACGCAACGGAAGAAACCACTTATATTGCCCTGGCAACAAATGCTGTGCGTAGTGGAATTGTCGCAGGACACAACGTTTGTGGTACACCATTAGAATCCATCGGCGTTCAAGGTTCAAACGGCATTTCGATTTATGGTTACAACATGGTCTCTACCGGATTAAATGTCGCAGCAGCTAAAAAAGCCGGTTACGATGTCAAATATACCGAATTTGAAGACTTACAAAAACCAGGCTTCATTAAAGAAAACGGCAAAGTAAAAATCCGAATTGTCTATGATGGCAAAACCCGTCGTGTCCTTGGTGCTCAAATTGCCTCAACGGAAGACATTTCAATGGGTATTCACATGTTCTCATTAGCGATTGAAGAAAAAGTAACGATTGATAAATTAAAGTTATTAGACATCTTCTTCTTACCACACTTCAATCAGCCTTATAACTACATTACCATGGCCGCCTTGTCAGCGGAATAATTCAAATTTAAACAGGCGTCACAACTCCGAGTGAATTCTTCGGTGTCGTGACGCCTGTATTTGTCTAAAATGAAAGACACTCACTACTTCTAAGCATGAATAAAACTGCCTTTTAATGGAATCTTGGTTTAAAGAATTTGATGACCTCAGAAACCACTAAGATCAAGAGTCCCGAAACAAACGAAATAATCCATCCCATCATAGAAATACTATCTGTTTGGAAGGCTCTTTGCATGAATGGAACATAGGTTAACAACAGCTGCAAAATAAGCATGACGCCAATAATAATAAAGGCCATTTTATTCGTAAAGAATGCTTTCGACATGGCTGGCTTCGATGTTCGAATATTAAATAAATAGAAGATCTTACTCATAACTAAAATATTAATCATCAAAGTGCTCGATAAAGCTTGACTTAACCCTTGAGCCAAGAACCATTCATAGGCAACTAAACTCAGACCCGCCATTAAAATAGATACGATTGCCATTTGGATGATATCCATTCTGCTTAATAACTGACCATTCGATTGACGTGGTTTTTTATCCATGATACCTGATTCTGCAGGTTCAAAGATAAAGGCAAATTGTATGGTGATGGCCGATACCATATTAATCCAGAGTAACTGAGTTGGTTGTAAGGGCATTTCTTTTTGCATCAAAATCGTCAATCCAATAATCAACCCTTCAGCAAACGAAGTGGGTAACAAGAACAAAATACTCTTCTTGATATTATCATAAATACGACGCCCTTCTTTAATTGCGATTGCCATTGTGCCAAAGTTATCATCTGCCAAAATCATATCTGCAGAATCTTTAGCGACATCGGTTCCTTTTATCCCCATCGCTACTCCAATATCCGCTTTTTTAAGTGCAGGAGCATCGTTTACTCCATCACCTGTCATAGCTGTAACTAGCCCATTTTCTTGTAAGGCCTCTACAATTTCCAGTTTATTTTTAGGAGTCGTTCTTGCAAATACCTGATGGTCTATTACTGCGTTAGAAAAATCTTCTTTTGACATGCTGTCTAGTTCAGGTCCTGTAATCACACGAATCACAGGTGCCAAGCCTAAAGTTTCACCAATTGTTTTTGCAGTAACCGGGTGATCTCCGGTAATCATTTTAACTGCTACACCCGCTCGATTCATCTGTCTTAAAGCATCAATGACTTCTTCACGTGGTGGATCAATAATCCCCGCTAATCCTAGTAACTGTATACCCGATTCTAACAATTCATGAGTAATCGTCGTATTTTTTTTATCAACGAGTTGATAACCAACCGCTACCACACGTTGCCCTTCTGAAGATAATTGTTCGACATAATTTCCCCAGTATCCTTCATCGAATGCACGCATGCCATTTTTAGCCATTGGAAATAACTTATCTGGTGAACCTTTAATAAAAAGATAACGTTGACCATGCTTATTTTCTACCAATTTCGCCATGTATCGATAATCAGAATCAAAGGGTAACATATCAATTTCTACATAGTTTGGCTTTTCTTTTTTCGAAATTATCTTGTGATATAAGGTCAAGAATGCTCCGTCTGTCGGCTCCCCGTTGATTATCCAGTTCTCTTCTTCATTAATTAAAATCGTATCATTTGCTTCATATCCCGATTCTAAAAACAACTTCATTTCATCTGTAAGAGGGGCTTCCTTCCCTTCAATTAAAACCTTTCCTTCAGGTGCATACCCATCTCCTGTGATGTCATAAATCGCATTTTTTAAAATCATTTTCTTAACAGTCATTTCATTTTTAGTCAACGTGCCCGTTTTATCTGTTGCAATCACATTTACTGAACCCAGTGTTTCAACTGCCGGAAGGGTTTTAACAATGGTATTCTTTGTTTTTGCCATATCATTTACACCCATCGCTAAAACCACAGAAGTCGTTGCTGGAAGCCCTTCAGGAATCGAACCTACAATCATGGTAATCACAGCTAGTGACAAGACTGATAAGGAATACGTTTCTAGCACCAAACTAAATATAAACAGGGCAATTGCGATTCCTATAATCACATAGGTAATTCCTTTGCCTAAATGATCAATCTCTTTCATTAACGGTGTTTTGCGATGCGCTGTCTTATTTACTTCTTGAGAAATCTTACCAATTTCCGTATTCTCACCAATTGCAATGACAATCCCCATCGCGCTACCATTCGTTACTGAAGTGGAAGCGAATGCTAAATTCGTACGTTCGGCTAAAGGTCGATTCTCATCACTTAACGCATCTTCTGTCTTTGCAATTGAATCCGCTTCACCAGTCAAAGCAGATTCTTGAATTCTTAAGTTGTCCGCCTCAATTATTCGCAAATCAGCGGGTACATTATCACCCGCTTCTAAGAAAACCACATCTCCAACGACTAAGTCTTCGCTTGGGATATCCTGACGCAAACCATCACGATAGACGGTCGCTTCAGAAGTTAGCATGGCTTTTATTTTTTCCAACGCATCCGAAGCACTCGCTTCTTGGTAATAGCCAATCAGTGCATTAATTATTACCACCAAACCTATAATAATAGCATCGGATACGTGCCCCATAAACAATGTTAATAAAGCAGAGCCCATTAGAATATAAATAATCATATTATGAAACTGCCTTAATAACATCGTCCACTTAGAAGTTCGCTCACTCTTTAATTCATTTTTACCATCCCGATTTAATTTCTTTTCTACATTTTTACTTGTTTGACCAATTTCTAGAGCTTCTAATTCATATTTTTCTAGTAATTCCTTCGTAGTCAATAAGTAATCTTGTTTATCATTCATCAATTTTTATTCTTCTCCTCATTATCTAAATAATTATACACAAATAGGACCTCTTAATATTTAACAGGTCTCGGTCTGGTTCCTATTTACATAATAAGATAGTGAGTCATCTTCTGATGCTCGTCACTGTCGCTGTCCATTTCGTCTCTCCCCTACAATTTAGTAACAATAATATACAAAACTTTAAGTGAAGCGTCAAATGATTTTTATAAAACGGATGTTTTCTTAATCTTTTCTTCGAAGTGACAGTCTTCACAATTTTTCTTTTTACACTTCTGAATTTCAAATGATCGATTTCTTCGTTATTTAAGACAAGAAACACTACCATCTAAGCAATACCTAGTCATTCGTTCACTTGAAAATACCGTCAATATCACTTAGAGGTACGTATACATAGGTAGCGAAATCCTTATCCAAAGATCAAAATCGAGTAGGAGAATAATCATTAAATGATTATTCGTCCTCTCACACCACCGTACGTACGGTTCCGTATACGGCGGTTCAACTTTACATCACGTGTACTTTTTGGTATTGTTTAACTGAAAAGAGTA
>NZ_JBTXLU010000015.1:0-63681 GCF_054871745.1 Enterococcus sp. LJL98 | reverse complement strand
AAAGTATTTTAAAACAAAGCCCATCCAAAAAAATAAAAACGACCAAGCAGTGAAAATCGCCGCTTGATCGTTTGACTCTATTCTAAAGATTGTCTAAATATTTACCAACACCTATTGTTAAAGAGCCAAAAGCTCTAACCCTTGCTACACAAGAGATAGAGCTTTTGGATTGAACAATTAATTTGCTACTGGGTAAACAGATACTTGTTTTTTATCGCGGCCTTTACGTTCAAAACGTACAACACCGTCGATTTTTGCGAACAATGTATCGTCGCCACCAATCCCTACGTTTGCGCCTGGATGGATTTTTGTACCACGTTGGCGGTAAAGGATTGATCCACCTGTAACGGTTTGACCGTCAGCACGTTTCGCTCCTAAACGTTTTGATTGAGAGTCACGACCGTTAGAAGTCGAACCTCCACCTTTTTTCGTAGCGAAGAATTGTAAATTCATTTTCATCAACATGAAATGCACCTCCTACTGTTTCGTTAATGTTTCAATTTGGATTGAGTCGCTATTCTCTTCTTGAACTGATTGGAGACCTAGCAATAAATTTTCTAATAAAATTTGTGTAATGTTTGTTTGTTCTTGCGTCAAATGATGTGGGATTTCAACGAAGAGTTGACCGCCATTCACTTCATCTGCCTCAATTTTCGGATGAACTCCAGCTAAAGCTTCAATACCATTAACGGTATTAATCGCTAATGCAGAGACCGCCGCACAAACAATATCACTGCCGTATTCACCTGCATTCGCATGACCGGTTAGCTCAAAAATTTTGATCCGACCTGATTCATTGCGTTTAAATGTTCCTTTAATCATAGCTCGGCTCGTCCTTACTTTACTTATTATGCATTAATTGCATCGATAACTACTTTTGTATATGGTTGACGATGACCTTGTTTACGGTGTGAATCTTTTTTCGGTTTGTATTTGTAAGTAACAACTTTCTTTTGTTTTCCGTGTTTTTCAACAGTTCCTTCAACAGTTGCACCTGCGACAGTTGGCGTACCTACTTTCGTTGACTCGCCACCTACTAAGATTACTTCATCAAAAGTCACTTTTTCGCCAGCTTCTACGTTTAATTTCTCAACGTAAATCGCTTGACCTACCTCAACTTTGACTTGTTTTCCACCAGTTTTGATAATTGCGTACATGCTCTCAAGCACCTCCTTCTATTAGACTTAGACTCGCCATCCTAAGTGACTTACGTTCTTAATAACTTATTCTGTGCGGTTGTAGTTGTGGTGCTCACAATTACAACAATCCAATACTAGCAAAAAGTCACGTTCGAGTCAACAAAAACTTGTTAAAAACAAGATTTTTTTCTCTTACTGCCAATAAGTTGGTATTTTCGCTTCATAAGCAGTGATTTTATCGGCGTCCATTAACGTTTCACCAATTTCATCTAATCCATTGACTAGTCGATGTTTCCAACTACTATCAATTTCAAAACGATACGCTTGTGTGTCTGTTTTGACTTGCTGGTTCACCAAATCGACCTCAATCGGCACATCCGCTGGCACTTCGGATAAGGCTTTGACTTCCGCTTTTGTTAATTGAATCGGTAATAAGCCATTTTTAACAGCATTCATATAAAATATATCACTATAACTTTCTGCAATGACCGCGCGAAAGCCATAATCCATTAAAGCCCAGGCAGCATGTTCCCGAGAAGAACCGGAGCCAAAGTTTTCACCGCTGACCAAAATCGTCGCGCCTTGGT
Source organism: Enterococcus sp. LJL98 (assembly GCF_054871745.1). Classification (NCBI taxonomy): domain Bacteria; kingdom Bacillati; phylum Bacillota; class Bacilli; order Lactobacillales; family Enterococcaceae; genus Enterococcus; species Enterococcus sp. LJL98. The sequence goes on along the minus strand of NZ_JBTXLU010000015.1, from coordinate 61,955 downwards.
ACTCAGGAAAATTCAAGATAAAATCTGGGTTTAAACGGCGATCTCTTAAGTACCGCCAATCATCAAATAAAAACTCACCAAAACCTGTCTTTTCAATTCGCTTTAAATACGTTTTCGGTATAATTTGATCCGTATCTAAATTATCATTCATAAAAGGCACCAGACGCCCTTGGTATTGTGTAAAAGCTTCCATCTTAGATCACCTCTTTCATTACTTCGCGTACATCAACAAATTGTCCGTGGATGGCTGCTAGTGCCGCCATCGCGGGTGAACAAAGGTGTGTGCGCGCATTTTTTCCTTGACGGCCAACAAAATTTCGATTCGAGGTAGAGGCGCAATGGACAAATTCCGGAACTTTATCAGGATTCATCCCCAGACACATTGAACAGCCAGGTTCCCGCCATTCAAATCCCGCCTCTAGGAAAATTTTATCTAAACCAATTTTTTCAGCCGCTTGACGCACTGGTCGAGAACCAGGAACAACAATCGCTGTTACCCCTTCTTTAACTTTCTTCCCTGCAACAAAACGTGCCGCTTCTTCAAGATCAGACAAACGCCCATTGGTACAAGAACCGATAAAGACATACTCAATTGGAATATCTGCTGCTTTTTGTCCCGGTTTTAAATCCATATAATCGTAAGCGTGTTGATCGTTATGATCTTTAATTGCTGGAAAGACTTCCTCAATTGAAACACCCATTTCTGGATTCGTTCCCCAAGTAATGTATGGCGCGAGTTGATCCGCTTTTAAAGTAATCACTTTATCAAAGGCTGATTCATCCTCGGTATACAATGTTTTCCAATCAGCCACGGCTGCTTCAAAATCTTCAGGGGCATATTCACGACCTTGCACGTAGGCAAACGTCTTTTCATCAGGGGCCATCATGCCGATTTTCGCGCCCCCTTCAATTGACATATTGCAGATGGTCATTCGTTCTTCCATGGTGAGGTTTTCAACGGTTTCCCCATAAAATTCCACCGCATACCCGACACCAAAGTCCACGCCATGTTTCGCAATTAACGCAAGGATAATGTCTTTTGCATACACCCCCGGTTTTAAATCTCCGGTAATCTTGACCCCCATCCGCTTTGGTTTCTTTTGCCAAAGTGACTGGGTTGCCAGGACATGCTCGACTTCACTTGTGCCAATTCCAAAAGCAATCGCTCCAAAAGCCCCATGCGTCGCTGTATGCGAATCGCCACATACAATTGTTTTCCCTGGCTGCGTCAATCCCACTTCTGGCCCAACCATGTGCACAATCCCTTGCCGTTCTGAACCATTGTCGCACAAGGTAATTTTAAACTCTTCACAATTGGCACGTAGCGTGTCCATTTGTTTTTTCGAAACCAAATCGGTAATCGTAAAAATATCTTTCGTTGGTACATTATGATCCATCGTGCCAAACGTCTTATCTGGACGACGGACAGTGCGCCCCGCCATTCGCAACCCTTCAAAGGCTTGAGGAGACGTCACTTCATGAATCATTTGTAAATCAATATAAATTAACTGCGCTTCTCCTTCGGCCCCATCAATTACATGACGCTCCCAAACTTTATCAAATAGTGTTTTTGCCATTAGGCTTCCCCCTCTTCCTTGATGCGAGCAATGACTGCTTGCGTGAATGCACTCGTCGTAGTGACGCCACCTAAGTCTTTTGTTAACAAACCTGCTTCCATCGTCGCAAAACAGGCAGCTTCTATCTCATCAGCCATCGTTGCCAAACCAAAAGATTGGCGTAACATGAAACTAGCCGATAAAATCATCGAAACTGGATTTGCAATGTTTTGTCCAGCAATATCAGGCGCAGACCCATGAATCGGTTCATATAGAGCAATTCCTGATGTGCCATAACTCGCACTTGGTAGCACTCCCAACGTTCCTGGTAAAACCGAAGCTTCATCGCTTAGAATGTCACCAAAGAGATTTTCCGTTACGATGACATCAAAGTCGCGTGGGTTTTGAATGAGCTTCATCGCTGCCGAATCTACGTATTGATGCTGCAACGTACAATCAGGAAACTCCTGTGCAACCTCTTTTGCAACCCGACGCCACAATTTACTTGTTGCCAAGACATTGGCTTTATCGACTGAGAGCACTTGTTTTTTCCGTCCACGTGCGATTTCAAAAGCTTGACGCACAATCCGACGAATCTCAGCTTCATGATAGTAATTTGTATCATAGGCTTCCGTTTCTCCTAAGAAACGAGGTTCACCAAAATACATACCACTCGTTAATTCACGAACAATCACGAAATCAGTCCCCCGAACAATTTCTTCTTTAATCGGCGAGCGATTAAGTAACACGTCTGGAACAGTAATCGGACGAATATTCGCAAATAATTTTAAGGCTTTTCGTAAAGTAAGCAACCCCTGCTCTGGTGTCTCTTTTGCATGCTCCCATTTTGGTCCGCCGATTGCCCCTAGTAAAATGGCGTCGGACTGCTCACAAGCAGCCAAGGTTTCAGCTGGAAATGGGCTGCCACAGTGATCGATCCCAGCCCCACCAAAGAAACACTGCTCAAAATGGAAAGTCACATCCTTTTTTTCGCCGATTGCTTCTAAGACTGCTAGCGCGCTGGCCATAATTTCTGGACCAATTCCGTCACCTGCTAAAACAGCAATTTTTTTCTCCATTATGCTTCCTCCACTTCTTTTAATTGACTACTCGCTTGGATATACGCTTTGGCTGAAGCTTGAAGTACATCAAAATCGATCCCCACACCATTCGTTTGCTTTTTCGTTCGTTGATCTTCTAGTGTCACATAAACTTCTGCTTGCGCATCTTCGCCACTTGTTAAAGCTTGAATCTCATAGCGCACAAGAATTGGTTGATGCCCAAAGATCTTATCTGTCGCATTATAAATCGCTTGGATACTTCCTGCTCCAATCTCTGAAGAAGTAAAAATTTCGCCCTCTTGATTTTTCACTGAAACAATGGCCCCCTGAAAGCCATTGGAAACGTACTGCAATTGCAAGGCTTCTAAGTGGCACCTTTCATTTTCTTGACGAATCTCATCAACAACCAGCGCCATTAAATCTTCATCATTGACTTGTTTTTTCTTATCGGCCAATTTTTTAAAGGCCTGAAAGAGTTGTTGCAAACGGTCGCCTTCTAATGAATAACCCAAAGCTTCCATTTTTGTTGCAAAAGCATGGCGACCAGATAATTTTCCAAGCGGGAGCGAATTGGTTTGCACACCAACTAATTGCGGGGTAATAATTTCGTAAGTTTCAGGATTTTTTAAAACACCATCTTGATGAATCCCCGATTCGTGGGCATAAGCATTGCCCCCAATGACTGCCTTGTTTTTCGGAACATGAATTCCTGACAAGCGAGCAACCAAATCACTGGTCCGTTTCGTTTCATTTAAAACGATGCCAGCAGTCGCTTGGTAAAAATCTTGGCGAATGTGCAAAGCAACTGCCACTTCTTCTAGCGCCGTATTGCCCGCACGCTCACCAATTCCATTCACTGAACCTTCCACACGATTGGCACCATTTTCAATCGCCGCTAATGCATTCGCAGTTGCCATTCCCAAATCATCATGGCAATGAGAAGAAAAGGTAATTTCTTGCCTACTTTGAATATTGTCAATTAAATAAGCAAACAATGCGCCATATTGCGTAGGGTTGGAATAACCCACCGTATCTGGGACGTTAATAATCGTTGCGCCTGCATCAATTGCCGTTTGAACCGCTTCTAATAAGAAAGCACGATCCGTTCGTGTGGCATCTTCTGGAGAAAACTGTACTTTTTCAAAATAACGCCTTGCATAAGTCACGTGTTCTTTGATTGACGCCAAGACTTCTGGCTTAGTCATTTTCAACTTATCTTTCATATGAATATTACTCGTCGCTAAAAAAACATGAATTTGCGGATCAACTGCTTCTTTTAAAGCCTCATATGCGCGATCAATGTCTTTTTTTTGACAGCGTGCTAAGCCGACAACAGTCGCCGTTGTTAGCACCTCAGCAATCCTTTGAACGGCTTCAAAATCACCCGGTGATGCAATCGGAAAACCTGCTTCAATAGCATCGACGCCCCATTTTTCCAATTGCAAGGCAATCTGAACCTTTTCTTTTGTATTAAAGTTAACTCCTGGTGTCTGCTCGCCATCGCGTAGCGTCGTATCAAAGAACTGAATTTTGCGCATTTTTTCTCGACTCCCTCTTTTTTAAGTATAAAAAAAGCACTCCATAAAGTTTTTTCCTTTATGCAATGCGAATAGAACTCTTCTTTTAACCAATCAGAAAGAGTTCTCTATGATAATAATAATAAAAATGAACCAACGATTTGCTTATTAACCTGCTTATTTTTCATTTTCATCACCTAACCAAAGTTTTCTTAAGTAAGAAGATACAGAAGTTTGCAAGAGAAGTCAACCCTTTTGTTTAAATTTTCTGAATATTCATTATTTGTCATTTCTTTTTAATTATCTTATCTAAGAAGAAGAAATTCTCATTCAAAAGAATTTCGGCCTCTTTATTGGTTCATTTATCAACGTTTTAACCAGATGCATTCTTTCTCACTCTCATCTAGACTCATGGAAATTTCATGAACAAAAGACAAAGAGCTAACTTAAAGGGGAGCTTCAGGAACTGTAGCCAGCGCCTCACGTAAGATTCTTTCGAGCCTAATAAAGTGTGCAGGCAAGAAAAAAAGGCGACATCTAGTGACGTCGCCTTTTTTCTCATGACCCTTGTTTCTCTTTTTTATTTTACTCATTCTCGCCCTTTTTTGTCATCGCATGACCACCAAATTGGTTGCGTAAAGACGCAATCACTTTTTCGCCATATTTTTCTTGATCGGTACTTGCATAGCGAGTGAGCAAGGACTGTGTGATTACCGGTGCAGATAATTCCAAACGCAATACTTCTTCAACCGTCCACTTTCCTTCACCGGAAGAAGCAATTACACCTTCAATCTCGCTTAATTGTGCATCATCAGATAGGAGATTTTCCGTTAATTCCATTAACCAACTACGAATGACCGAACCATGATTAAAGACTTTGGCAACCCCTTCTAAATCATAATCATATTCCGAATGGTGTAGAATATTAAACCCCTCACCAATTGCTTGCATCATGCCATACTCAATGCCATTATGAATCATTTTTAAATAATGACCACTTCCTGCTTCGCCACAGAACAAGTAACCATTTTCGACACATAAACTCGTAAATATCGGTTCAATCGTCTGGAACACTTCGCGATTGCCACCAATCATCATACAAGCACCATTCCGCGCACCTGAAACACCACCTGAAGTCCCTACGTCAAAGAACGCAATCTCTTTTTCTTTAAATTTCTCATTATTTGTTTTACTGTCGGTATATTTCGAGTTACCACCATCAATTAAAATATCACCAGGATTTAACAACGTCAGACATTCGTCCATGACTGTATTCGTAATCGCACCTGCAGGCAACATCAACCAAACAATTTTCTGTTCCTCATTTTCTGTCAATAATTCCTCTACCGATGAATAGAAAATGCCACCTTGCGCTTCTAGTGCCTTCGCGATTTCTTTATTTTGGTCAAACGCCTTCACTGAATGTCCTTTTTCCAACAAATTTATAGCGATATTAAATCCCATTTTCCCTAATCCAATTAGATGAATTTCCACGATGGTTCCCCCTTGAATTTGAATGTCTTCTGCCATGACTCGTTATTTTATTTCCACCACGAGTCATGCAACGTGTTTCAATTTAGCATAGGATTTATTCAAGGGTCAATGATTTCTTCACAATTATTTTCAATTCTCATAGTGGAAAAAAAATACCGCTATTTTAGGTAAAATCAACCTTTTCATTACCGATAATAAGATTATTTTTTACTATAATTCACAAACAGTAGGCCATCAATCTTTCTTGTTTTTCAGTATATTTTACATAAATTCTTTTTAGAAGCATTTTATTTTATAGTAATATTTACTCAATTTAGTTACACGATTTCCATAAATGAATCTTTGATTAAATTAAAATGAGGTTCTTTCTGAAAACTTTTTTCTTTCTCTGAAAATTTCGTAAAAAAGGGAAGTGGAATAAAAGTCGTTTTGCTATGAGAAACGAGAGAGAGCAATTCGAACAATTGGCTGTTTCAATTGCTCGAATTTCGTGAAGTTTCCGAAAGGGCCGCCTTTTGTTGCCTGTTTACCCGACAAACGTTCGTAAAACACCAAGGGACTGTGATAGCTGTCACAGTCCCCTCTTTGGCCAATAATCGGCTTACTTTTTAAATTTGAAAATCATTTAATCTTTTTCTTTGAAAAGAAAGACGTCCGGTATCCCCCACAACGTAGGCTAGATAATCTTTCCGAGACACATCAAAAGATTTTCTCTCGCCATTGGACAATTCAAAAACCAACGTATAACTGGTCGAAGTGGAACCATAATTTCCACGATTCAAAGCTCGCTTATTCGCTATTTTATCAATTAACCTCGCTTGACAGACCTCTTCCATTGCATTTGTATTCTTAACCATCTCACTTAATTTATACACCATGACAACAAGAAGAAGCAGTCCAACCAATCCAAAAAAGAACGAAAACAGACTGGAAGTTCCATCTATTGAATCAACCATTAATCCACCACCAAATGCAGACATCGCCTTCACCTACTCGATTTTCTTTTATTGTAGCAATTCAACCATTTTCTGTCCAACACGGTGTAAGGGATTCACCATGCGAAGCGAGGCTGTCTTTTGGCAGCTCGGAATTGATATTGGAAGTGGCCTTGTTCACTCTTAGCTTCTAAAATACAAAGAGAATTCGGTTGGTTACCAATTATTTTTATTAATGTAAAATTTCCCCTTTTCGTAACTCGTTATTCATTTTTTTGATGATTGGTTGAACTTTCGGATACAACAAGTAACCGAGTAAGCCAAACATGACAAAAAATAAGCATAAGATTCCCAAAGCGAACCAGGCATTGGCCCAATAGATGCCTCCAACCGGTTCACGTAAAAGATTGACGGCATGCGTAAACGGTAAGAATGGATGGATCCATTGGAAGAATTTCCCTGACATCTCAATCGGATAATTCCCACCACCGCCTGAAATCGAGAGCACAAGAATAATCACTGCGGCTCCCTTACCTAAGTTTCCAAAAAGAGCAACCAGCACGTAAACCATCATCATAAAGGTCAGACCGACAAAGAGGGCAAATAAGATGCTGTAACCTGGACTCACCGCGTAGGTACCTAACAACCAATGATTGCCCAAACTCACGATTAATGCTTGGAAGAAAGAAACGACCAAGAATGTCCCCATACGTGCGGTAAATTGTTCTCTTTTGGTAAAACGTTTCTTTTCTTCTTGTGTTAGGTGAAATTCCGTTGATGCGATGCTTGAAAAAAGAACGGCCCCTACCCAAAGACACAGTGCTGTATAAAACGGCGCACTTGCTGAACCATTATTGGGTACAGGATACACATCGACTTGATCAATTTTAATTGGATTTGCCATAAAATCACTTTCGGATTGCACATCTGATTTTAATAAACGAATCACTTCTTTGACATCAATCTCGTCTTTTCCCTCACGAATAAAATTGGCACCTCGCTGGATACCACTGCGTAGACTTGGCCAATCCTCTTGAATGATGGTGGTAACTGTTGCTAATAAAGATTCCACTTTGGGCATTTTTTCATTTAACATCTCGACGGTTGCAGTCGCTTCTTTTTCAAGCGTCGGTAACTCTTCTTCGACGAACTTTGCCGCTTGATCCAGTTTAACCCCCAAGCGCGGCAAATCATTTTGGTATAAGTCAGAAGCTTGATTAATCCCTGAAGTAATCTCTGGTAAATGTTGATTGAAAATCAAATTTGCGGAATGAATTTCTTTTTTCAAATCAGGCAATTCTGCTTGGTATTTTTCTAAAAAAGCAATGGCTTGTTGCAAAGTACCGGTTGTATTTTCCAATAAATCGATTAATTGCCCTATTAAGCCTTCGTCGACAATGGTTCCAGTAATTCCGCCAGCGAGTGTTAACCCCTCTTGCAGTTGGGCAAGTAAAGGAGCAACCTTTTCTTGGATGGCTGTCGGTGTTATCGGGCTTAATCGATTCGCCAAATCATTGGCTTCTTGACTCAGTTGGTTTAACGACTGTTGAATTTCAGTCGAAGACCACTGATCAATTTGTCCATGAATCAAAGCAATTCTTTCTTGTAAAGATGGAATCTGCGCTTGGACTGCCGCTAATGTATCGATGATGCCTTGCAAGGTATCACTACCCGTTAATGCTTGAATTTTTTGCAACATCCCGATTGCGGAATGTAAGATTTGTGTCAGGCTTGAAAGTTGTGCATCTAACTGACTTAAAGCAACTTTGATTTCATTTTTTTGCTCCGGAGTCAACGCATGATCACCGATTAACTCGGACAAAAATTGACTGCTCTCAGCGACATTTTTTGAAATCGTAACAATCAACTGTATGCCCGTGCCCACGCCAGCAGAAACTTGCGGGAGTGCCGCTTGAATTTTTTCAACCTCTTCTGATAAGGTCGGGACGACTTGATTGGCTGTTTCGGCTAATTTTTGCACATCAGGTAAGACGGTTTGTGCTTGTTCAATAATCCCTAATCCCTTTTGCGCTTCTGTAATAGCTTCATTCATGATCTTGGCTAAATCATCAAAGTCTTCATCAATCATTTGGACTTGCTGCGCCGCATTTTCAATCTCGGGAATTTTTTCTTGCAAGGTTAGAACAATGGCACCGGCTGATTGCAATTGGGGAAATTTCTCATTGAGCCGTTGAACTTTTTCCCCCAGCTGATTCACCTCTGGAAGGTAGGCTAGGGCATCGTTTGCTTTCGCCAACTTTTCTTCATAGAGAGGCATTTTTTCTTCCAAACGTAAGACGTCTTGCGTGTATTGATCGATTGTTGCTAATTGTTCGTCTAAGGCTAATATTTTGCTACTAATTTTATCGAGACTCATTAAATGATCATCTAAATAAAATCCGGCTTCATTGAAGACGGTTAACAGCGTTTCACTGACTGTCTCAATGAATGATTGACTAATTGTTTCTTTAATCGTTAACGCACTCTTATCCGTGATTTTAGGCGCAATCGCGTTAATTTTTTGATTCACTTGGTAGTCAATCGTTGGTTTTTTGACCTGACCATCTAAAAAAGAAATTAAGTCTGCGGAAAAATCTTTTGGTAAATAAATCCCACCATAAAATTTCCCGCTCTTAACGCCCTGATCGAGGGCTGCTTTTGAGTCGACAAATTGCCACCCTATCGAGTCATTGTCTTTTAGATTTTCAATAATTTCATTCCCGATATTGATTTTTTTCTTATCCAGAACTTGGACCGTTTCATCCTCAGAATACACCGCAACAGCAATTTCACCTGTGTTGGAATACGGATCCCACAAGGCTGCAATATTAAACCAGGCATACAAAGAAGGGATAATCATTAATCCTATCATTAATAAATAAGTTGGTCGATTCCGGAAGATTCGCTTCCAATCTAGTAAAAATAATGTCATCATTCGTTTCAAACTTGCTTTCATCTCTAGTCACTTCTTTCACACTTACAATTCATTCCAGTTTTTTAAAGGAATTTCTTTTTCTTTCGCAAACACTTTTTCTAAGACTTCACGCACAGAAACGCTTTTTAACTTTTCTTCCCACAATTGATCCGCTTCCGAAAAGAACGTGGAAACCGTGTTATGTCCGTCCTGAGCGTAGGCATCAAACCCTGAGAAGGCACGTTTTAATACGCCGACATCAGGAAAAGAAACCAAGGGGCCTTCAATCGCCTCAACAATTTCTAACAGCGAAATATCCGTCGTTTCTTTTTCTAAGTAAAAACCGCCATTGTTTCCCGAAACACCGCCAATCAAACGGGCAACAACCAGTTTTCGCAGCAATTTCTTGACGTAAGAAGGCGAAACCGCTAATTTCGTATAAATACTTTCTGACGAGACAGGGATTTCTCGTTTTTGCATGGCCAAAATGGCCATAATCGCTAACGCTTGCTCGGTTGCATTGGTTAATTTCATTTCTTCTCCTCCTAAAACCTACTATAACGACTTGCAAAATCCATTATAGACTTTTTTTATCTCTAATTACAAATCATTTGTCTCCATCTTAAACTTTTTTAAAGAAATTCAAAACAAGGCTTTCTCACGATAAATAACAAATATTCTTTTCAACCAAAAAAAGGCTACGAGCGCCTCGTAACCTTCAAAGAATCTTCCTCTTGGACCACTTATGACTAAAGCCACGAGCATGCTCGGCTAAAAATCATCAAAACATGTACTTATTCTCGTTCGAAACGATTGAATCGTTTTCTTTGGAATGCTAAACGCCCGGTATCACCGACAACATAAAGCAAGAACACTTTGCGGGAGACATCAAACGACTTGCGTTCTTTGTTTTCAAACTCAAAAGTTAACGTATAACGAGTGGAACCCGAGTGCATACCTTCTGAATGCGTTGTGTAACTTGTTTCATTATTTTTATCAATTAAGGTCGCTCGAACCACTTCTTCTGAAGCATTGGCGTTTCTCATCGCTTCCAACAAGCGATAGCAAACAACTCCTAAAATAATAAGAAAAATGAGAACAAAAATCATCGACGGAAAAAAGAAAAAAGACGAACTTGAAAAAGGATCACTTACGGTCTCAACCATGCGACTTCTACCTTTCTATTTTTCTTTCATTGTATCAAGCCCAACAATCCCTGTCTAACATTTATTTTAAACAAAAAATCACACGAATGAAAAAACATTCGTGTGATCGATAAATGATATACCAGGAGGGATTCGAACCCCCGACCGATGCCTTAGAAGGGCATTGCTCTATCCAGCTGAGCTACTGGTACAAAATTTTGTTTGGATAATTTACCAACAAAAATGAGTTTATCATAAATTAAACTTGAAAGCAACCGTCTTTTCACTTGTTATTTTATCCGAAAATATTTTGCGAAGGAAGCTCCTTCGCAAAATACGCTTATTCCTCTACTTCAATGACAACCTCAGCTGCTTCTTTTGTAATTAAAGCGACGCCATCTCCTAAAGGTACCAGACTTGTTGTTAAGTCTGGATGAGTGTTAATTACATGTAGAAATTTCTTTAATTTCCGATGAATCGTTCTTTGACTACGAGGAATTTCCTCAATAGGATCTAAAACGGTTCCTGCTTGAAAAATATCATCGACCATCAGTACGCCACCTTTTTTGAGTAGACGTAAACATTCGGGTAAAAATTCAATATACTTTGATTTGGCACTATCCATAAAGATAAAATCATAAGGGCCAGTTAAGGTTGGAAAAAGATCTGCTGCTTGCCCTTCAAGTAACGTGACTTGTTCTTCATTTCCTAAACGGGCATACGTTTCTTTCGCCTTACGAATCATCACGTCAAAACGATCAATCGTTGTGACATGTGCCCCTTCGCCTGCATATTGCGCCATTAAGCTCGAAGAAAAGCCAATCGCCGTGCCTATTTCCAGGATTGCTTTGGGTTGAATTTGGCCCAGTAAAAATTGCATGAAGACGACGGTTTCATGGGGAATAATCGGAACTCCTTTTTCATTGGCTTCTTTTTGAATCTGCCCCAATTCACCCGGTACTTGTTTTTGTTCATTACGTAAATAGTCCACAATCTCAGGTTTGACAATGGGACGATGCATCATTTCGTTTCGCATCTTTTTTCCTCCAGTTCTTTGCTCACTGTTTGCTATTATACGAACTTCCTGCTTTTCTTGCAATGGAAAAAACTTTCACTTGCTTTTTTCACAAAATCTGATTAGTATTAGGGAGAAGCGTTGGAATAGTAGCAAAGAAATGTTTAGCAGAGAGTTTACCCTTGGCTGTAAGGTAAATAACCCCTATTTTTGTGAACCTACCAATGGGAATGATTATGAAAGTAATCGGGTTGAAGCCCTTATCCTTTAGACAAGTGGTGTTTTAAATAAAGAAAACACAATCAAGGTGGTACCGCGAAATGCAAGTGTTTCGTCCTTTTTTAGGACGGGATGCTTTTTTATTTTATCTAAGGAGGATTTTTATCAATGACTGAACAAACCAATGATTTTACCCAGTGGTATTTAAATACCGTTCAACAGGCGGAGTTAATGTCTTATTCCCCTGTCCGTGGCTCTATTATCTTCCGTCCAGACGGATTTGAACTATGGGAACACATTCAAGAAGAATTTAACCGTTTTTTACGTAGCGAAGGCATTCGTAATGCTTATTTCCCAATGCTTATTCCTCAACATTTCTTTACAAAGGAAGCCGACCATATTGAAGGCTTTGCGCCAGAACTACCATGGGTGACGGAAGTTGGGAATGAAAAATTGGAAGAACCCTTGGCACTACGCCCAACTTCAGAAACAATGATTGGCTCGGCTTTTTCCGATTGGATCCATTCTTATCGTGATTTGCCTTATGAAATCAATCAATGGGCGAACGTTTTTCGCTGGGAGAAAAAAACCTTGCCTTTCTTACGTACTTCCGAATTTTTATGGCAAGAAGGACACACGGCTCATGCCGATGAAGCCGATGCTCGCCGTCGAACACAATCGATTTTAGACGAGTATGCCCGTTTATGTGAAGAATTCCTAGCCATTCCTGTCTATAAAGGACAAAAAACGCCTTCCGAACGATTCGCAGGCGCGGTTGATACTTACTCTATCGAAGCGATGATGCAAGATGGAAAAGCCGTTCAAGCGGGAACCTCTCATTATATGGGAACCAAATTTGCAGAAGCTTTTGATATCACCTACTTAAACAAGGAAAACAAGCATGTCCTAGCACATACGACTTCATGGGGCGTTTCGACCCGTTTATTAGGCTCAGTCATTATGACCCATGGCGATGAAAAAGGCTTAATTTTACCACCTACAATTGCTGCGCATCAAGTAGTCCTCATGCCTGTTGGGCCTTGGAAGAAAAATCCAGCGATTATGGAAAAATTAGACGAAATTTATGCGACATTAAAAGGCCTAGGCATTCGGGTTCGTTTAGATGATTCAGATAATTCACCGGGCTATAAATTCAACGAATGGGAATTAAAAGGTGCATGTATCCGTATCGAATGTGGACCACGTGATTTGGAAAACGGCCATGTGATGTTAAAAGTTCGTGACTTGGCAGAAAAAGAAAAGATTCGCTTCGAAGACCTCATTGAAACGGTTCAAACGCAACTGGCTGAGATGACACCTCGTTTACTTGCGACAGCCAAAGCACGGAATCAAGCAAATGAATACTTCCATGTTGAGACACTTGATGACTTGAAAGCTCATATTGAATCGTGTAAAGCTGCCAATAAACCAACAGGCTTTGTGTTAGTTGGTTGGGATGGCACTGATGAGTCGGAAGCAATCATTAAAGAAGAAACAGGCTTCACAACTCGGAATATTCCATTTGAAGTTCCTATGGAAAAAACGACTGATATCGTGACTGGAAAACCTGCAAAACATACTTTATGGATTGCTCGTGCTTATTAATTTAATAAGCCCCTTCTTCGATTACTAACGATTGAAGGAAAAATGATGGGAAAAACCTCATCTTCTCTCTTTACAAAAAAGCTGTGATTTTAAAGGGAGTGTGACAAAAGGCTGCTCTTTCGAAAACTTCACGAAGAAGCAGCCTTTTGTTGCCCGTTTATCCGCCAAACGTTCGTAAAACAACAAGGGACTGTGACAGCTGTCACAGTCCCTCTTTTTTTTAAGCATTTTTTGGTAGGACAATTTTTCGATATAACCAGACCGTCAAGCCATAGTAAAGAAAGTAAAAACTACTATAGAGTAAAAACGGCAACCAAATTTGTTCATAGGGTTGTGGGATTAAGAGTTCAAACATCTTCAAACCAAACAAGACATGAATCATGCCTAGAATTCCAGGTATTAAGAAGACCATGAAAATTTCTTGCGCTAATGAACGCGTCAGTGCTGTTTTTTTCACCCCTAATTTGTGTAACATTTGATAGCGTTCGATGTCTTGATACGCACCCGATAAAACCTTAAACATTAGACAGCTAGCTAACATCGCTAAAAAGGCTATTCCTAAAAAGATTCCCATAAAGACAAAACCGCTGACCATGCCATCAATCATCGTATACATGGCCATCTTACTATTAAGAGCTTCTGGATCAGGCTGGTCTTTTCCAGCTATTTGATCAATCGCTTTTAAAACTGGCATTGCTTGTTTAAAATCTTGTACCTGATAGGTTACAATGTTTTGCTCTTCTCCTGCTTGTTGTTGAAAAGTCGCTTGGTCGACGACATGGTAAGTCGCTCCAGGCACATAAGAGGCATACGGATCATCTAACAAATGAAATCCTTGCATGACCGCAAAAGCATCCTCTCGTTCATACGAGTATGTTTCTCCTGCTTTCATTTTTTGATAAGGTTTTAATTGACTTTCCAAAAAGAAGTCTCCTTCTTGGACCCACAATGGTTGGTCTTGCAACTCTTCAGCTAAAAAGTAAAAATCATTTTCAACTACTTTGATATGATAGGTTTGTTCCTGCTCAACTTCTAATTTTTCAAGCAGTGGTTTGACTTCAGCCGACGGATTGTGTAGCACGACATCATAGGGAAATTGCTTCAGCAATGCTTCTTTATAATGATTAAAAGCATTTCCGACCGTGATGGCACCTAAAGACAAGGCAAATAGCATTCCGACCATCCCTAAGACTCGACTGAGCGCATGGGCCTTAAAACTAAGTTGCGACAAAGTAAACATCCGTAACCCCTTATTTGCAAAGAAATGACGATTTTTTAAGAAGTTCACCGCAAAGGGAAAAACCGCTCCAAAAAAGAGAAAGGTACCAAATGTGATCGTGAACAAGGCAATGACTAGTCCAGTGATTCCTAAGGTCATTAAGTTTCCTAAACTATAATAACCAATTGCAAATAACACCAAGGCAATCAACGTCAAGCCAAACGTCAAGATCGTATTTTTTTGAATGTTTTCACTGGAAGACTCTTCTTGCAATAAAGTGAATAATTTCGTTTTTGAAAACTTGCGCCCATTAAAAAAAGAAGTAATCAAAAAGAGCAACCCGAAAAAGGCCGCGGTGACAAGAATGGCCATACCTGAAAATGCCTGATACTGTCCAGAAGCAATCGCTAGACGCTGCATCAAGGCTTGTGTCATCACCTTGGCTAAGCCGATTCCTAAAACAATTCCGGTCACTAAGGAGAAGAGTCCAATCACAAAAGTTTCAATCCGCATCATTTGCTTGATTTTCTTTTTCTTTGCCCCGAGCATTAAATACATGCCATACTCTTTCTTGCGCATGGCTAATAAAAAGGAGTTTGCATAAAAAATATAAACAATCGTAATCATTCCAAGTAATACTGCCCCTAATTGAAAAATAATCCCGACAAGAGCAATCGTTGGTATCACTTCTTGTAAGAAAACGGTATTTAAGGACAAAGTCTGAAACAAATAAAAGGTTGCAACAGCGATCACCAAGCCCGCTAATAAAACGACATAGTCTTGCCAGCGTTTTTTCACACTCATTAAAGCTAATTTCCAAGTCATGACTACACCTGACTTTCATTAAAATCAACGTGTGACAGCGTTGCTAATATTTCTTGATAAAAGGCTTGTTGGCTCTCTTGACGCTTGATTTCTTTGTAAATTTTTCCATCTTGAATAAACAAGATGCGTTGACAATAACTGGCGCTCATTGGATCATGCGTCACCATTAAAATAGTCGTCGCATAAGAAGTATTCAAATGACGCAAAGCTTCCAACAAGTTTCTGGCATTTTTTGAATCCAAAGCACCCGTGGGTTCATCTCCAAGTAAAAGTTTGGGTTGGTGAATCAAGGCTCGAGCAGCTGCCGCTCGTTGTTTTTGTCCACCAGAAACTTCGGTTGGGTATTTTGATAAGACTTCTTGGATTGCTAGAATACTGGCCATTTTCTCAACTTTTTTAGCAATTTCTTTCGGTGGAACACCTTGTAAAGACAGGGGCAAAGCAATGTTTTGAAACAAGGTTAAATTTTCTAACAAATTAAAATCTTGAAAGATAAAGCCGATGTTTTGACTCCGAAAGTCAGCCAGTTGATTTTCTTTCATTTGTGTGAATTCTTGTCCGCCAATTTGCACGTCACCACTAGTGGGTTGATCCAATGCGGATAACATATTAAGCAAGGTCGTCTTACCTGAGCCTGACGGACCCATAATGCCAACGAATTCTCCTTCTTCAACAGAAAAAGTAATTTCTTTCAAAGCTTCGTATGATTCTCCACCTCTTTTTCCATAAACTTTTTTGACTTGATTGACTGATACAACATTTTGATTCATTCTTTTTCCTCCATTATTTTATCTTTATCAAATCTAACACAGCTTTTTCTGAAAAAAATCAGCCTTAAGTCTATATCTTTCATTTTTTTGCAAAAAAAAAGCATCGTTTCACTATTCATGAATCCGATGCTTTCTTTATTAATAAATCAACTCAAGTAAATCTTCTGCTGTGATATTACCGAAATATTTGCCAATATCAATTGTAGCAATCACTTGTTTTAATGCCTCTTTCTCATATTGCGTCCCAATCAATTGGTCTTCCACGTCTTTAATCTCTCCTAAGCCAAAGAAATCACCATGGATTTTCAACTCTGTAATTTTCCCTTTATTGACGTTCATTTTCATTTCAACGGAACCAATTGGGAAACGTTTACGACGTTCTAATTCAAATTTTGGTGATTTTCCGTAATTCCAATTCCAATTATCATAATATTTCTTAGATAAAGCATCAACTTTTTGCCAATCTTCAGTCGTCAATTCATAGGTTTTAATTTCATCAATTGAATCGACGCCAAAAATCTTCAATAAAATTGCTTGGCGGAAATCTTTGGTATCCATGGTTTCATGATTCGCATCTAGAAACGGTTTAATATTCGTTACACGAGAACGAATCGATTTAATTCCCTTAGAAGCAATCTTATCCGCACGGACTTTTAAAGCATTGACGACTTCATCAATCTCACTGTCAAACATAATGGTTCCATGAGCAAACATCCGGCCATTCGTCGCGTACATCGCATTCCCTGAGAATTTCTTGTCGCCAATGACTAAATCATTCCGCCCTTTCAATTCCGCTCCTTCCACACCGAGTTCGTGCAAGGCTTGAATAATCGGTTGGGTTACTTTGGCAAAATCTCGGAAGGAATTGCCATCATCTGGCATAATGAAACTAAAATTCAAATTGCCAAAGTCATGATACACCGCACCACCACCGCTTAAACGACGGACAACATGAATGCCTTTTTCATCGACATATGCCTGATTGATTTCTTCAATCGTATTTTGGTTCCGTCCAATAATAATTGAAGGCTCATTAATATAAAAAAGTAAAATCGGCTCCTCAATGACCATCTCTTGTAATAAGAAAGTTTCTAACGCTAAGTTGATTCTTGGATCGGTTAATTCATTTGGGACAAATAACATGGGTCGCTTCCTCCTAAATTGTAAAAACTTTATTAACTGCCGCTAGTGAAACACGGATATCTTTTCCAGCTGCCTGTTGCGCTTCTGCTTTTAATTGATTTAAATCGCCAAATTGGGGCAAATGTGTCAGAACTAAGTGTTTAACACCCGCAGCTGCCGCAATTTCCCCAGCTTCTTTGGAAGTGAAATGAGCAAAATGATTTTCATTCCCAGCAAACAAATAAGTGTCGGCTAAAAATAAATCTGCCTGATCAGTAAATTCGATAAAATCAGCCAGATAACCTGAATCTCCTGTAAAAACCAAAACCTTCCCTGTCGACTTTTCCACAATCCGCATCGCATAACAAACAACTGGATGAATTGTTTCCATAAAAGTAATAGAAAAAGGGCCGATTTCAAGGCTTTCTTCAGCTAAATAGTTCCACCCCTGTGAAACATTTTTAAGGGTCAACGATTCAAAATGGGTCAAATCACGTGGATGACCATAAATGGGTAAGATTGGACGCGCAGACGTTTTGGGATACAGTTGCCAGTAATATTGCAACACACCTAAATCTGCAATATGGTCATGGTGATAATGGCTTAAAATGACAGCATCTAGCGCTAAGGGATCCAGAATTTTTTCCAACTGCAACAAGCTTCCACTCCCAGCATCTAGCAATAGATGAAAGCCTTCTGATTCTAATAGAAAACTTGTTGTTCCTTGTCCTTGGTAGGGGTAGGCTCCTAGACAGCCTAACGTTGTTATTTTCATCGACAAACACCTCCAACAATAGCTTAGCATAATTTGAAAAAAATGGATAAAAAGAAGACCTTTTTCAAAAAAAATACAAGAAAAAGGTTAAGGCCGCTAGTTGATAGCAAGAAAAGAGAGTACAAAAGTTGTCTTGTGCTGAAAAATGTCACGAGATTCGAACCGTTGACTTTTCAATTACTCGAGTCTCGTAACGTTTCTGAAAGCGTAGACTTTTGTTCTCGTTTGTCGCTCAAATATTCGTAAAAGAGGAAAGGGACTGCGACATCTGTCACAACCCCTTTTCTTCATGGATTATTAATAGCTTAATAGTTCTTTAACTGCTGCATCATCTAAACGACGAACCACTTCGGTTACGAGTTTCACCGTATTTAAATAGTCATCTTCGTGCATAATTGAAGTATGTGAGTGTAAGTAACGAACAGGAACGGTAATCGCAATCGTTGGCACACCATTACGATTTAAATGCATTTGTCCTCCGTCTGTTCCACCACCTGGAATCACCGTGTATTGGAATGGAATCTCTAATTCTTCGGCAACCTTAATGACAAAATTCAATAATTTTTTATGCGGAATCATGGAAGCATCAAAGATTAGTACTTGTGGGCCTTTACCTAAAACAGAATCTGATTCTTTCGGAGTCATTCCTGGTGTATCGCCTGCTGTACCAGTATCTAATGAAATGGCAATATCTGGGTCGACTAAATAAGAACTTGTGCGCGCGCCACGCAGACCTACTTCTTCCATCACACTGCTACCGGCAAAAAGACAGTTGTCATGCCCTTCTTTGGCTAAATTTTCAAGTACACGTAAAGAAACGGCTGTACCTGCTCGGTTATCCCATGCTTTGGCTAGTAAAAACTTACTGCCATTTAAGCGTTTGTATTCAATATGAGGGGTAATCATGTCGCCGGGACGAATTCCCCACGCTTTCGCTTCTTCTTCACTTGATGCCCCAATGTCAATGAACATTTCTTTCACATCGTAAGGTTTAGTCCGTGCATCTGGTGTTAAAACGTGTGGTGGTTTTGAACCAATGACACCATGAATGGTTTGCCCTTCTTGTGTTTTGATTTCAACTTGTTGAGCCAACATCACTTGTCCCCACCAACCGCCAAGTGTTTGGAATTCAATAAAACCTTTTTCTGTAATTTTTGTGACCATGAAACCAACTTCGTCCATATGACCACTAATAAATATTTTCGGTCCGCCACCATGACTTCCTGCGTGTTTCGCGATGACACTACCTAAGCCATCAAAGAAAATATCTTCTGCATAATCTTTTGCATAGGCTTTAAAGACTTCTCGAACCTCTTCTTCATTTCCTGGAACGCCACGAGCAGAAGTTAAATCAATCAGTAGCTGCTCTTCTTTTTTCTCTAACATTTCTTGCCACTCCTTTATAATTGAATACGTTTTTATTATAACAGTTCTTTTTTTCAATGCTAGTCTTTCTGCTTTTTTCTAAGATTGAAATATACAATACAATCTTTTTTTATTCACTTTGTGTAAGTTTTATCAACGTATAAATCTTATACCTCGCCCTTTCTTACTAGGTGACAAAAATGAATAAACACTATATATAGTGTTATTATCAAATGTCAATAGGTTTTAGCACAATATATAGATTGATTCTCGCATCGTTTTATCTTATGATAGAGAAGACCAATTAAAGGAGTGAGTACAATTGATGAACTTAAAGAGAAAAGATACACAACTAAACACTGTACAAAAGGGATTGGCTCGTATGAAAATTATCAAACGCGACGGCCGCTTAGTTGATTTTGATGACCAAAAAATTTATGATGCCCTCGTAAATGCCAAACGCCAAATTTCAGGTGAACTTTCTCCTCTTGATCATGAATTAATTTTAAAAATTGTCGAAAAAGTCGATGTCGAAATCGCACAACGCTTTGTCGATAATATCAAAATTTATGAAATTCAAAATATCGTGGAGCATACTTTGCTTGAAAATAGCGAATATGCCTTGGCTGAACATTACATTCATTATCGGACGCGCCGTGACTTCGAACGAAGCAAAGCGACGGACATTAACTTTACAATTGAAAAATTAATGAACAAGGACCAAACCGTAGTCAACGAAAATGCCAATAAAGATAGCGATGTCTTTAATACGCAACGCGACCTAACAGCTGGGATTGTCGGCAAATCGATTGGGTTAAAAATGTTGCCTCCCCATGTGGCTAATGCCCATCAAAAGGGGGATATTCATTATCATGACTTGGATTACCATCCATACTCGCCAATGACAAACTGTTGTTTAATTGATTTTAAAGGCATGTTAAACAACGGGTTTAAAATTGGTAACGCAGAAGTCGAATCGCCAAAATCAATCCAGACAGCGACTGCACAAATTTCACAAATTATTGCAAACGTGGCTTCTAGCCAATATGGTGGTTGTTCCGCCGATCGAATCGATGAACTCCTTGCCCCTTTTGCAAAGTTGAATTACGAAAAACACCT
Source organism: Enterococcus sp. LJL98 (assembly GCF_054871745.1). Taxonomy (NCBI): domain Bacteria; kingdom Bacillati; phylum Bacillota; class Bacilli; order Lactobacillales; family Enterococcaceae; genus Enterococcus; species Enterococcus sp. LJL98. The sequence continues at coordinate 41,299 of NZ_JBTXLU010000015.1, read as the reverse complement.
CACCGATGCCAAACAATGGATTGAGGGGGAAGCACGCCAAGAAGAATATGCACGCTTACAAACACGTAAAAATATTTATGACGCGATGCAAAGCTTAGAATACGAAATCAATACCCTGTTTACATCAAACGGTCAAACACCTTTCACTTCTTTAGGTTTTGGCTTAGGAACCAATTGGTTTGAACGAGAAATTCAACGAGCAATCTTACAAAATCGAATAAAAGGACTTGGAAAAGAAGGACGGACAGCAATTTTTCCAAAACTTATTTTTTCAATGAAACGTGGCATTAATGCCAACCCAGAAGATCCAAACTATGACATCAAACAACTCGCTTTAGAATGCGCAACCAAACGGATGTATCCGGACGTTTTAAATTATGATAAAATTATTGAACTAACTGGCAGTTTTAAAGTACCGATGGGCTGTCGTTCCTTCTTACAAGGATGGAAAGATGAAAATGGTAACGAAGTGAACTCCGGGCGGATGAACTTAGGGGTCGTGACTTTAAACTTACCTAGAGTCGCTTTAGAAGCCAATGGCGATCGCGACCGTTTCTGGAACCTCTTAGAAGAACGCCTCTTAATTGTTAAAGACGCCTTGCTTTATCGCATTGATCGTTGTAAAGAAGCTGCTCCCGAAAATGCCCCGATTTTATACATGTACGGTGCTTTTGGCAATCGTTTAAAACGCGGAGAAGCGGTAAATCAACTCTTTCAAAATCGACGCGCAACAATTTCGTTAGGTTATATCGGTTTGTATGAATCAGCGGCAGCCTTTTTCGGTGGCGCTTGGGAGACGAACCCAGAAGCCAAATCCTTTACGCTGGACATCTTAAAAACCTTAAAAGCGCATGTCGATGCTTGGTCGGATGATTACGGCTATCATTTTAGTGTCTATTCTACCCCAAGTGAAAGTTTAACCGATCGCTTTTGTCGCCTTGATACAGAAAAATTTGGAATTGTCGAAGACATTACGGATAAAGACTACTACACCAATAGTTTCCATTATGATGTTCGAAAAAACCCAACACCTTTTGAAAAATTAGATTTTGAAAAAGCGTACGTCCCTTATTGTTCGGGTGGATTCATTCACTATTGTGAGTATCCTGTTTTACAACAGAACCCAAAAGCCCTTGAAGCCGTATGGGATTATGCCTACGACCGTGTCGGTTATTTGGGGACAAACACCCCAATTGACCATTGCTATGCTTGTAACTACGAAGGTGATTTCTTGCCAACGGAACGCGGCTTTGAGTGTCCGCAGTGTGGCAATAACGATCCAAAAACATGTGACGTCGTAAAAAGAACTTGTGGGTATTTAGGCAATCCGCAAGCCCGTCCAATGGTTCATGGTCGTCATAAAGAAATTTCTGCCCGTGTGAAACATATGAAATAAAAAAAGGAGTGCTTCGAAGTGAGAAATCCCCAACCAAAAGAGTGGCTAGCAGAAGAATACAGTCAAAACTACATCGCTGATTATAAAGCTTTTAACTTTGTTGACGGGGAAGGTGTGCGCAATAGTTTGTACGTAAGTGGTTGTCTCTTTGCTTGTGAAGGTTGTTTTAATAAAGCAGTGCAAAACTTCCGTTACGGGACCCCTTATACCAAAGCCTTAGAAGACCAAATTATCGAAGATTTGGCCCATCCTTCTGTTCAAGGCCTGACATTACTTGGTGGCGAACCTTTTCTAAATACAGAAGTTTGTTTGACGGTTGTTAAAAGAGTCAAAGAGACCTTTGGAGAAACAAAGGATATCTGGAGCTGGTCAGGCTATACCTTTGAAGAACTTCTCTTAGAATCCGAAGACAAACTCGCTTTGCTTGCCTCAATTGATATCTTAGTCGATGGCCGTTTTGAATTAAGTAAAAAAGATTTAAATTTGCAATTTCGTGGAAGTAGCAACCAGCGGATTATCGATGTCAAAAAATCCTTGACGGCGCAAAAAGCCATTCTTTGGGATAAATGCCGCGATGGCGAACAATCATTTGATCAAATCAAAAAATCAATTTAAAGAAACGGGGCTGCGAAAAAATCGCAGCCCCGTTTGGGTTCTTTCTTTCTCTTTCCTACTTGGCAACAATCGACTCAATTGCAGCCAGACAATCGCTTGCTAGCTGCATCGATGGTGTCTGTAACCAAATTTCTACTTGTTCTTCACCCGTTCGAACCAAGACGCTTTTCATTTGTGCATTTTGAGCCAAACCGAAGTCATTGGTCACTGAATCGCCCACAATGTAACATTGCTCCCGGTCAAGCTCATGTTGAAGCAAGGCTGCTTCGACAAAGAAAGCTTGTGGTTTCTTACAATGACAACCATCTTCTCGACGATGCGGACACGTGTAGACAGCCGTTACTTCTGCCTGGGCTTTCGACAATTGTTCCAATAGGCCTTCTAAGGCTCGTTGATAGTCTTCAATCGTCATTCGACCATGAGCAATCTGACTTTGATTGGTGATGATTAGATTGAGATAACCGTGACTTTGAGCGAGCTTTAAGGCTGGAATCGCTTCTTCAAAAAAAGAAAAACCTTGACTGATCAAAGTGTGGCTCTCCCCACCTAAAGTTCCTAATAAATCCCAAAAAATAGCTTTCTTTTTCATGATTGAATGCCACCTTTCATTCTTTTTTTTTGAGCGAATTCTCTCTGACTCAAACAGCCAGAACTAGGTCTCCCATAAAGGCAAGACGATGTTTTCATAAGTCAAGGGATCCAAATTGGTTATCATAATCCCTAATAACCGAATGCCCTGTTCAAAGCCAATGATTTCTTCCCAAATTTGTGTACTTTGGAAAAAGATTGCTTCCTTTTCAGAAAGATAATCAGGCAACGTTACACGCCGGGTCAGCGTCGTAAAATCATCGTAACGAACTTTTAACACGACTGTTTTCCCATGTTTTTGATGACGTTTTAAGGCCTTCTCCACTTCTTCCGAAAGTTGTCTTAATTGTCGTAAAACCTCCGCTTCAGTCACGAGAGCGGTGCCATATGTATGTTCTTTTCCAATGGATTTTCGTTCCCTTGAAATTTCTACGGGTGCATTATGAATGCCACGTACTTTTCGATAGAAGGAATAGCCTCTTTTTCCAAAACGTTGAATCAGTTCCATTTCTTTTTTCTCATATAGGTCTCGCCCTGTATAAATGCCAAATTCATGCATCTTAGGCAACGTTTTTTTCCCGACGCCATGAAATTTTTCAATCGGTAAAGGAAATAAAAAGGCTAAGGCATCTTCTGGGGTCACAACCGTTAAGCCTCTAGGTTTTTGAAAATCCGAAGCGAGTTTCGCCAAAAACTTATTATAACTTACCCCCGCCGAGCAAGTCAGGTGGAGTTCTTGCCAAATATCTTGCTGAATCAACTTCGCCACTTTAATGGCTGAGCGGCTGCCTATTTTATTCTCGGTGACATCTAAGTAAGCTTCATCAATTGATACCGGCTCAATGATATCCGTGTAACGATGGAAAATTTTTCGGACCTCTTGAGAGATTTTTTGATATTTTTCATAGCTCCCCGGAATAAAAACGGCCTGAGGACAAAGTTCATACGCTTTTTGCGCACTCATCGCTGAATGAATCCCATATTGTCTAGCTAAGTAGTTTGCCGTCGTTACGACTCCTCGACCTTTGGTATCATTGGGGTGACGAGCAATCACGAGCGGAGCCTTAGCCAGTTCAGGATTGTCTCTTTCTTCCACAGAAGCAAAAAAAGCATCCATATCGATATGGATAATTTTTCTTGACGTATCATTTTTTAAAGGAAATGCCATCACCGTCATCTTGCTCACCTCACCGTCATTATAACCCAAACAGACGTTCTTATGCAAGATTCATTCACCGAGTGCGCGTCCTTACTTCGGCCACAAGAGGCCCGTTAATAAGCCTGCCAAAAATAATAACAGCCACGGCCAGATTTTTCTTTTTTCATGCTTCTTCTCCTTCCAAAGTCGGCGTTTACTGCTCACGCTCTGAAAAATACGTATCGATCATCGTTTTGATTTGATCGACTTCTTTCGTCAAAAAGAGGATACTCGGAAGACGGATTTCAGGGATTTGATGTTCGTTTAAAATCGGCGGAAAACGGTCTGGGACAATGAAGGCATCAACGGTTTGTTCTTTTGCAGCAGCCTCCCAATGAAAGGTCACCTCGTAGGTCTTCCCTAAGGCTTGCTTCAAGGCCTTTTCGAGCGGTTTCGTTGTCGGTAATCCATTCACATACATCACACTTAATAATTGATACGTATACAAAACAAAAGCAATTTTTTTCATTTTTTTCCACGCCCTTTTCTTCTCATTTTACGCTTTCCCTGATCAAAGCGCAAACCCTTTCATTTTTACTTACAAATAAGGTTACGCCAAACAAGCAGAAAATCAACGCTTTTCTGCTTGTTTGGCAACGCTCCTTTAAATCCCATGATATTCATTATAAACCACTTGCTTTTTCAATTGATTGCGCTTGGCAACTTCCTTAATGCTTTCGTTGGGCTTTTTTCCTTCATGAATCAAGGCTTCGACTTGTTCTTTCAAACTGCGGGAATCAACGACGACTTCCGCGACGGTCGCATCCCCTGCGACAAGAAGACAACATTCACCTTTGATTGGTTGTTGCGCTAAGTAATTGTCCAACTCTGCTAAAGTGCCACGTAAATACTCTTCATGTAGTTTTGTCAATTCGCGACAAATGACTGCTTGGCGAGTTGCACCAAACACTTCCATCATCGCTTGAATCGTCTTTTGAATGCGATGGGGCGACTCGTAAAAAATCGTTGTGGCAGACGAGTCCTTAAATTCTTGTAAGACTTCTTGTTGCTCTTTTTTCTTTCTAGGTAAAAAACCATAAAAAGTATGGGGCTGTGGTGTTAGACCAGAAGCGATCAAGGCTGTTAGTCCCGCTGTCGGTCCCGGTAAGGCCACGACCTTGATGTCTGCTGCCAGACAAGCCAACACCAATTCGTGTCCCGGATCACTAATGGAAGGCATGCCGGCATCACTCACTTGTGCAATGGCGTGGCCTTGTTCTAACAAGGTGATTAATTGAGGAATGCGTTCTTTGTAGTTGTGTTCATGAAAACTTTTTTGAGGCGTCGAAATATCAAAATGATTTAACAATTTTTGCGTATTTCTAGTGTCCTCACTGGCAATTAAATGCACTTCTTTCAACGTACGCACACTGCGAAAGGTCATATCTTCTAGGTTACCAATCGGGGTCGGTACTAGATAGAGAATACCCGACTCAACCCCTTTAAAACTCATTTGTACTTGCATTTTTTCCCACCTCTTAAAAAAAGACTGGTGACCATCAAATGACACCAGTCTGACTTTCATCTGTTAGGACATCCCGCTTTCACGGTAAATCACCTCTAAACAAAAAGCACAAGGCTCGTCGTTTTCGCGACGTGAACCGTAAAGGTCATAACAAACGTGAAAGCCTTCTTCGTAAATTTTTTCTAAATTTAAACGTGACTTAGAAAGCTCTTGCTTTACTTTGCCACTGGCCGTTTGCGCGGGTTGATCGATTTCTCTTAAATGTTGACGCAAACGTTGATTTTCCATTTCCAAGGTCGTATTTTTTTCAACGACTTCTTGTAAAGCGGATTTCATCTCAGCCATTTTCTTTAGCAATCCTTGTAATTCAGATTCGAATTCATTCAAACCATCGTATAAGGAACGTTTATCCATGGACATGTTTGCCACCTGCTTTTGCAACTTTTTCAACTTCATCCGCATCGTATTCAACAGGGACTTCTTTCCCTACTAGACGAACCTTTAAGACGCGACTAAGTAAATTTAAGCCAACAATGCGCCCTCGACCGTCTGGCGTCATCACTTCCGTCCCGTAATCAGGCAACTCACGTTTAGCGACTTCATATTCATCGTTTTCATATTTTAAACAACACATCAAGCGGCCACATAGCCCTGAAATTTTTGTCGGATTTAAGGAAAGTCCTTGATCTTTGGCCATTTTAATCGAAACTGGAACAAAATCGCCCAGAAAGGTCGAACAACAAAGCTGGCGACCACAAGGACCAATCCCGCCTAGAATCTTGGCTTCATCGCGCACGCCAATTTGACGCAATTCAATTCGTGTTCGGAAAATTCCCGCTAAATCTTTCACGAGCTCACGAAAATCAATTCGTCCATCGGCTGTAAACTGAAAAATCATTTTACTACGATCAAAAGTATACTCGACATCAACGAGCTTCATCGCCAAGCCATGTGCTCGAATTTTTTGTTTAGCCACTTGTAAGGCGTCTTTGGCATCTTGTTGATTGCGCTTCTCTTGTTCCATTTCTTTTTCAGAGGCTAAATGTAAAACCGGTCGCAAGGCATCCGGTAAATCTTCTTCGGCCATTTCTTTATTAGGAATCGCCACTTGGGCCATGTATTTTGCTTGTTGAGATTCAACCAATACGTAATCGTCGTATTTGAATTGCGTCTTGCCGGGAGAAAAATAGTAAATATGACCCGCTCTACGGTAACGCACACCTATGACTTCAACCATCGCTTTTCCTCCTATTCGCTGACTCTTATTCTTTGAAAAGTATTCTCAAGGTCAACTGCTCCGCGACTCCTTGGAACGGCACGTTCGCTGCTAATTTCTGCTGCGCTTTTAAGATTAATTCCAACTCACGGTTCACTTGAACGCCAGATACTTGATGTTGTAGCATTTGGTTTCTTTCGTTTTGGAAATAAAACAACAACATGGAAAAAAGGTCCTGTTGCTGTTGCTTTTCTTTCGCAACGGCTAAGATGCTCTTTTGCACATAAATAAATGCTTGTGGGTCCTTCTTTTTCAAGTAAGAAAACCACTGTTCAATTACATCCTTAGCACCATTAAACCATTCATCTTGAGAGATTTCAACTGCTTTTCGATAACTATTTGTCAGATGCGCAAGGAGGTTGGCACTTTGTTCATTGATCCCAGTCGCTTGCAAATTTTTCGTTAATGCCATTTTATTTAATGGTTTAAAGTGAATGATTTGACAACGCGATTGAATCGTCGGCAACACTCTTCCTAAACTTTCCACTTCTAAAATGGCCAACATCTGCCCGTCTGGTTCTTCTAAAAACTTTAACAAACTGTTGGCAGCACTGTTATTCATCGTATCCGCTTGCTGGATGATAAAAATTTGCATCCCTTTTTCAAACCCTTTTTTTGAAAAATCATTTTGTAACTGGCGAATTTGATCAACTTTAATCGATTGGCCATCCGGTGCAATCACGCGAACGTTCGGGTGCTCCCCTAGACGAATTCGTTTACAATTCACACATTCTCCACAAGGCGCTTGCTCAATGACTTGTTGACAAAAAAGGCGCTGTGCAAACCATAAGCTGAGTTGGTGTTTCCCTGTCCCTTTATCCCCTTCAAAAAGATAAGCATGGGCAATCCGCCCATGCTCGACATTTTTTTTCATTAGAGAAAAGACATAGGTTTGATTCGTTGCTAAAAAATCTTGCTCAACCATTTCTCTCCCCCTCAATTAATATTGATGGAAACCATCAATTGGCAGCACAAAAACCGTCGCGCCACCCACTTCAACTTCTACCGGATAAGGGACTTGTCCATCCATTGAAATATCCAAGGACATGGAACTAGACAAGTATTGTTTTCTCGATTGACACGTCTTCTTAATTAAATCCAACGTTTCTTGCACACGATTTTCTTCAACCCCGATTAAAAAAGTACTGTTTCCAGCTTTTAAGAAACCACCAGTGGAAGGGAGTCTTGTTGCTCGAAGATTCGCATCAATAAATTCATTTGCTAAACGGTTACTATCTTTGTCTTGAATAATTGCCATTACTAATTTCATTCGGGTCCATCTCCTTTAAAATAATCTGGGTAACTTTCAATAATCGCTGTAAAACTTTCATCGACGACTTCTTGCAATCCTTTACGCGCATCAATTCGATGCATACGTGTCGGATGGTCTTCTAATAATTTCAAATAGGCGTGGCGAACACGTTGGTGGAATTCTAAGCCTTCTGAATCAAGGCGATCAATCTGATGGCTACGATTTTGTTGGATTCGTCGTAAACCGGTATCCGAATCGACATCCAAATATAAAGTAAAGTGAGGCGTCGTTCCCTCTGTCGCAAAAGCATTTAACTGAGCGATTTCTGCCATCCCAATTCGACGACCTGCCCCTTGATAAGCGAGCGAACTATCGACAAACCGATCACAAATGACGATTTTCCCTTCATTTAAAGCAGGTAAAATCACTTCAACAAGATGTTGACGGCGTGCAGCGGCATACAGTAACGCCTCTGTTCGTTCATCCATTTCACCGTTTCGTGGATCTAAAATAATTTGACGGATTTTTTCTGCAATCCGTACGCCACCAGGTTCCCTCGTCTTAATGATTCCTTTCTTCGCAATCATTTGCAAACGTGGATATAGTTCATTAATGACACTTGTTTTTCCTGCGCCATCGGGTCCTTCAATTGTTATAAAAATTCCACTCACGATAAATTCCTCCACCTAATCCTTCATTTTCATTCACAACAATTAAAGTTCTCGACGACCTTCAACTGCTTTTAATAATGTTACTTCATCCGCGTATTCAATGTCGCTTCCCACCGATAAACCATGCGCCAAACGTGTGACTTTAATGCCCGCTGGTTTTATCAAGCGCGAAAGATACATGGCGGTTGCTTCCCCTTCAGTCGTTGCATTCGTAGCGATAATCACTTCTTTTACGGTTTCATTGTGCAAACGACTAATTAAGCTGGATAGATTAATATCTTCTGGTCCCGTTCCTTCCATGGGAGAAAGCACACCATGTAACACATGATACAACCCGTGATATTCGCGTACTTTTTCTAAAGCCATCACATCTTTAGGTTCTTCGACCACTAAAATGGTACTTTGATCTCTTGTTTGATCGCGACAAATACTGCACGGGTCTTCTTCGGTTAAATTGCCACAAATTTGACAAAAACTTAAATCTCGCTTAGCACTCAACAAAGATTTCGCAAATTCGTTCACCACTTCGTCTTTCATCTCAATCGTATAAAAGGCCAGACGCGTGGCGGTTTTTTGGCCAATACCTGGTAAATTCATATAACTTGCGATTAATCTTGCAATCGGCTCAGGATACTGCACAGTTTATTCCCCTTACTCTTATTAAAATCCGGGTAGCCCTTTGGTATATTTCCCCATAACGGCTTCGGTTTCTTTTTCAATTTTTTGAATCACGTCATTTACGGCCATCGTAACTAAATCTTGTAACATTTCTGGATCTTCTGGATCGATAATCGCCGGATCAATGACCACGTCTTTGACCGTCTTATCTCCCATGCCATAAACTTTTACGTAGCCATTGGTAGATTCACCAACAAATTCACGCTCATTTAATGCTTCTTGCGCTTTGACCATCTCTTTTTGCATTTTTTGTACTTGTTTCATCATGCCTTGCATATTTCCCATGCCTCGCATCATTTGCTATCGCTCCATTTCTTTCATTAAACTTCTTCTTCAACAATTGTCGCGAGTTCGCCAAAAAGTTCTTGTGCTTTCTCAACGACGAGTGCTTGTTGTTTTTGCTGTTCCTCTTGTTTCATTATACCATTTTCTGCCTCGCTTGGTTCAATCGCTTCAATTTCATCTGTCTGCGTCTGATGGCCATTCACAAATTCTTGGCGTAATTCCCCCCAATTTTCAAGCGGGATAAAGACCACTTCAGGTGCGTAGTTTTGAATTAAATTACTCAGGTGATTATGAATGGAAAGTGCTAATTCCGTATCATTGGCTGCTCGTTGACAAATAATTTCATACTCAAAGGCAATCACTAAGCCTTCCGGACTGGCTGCTTTGGGTTCACTGGAACGCAACATGGCCTTATGGGTGACGGGTAGCAAACCAAGCAATTCTTCCCAAGCAAATTTGACTTGTTCCAAATTGGTTCTTGTGGCAGCTCGTAACACACGAAAGACTTTCTCACGCGGCAAACGGTATGGATTGGCTGACGGTTTGACTCGTTTGGCTACTTGTTCGCTGGCTTGAACGCTTGTTTGCGCAAGACCCGTTTGTTGTAAATTTTTCACTTCTTGTTGCAACTGCTTTAAAGCAGCCTTGAGTTGTTGGAGTTCCGCCTGATCAACAGCTGGCGCTTCGTTTGGTTGTCCGCTTGGTAGTCCTTGCGGCTGACTCAGTTTGACCATGGCAACTTCCAAATAAATTTTAGGATTGGTCGTTAAACGAACTTCGTTTTGCGTCGCGTTTAATACTTCAATCCATTGATAAATTTGATTGGCGGGTATTTTTTCCGCCAGCGCTTTAAAAGCTGCCGTCAAGGTACTTGCTTTGTCCGCTAATAACTGAGGGGCTTGTTGGTAAATCAACAAATCACGACAGTAAGAAAGCAAATTTTCAAGCAAGCGGCGAGCTTCTTTCCCAGCCGCTAACAGTGCTTCTAGCTGCTGCAAAGCTAAGGCCGCTTCTTGTTGTTGCCAAGCGTCAACTAATTGATCCATCCGTTCAAAGGTTAAACTCCCCGTCACTTCAAAGGCATCTTCTAGGGTGATTTGTCCCTCACTAAAAGAAATCGCCTGATCCAAAATACTTAGTGCATCACGCATGCCCCCTTGGGCCGCTTGGGCAATCACTTGCAAGGCCGCTTCCTCATAGGCAATTTGATTGACCGTTAAAATATGAGCTAAGTGCCCAATGATATCGGCTGTTTGAATTCGTTTAAAATCAAATCGTTGCGTTCTTGAAATAATCGTCGCTGGGATCTTGTGTGGCTCTGTTGTTGCTAAAATAAAAATGACATTTTTTTTCGGTTCTTCTAACGTTTTTAACAAAGCATTAAAAGCACCCGTCGAAAGCATGTGTACTTCATCAATAATGTAAATTTTATAAGTTGCTTGCGTTGGTGCATAGTTGGCCCGCTCACGAATAAAACGGATTTCCTCCACGCCATTATTACTGGCTGCATCAATTTCAATCACATCTTCTTGTCTTCCTGCAGTAATTGAATGGCAAATTTCACACTCATTACAAGGTTCGCCCGCTTGCTTATTCGGACAGTTAATTGCCTTGGCAAAAATTTTAGCGGCACTCGTTTTTCCGGTCCCCCGAGGGCCTGTAAATAAATAAGCGTGGGATATTTGATTTTGCACAATTGCATTTTTCAATGTCTGGGTAATCGCTTTTTGACCAACAATATCTTCAAATCGTTGCGAACGCCAGACACGATATAAGGCTTGATAAGCCATCTTCATCCACCTCATTTTTTAGTCACTAACTTCTATTATACGAAAAAAAACAGAAAAAAACCACAGCTTGCAAGAAAGTATTCGATTTTCTCCAACTTAGGTCGGATACAAAAAACAAAAGAACTTATGGTATAATTTTATTATCATCATATTTTCATCATACAATACGAACGGAGGATGCAACATGGGATTAATAAAAGCAGCAACAAGTACAATCGGTGGTGGCTTGGCCGATCAATGGCTAGAAGTCATTGAACCAGATGAAATGAGTGATACCACTGTTTTTACCAAAGGTGTCAAAGTCCGAAAAAACAGCAAGCGAGGATCCAATCGTAAGGGAACCGACGATGTCATTACAGATGGTTCCGTTGTGCATGTTTATCCGAACATGATGATGTTGTTAGTCGATGGTGGGAAAATTATTGATTATACGGCAGAAGCTGGCTACTACACGATCAAAAATGACCTTGCGCCTTCGATGCTAAATGGTTCGATGAAAGCAGCGATCGCAGAGTCTTTCGACCGATTTAAGTTTGGTGGGGTCACACCACAAAAGCAACAAGTCTTTTATGTTAATTTACAAGAAATTAAAGGGATTCGTTTTGGAACGTCTTCTCCTTTAAATTATTTTGATAACTTTTACAACGCGGAACTTTTCTTACGTGCACACGGTAACTACTCGATTCAAATTACCGATCCGATTCTCTTTTATACCAACGCGATTCCTAAGAATAAGGACCGCGTGGAAATAAATGAAATCAACGAACAGTACTTAGCGGAATTTTTGACGGCTTTACAAACGACGATTAATCAAATGTCAGCAAATGGCGAACGGATTTCTTATGTGCCTTCAAAAAGCATGGAGCTCAGTCAGTATATGGCAAACGTACTCGATCAAAGTTGGAACCAACTCCGCGGTATGGAGATTGTTTCGGTGGCCGTGGCTAGCATTTCTTATACGGATGATTCAACAAAACTAATCAATATGCGCAATCAAGGAGCGATGCTTGGTGACCCTTCGATTCGTGAAGGATTCGTACAAGGCGCTGTTGCGAAAGGCATGGAAGCGGCCGGGAGCAACCCTGCCGGAGCAACGACCGGTTTCATGGGCGTTGGTATGGGGATGAACGCTGCCGGTGGTTTCTTCCAACAAGCTTCACAAAATAACCAACAGCAAATGCAACAACAACAAGCACAGTCACAGCAGGCAAATCAATGGACTTGTCCGCAATGTGGAACGACGAATACGGGGAATTTTTGTAGCCAATGTGGGACAGCAAAACCACAGGCGGCCGCAGCGAATCCTGTGAGTATTCAGCTAAAATGCCATGCTTGCGGGAAACCAGTCGAACTTTCAACTGGCGTGCCGAAGTTTTGTCCAGAATGCGGCCAGCCCTTCCAAGGAGTCCCGCTCGATCAATAAAGGAGGATTTTTATGGAAATCATTACACATAAATGTCCCAACTGTGGGGGCGCCTTAACGTTTGACCCCAGCGACCAAAAATTCCATTGCCCCTACTGCGGCAGTATCTTTACGGAAGAAGAAGTGACGGCTTTTGAGGCCAAACAAAAAGAAGCAACTTTACAAACAAGCACTGAACCGTTCGTTGAAGAACGACCGGATTCACCACCTGAGCATACGATGAGTCTCTTTTTATGCCCCAGTTGCGGTGCTGAAATTGTCACAGATGAAACAACGGCAGCGACTTACTGTTATTTTTGCCACAATCCAGTTGTCTTATCGGGTCGTTTAAGTGGGGACTTTCTACCAAACAAGGTCTTGCCTTTTACGATTGAAAAAGAAGAAGCGATTCAACAATTTCTTGCTTGGACAAAGAAAAAGTGGTTCGTCCCTCCTTACTTTTTTGACCAAAAGCAAATTGAAAAACTTACGGGCGTCTACTTCCCTTATTGGGTCGTGAACGCCAAAGGTTCTGGCGAGCTTTCTGGTACAGGAACTTCCATTCGTGTTTGGCGCGTAGGTGAAATTGAGTATACAGAGACCAAACAATTCTCGGTCCATCGCCAAGGAAAAGTCCAATTTCGAAACTTAGTGAAAAACGCCCTTTCGAAAAACACCCAACAAAAAATGGTGGAAAGTGTCCAACCTTTTCCAATTGAAAAGGCTATTGATTTTAAAAATCAGTATTTGGCGGGCTTCCAAGCAGAAAAACGCGACATCGAATATCAAGACCTACAGGCGAAAGTGCAAGGGGAACTCAATGACTACGGCGAAACACTTTTGCGAAATTCCGTGAATGGCTACACCAGCTTTCGCAAATCAAACAGCCAGCTCTCTTTCGATCAAGTGGAGAAGGAATACATGCTTTTACCCGTTTGGTTAGTGACTTATCGAAACAAACGAGCAGCCGACAAGACCTTCTACTATGCCATGAACGGCCAGACAGGCAAAGTAAGTGGGATTTTACCAATTAGCTACAAACGCTTAGGGCTTGTTACCGGTGGAATTTTTCTAGTAATTGCGACACTCCTGATGATTGGAGGGTACTTTTTATGAGACACAAAAAATTTTTCTTCAGTCTATTCCTCTTTCTCAGCTTTTTTCTAAGTCACTTAACGAATGTTCCCGTTTGGGCAGACAGTCCTACGGTGACCGACGAAGCCGGGCTCTTTACTGCCGAAGAAAGAGACGAATTAACCCGTCTGGCTCAAGAAATCAATCAGGCAATTAAAGGGGAGATTTTTATTACCACGCAAATTGCCAATGAGACAGACCCTGAAACTTTTTCAGATAATTTTTTGAGAGACCGAATCGGCAATGACCAGAACGGTTCGGTGCTGTTGCTCGATATGACTCAACGCGAAATTTATATTTCGACATCGGGCAATATGATTGATTACTTAGATGATGCCCGAATTGAGACGCTTTTAGATGCCGTTTACGATGGCATGGCGAGTGGCGATTACCTGCAAGCCGCTCAAAGCTATTTAAGTTTAACCAAAGAGTATGTCGCCAAAGGAGTGCCTAGAGGGCATTACCGGGTCGACCGGGAGACAGGAAAAATTACCTATTATAAAGTCTTAACCTTAGGTGAAATGCTTTTCGCTTTAGCGATTGCGCTGGTTATTAGCGCGGGTTTCTTTATCGTTATCAAATCACGCTACCAATTAAAACGTGGTACCTATACCTATCCTTTTTTAGAACAATCTTCCTTTCAGTTGAAAAAGAAAGAGGACCACTTAACGAATTCTTTTGTCACTACACGTCGAATTCCAAAGCCTTCGTCCAATAGCGGCGGCGGTTCTGGTGGCGGTGGCAGTACCACCCACTCAAGCGGTGGCGGTTCATTTGGCGGAGGCGGTCGTAGTTTTTAGCTTTCCAAAATCAATGAAGCAAAGAAACGGTGAATCAATCATCGTTTCTTTGCTTTTTTCATTAATTATCAGAAAATAATGACAATAACTTTCATTAATGCTATACTAGTAAAAATTAAAAAAAGGTTGTGACACAATGAAAAATAAATTAGATTGGCAGACGCTTGGTTTTAGCTATATTAAAACTCCGTGGCGCTATCTTGCCAAATGGAAAAATGGTGCTTGGGAAACAGGCCACTTAACGGAAGAAAACCAACTAACAATCAGTGAAGCATCTACGGCTTTACATTACGGACAACAATGTTTCGAAGGGTTAAAAGCATATCGCCGAAAAGATGGCGGTATCAACTTATTTCGCCCTGATGAAAATAGCAAACGACTCAATCGTAGCGCGCAGCGTTTATACATGCCTGAAGTGCCAGAAGAAATGTTTATTGACGCGATAAAACAAGTGGTCAAGGCCAATGAAGCGTATGTTCCACCTTACGGGAGCGGCGGAACACTTTACATTCGCCCGCTACTCATTGGTGTCGGTGACATGATCGGCGTTCAACCGGCACCAGAATATCTCTTCACCGTTTTTTGCATGCCGGTAGGACCTTATTTCAAAGGTGGGTTGACACCTACGAACTTCATCGTTTCTGATTATGACCGCGCGGCACCTAATGGTACGGGCGCAATTAAAGTCGGTGGAAATTATGCGGCCAGCTTACTTCCTGGAAAGGAAGCGCACGCGAAAAATTTCTCCGATTGTATCTATCTTGATCCCCAAACGCATACAAAGATTGAGGAAGTCGGTTCGGCAAACTTCTTTGGTATTACCGCCGAAAATGAATTTATCACACCAATCTCGCCATCAATCTTACCAAGCATTACGAAGTATTCGTTACTTTACTTGGCCCAACATCGCTTAGGACTCAAAGCAATTGAAGGAGACGTCTTAATCGATGAATTGGACCGTTTTACAGAAGCAGGTGCTTGTGGAACGGCGGCGGTTATTTCACCGATTGGTGGCATTCAAATTGGCGAAGATTTTCACGTATTCTACAGCGAAACTGAAGTTGGTCCAATCACGAAACAATTATATGATGAACTAACCGGTATTCAATTTGGCGAGAAAGAAGCGCCTGAAAACTGGATTGTCCAAGTCCTTTAAGTTGTTAAAATACGCACAGAGGCTGTGACAGCTATCACAGCCCCTGTGCGTATTTTACGAACGCTTGACGGATAAACGAGCCTAAAAATCGACTCTTTCGGAAATTTCACGAAAATAGAGACAAAAAAAGCTAGTAGACTTGATTGCTCAAGTTTCCTAGCTTTCAAAATATTCAAAAGAATTATTTTACAGTTACAGATGCGCCAACTTCTTCTAAAGCTGCTTTTAATGCTTCAGCGTCTTCTTTAGAGATGTTTTCTTTAATAGGAGCAGGAGCGCCGTCTACTAAACCTTTTGCTTCTTTTAGACCTAAACCAGTTGCTTCACGAACTGCTTTGATTACTTTCACTTTTTGGTCGCCAGCAGCTGTTAATTCAACAGTGAATTCTGTTTGCTCTTCAGCAGCAGCGCCACCAGCAGCAGCTACAGCTACAGGAGCAGCAGCAGATACGCCAAACTCTTCTTCGATTGCTTTTACTAAGTCATTTAATTCTAAGATTGTTGCGCCTTTTAGCTCTTCAACAATGTTTTCAATGTTTAATGCCATTTTAATTTCCTCCATTTAATAGATATCTTTTTTATTTTTAAGCAGCGATTAAGCTACTTCTTCTTCGTCTTTGCTTTCGATTACTGCATTGACAGCGTAAGCCACGTTGCGGACTGGCGCTTGTAATACAGATAATAGCATTGATAATAGACCTTCGCGGCTTGGTAATTTCGCTAATGCAACAACTTCTTCCAAAGTTGCTACTTTCCCTTCAATTACGCCACCTTTGATTTCTAAAGCTTTTGCTTCTTTTGCAAACTCATCGATGATTTTCGCAGGTGCGACAACATCATCGTTACTGAATGCAACGGCTGTTGGTCCAGTAAACACTTCATCTAATCCTTCTAAACCTGCTGCTTGCGCCGCACGTGAAAGAATTGAGTTTTTGATTACACGGATTTCAACGTTTGCATCACGTAATTGTTTACGTAGTGTTGTCACTTCGTCTACTGTTAAACCACGGTAGTCAACGATCACAACGGATGCTGCTGCTTTGAATTTTTCTGTTACTTCTTCAACCATTGCAACTTTTTTTGCCATAATTGCGTTACTCATTATAATTTCACCTCCTGATTTTGATGGGAGAGTTCTCGTATAAATACAAAAAACCCTATGCCACCGTAGACATAGAGGGACTATTGAATGCTTGCATCAATAAACGTCCTCGGTAGGAATTATGACGATTGTCACCTACTGTCTTCGGTACAGTTAATATTTAACCTCAGTCATCTTACCATAGGTCCGATGACTGAGTCAAGTATTTTTATTTCATTTTATTAAAATGAATCTTCTGCAACATGTACTCCAGGTCCGAATGTTGTCGTTACTGAAATATTTTTCATGTATTGACCTTTAGCAGCAGCAGGTTTTGCTTTTACTAATACGTCATGAATTGTTTTGAAGTTTTCTACTAATTTTGCATCATCAAAGGATACTTTACCGATTGGAACATGAACGTTACCTGCTTTATCTACACGGTAAGTTACTTTACCAGCTTTTACTTCTTCAACTGCTTTTGTTACGTCCATTGTTACTGTACCAGTTTTCGGGTTAGGCATTAATCCTTTTGGACCTAAGACACGACCTAATTTCCCAACTTCAGCCATCATATCTGGTGTCGCTACTACAACATCAAAGTCGAACCAGCCACCTAAGATTTTTTGTGCTAAGTCGCCTTCACCTACAAAATCTGCGCCAGCAGCTTCTGCTTCTTTTGCTTTTTCGCCTTTAGCGAAGACTAAAACAGTTTGTGTTTTCCCTGTTCCGTTTGGTAAGACAACTGCTCCACGGATTTGTTGGTCCGCTTTCTTAGGGTCGACGTTTAAACGGTAAGCAACTTCAACCGTTGCGTCAAATTTTGCAATGTTTGTTTCTTTTGCTAAGGCAACTGCTTCTTCTACTGAATAAGCTTTCGTCGCATCAATTTTTTTCAATGCATCTTGCATTTTTTTGCTTTTTTTAGCCATTTTTGTGTTTCCTCCTTATGTGGTTATAACGGTAGAACCTCCCACGTATCCTATATTTTTCAATATAGTACGAACTGAGAAGCTACTCCTTAGGGTCATAGAAATTACTCTACAGTGATCCCCATGCTTCGTGCAGTTCCTTCAACCATACGCATAGCCGCTTCAATCGTTGCTGCGTTTAGGTCTTCCATTTTCAATTCAGCGATTTCTTTAATTTGGTCGCTTGAAACTTTTGCAACTTTATCTTTGTTCGGCGTACCAGAACCTTTAGTAATGTTTGCAGCTTTCTTTAATAATACTGCTGCTGGTGGTGTTTTTGTAATAAATGTGAATGAACGATCTTCATAAACAGAAATTACTACAGGAATGATTAGTCCTGCTTGGTCAGCGGTACGAGCGTTGAATTCTTTTGTGAATCCCATAATGTTCACGCCTGCTTGACCTAATGCTGGTCCTACTGGTGGAGCTGGTGTTGCTTTACCTGCAGGAATTTGCAATTTAACGATTTTTTCTACTTTCTTTGCCACGAGACATACCTCCTTGGGTCCGTGATGTGGTTAATTGGAGATCCAAATTTCTCCTCCCACTTTAAAACTGTTACTTGTGAACGTGCACAGACACGCACACTCAGAAAATTATAACAGAAAAAAAATATATTTCAACTTTTTTCGTTTCTTTTATTCATTTCCTAAAATTTCTTGTGCCAAGCGTTGACCAGTCGGGCTCATTGCTAAGCCTCCTTCGGCAGTTTCTTTGAAAATACCTGGCATTTGACGTCCCACGCGATACATCGTCTCCACGACTTCATCTGGTGGAATCACACTTTGAATTCCCGCTAAGGCCATATCTGCTGAAATAAAAGCTTGTGAAGAGCCAAGAGCGTTGCGTTTGACACACGGCACTTCCACCAGTCCGGCTACCGGATCGCAAATCAAGCCCATCATATTTTTCAAAGTAATGGCAACGGCTTGAGCGGAAGCTGCGGCACTTCCTCCTTTGGCAGAGACCAGAGCTGCTGCAGCCATCGCACTGGCGGATCCGACTTCTGCTTGACAGCCTCCTTCGGCACCAGAAATCGAGGCATTGTTCGCCATTACGAGGCCGAAAGCACCGGCTACAAATAAAAAGTCCAACTGTTCTTCTCGCGTCAAATTTAAACGTTCCCGACAAGCCATGAGTACCCCCGGGACAACTCCCGCACTTCCCGCAGTTGGTGTCGCGCAGACCAAGCCCATCTTGGCATTGACTTCATTGACACCAATCGCATTGCGGACGGCATTTAAAATGACTTCCCCGCTTAAAAAATCACCGGCTAACAAATACGCATTCATTCGCTTCGCATCGCCACCTGTTAATCCGGTCACTGAGGTCACACCGGCTACCCCTTCAGCAACCGATTGTTCCATGACCGTTAAATTTCGGTCCATTAATTCAAGGATTTCCGCTCGGCTTCGACCGGTTAATTCGATTTCTGTTGCAATCATTAATTCTGCCACCGATGGGTAAGCCTTACTTTGTTCGACTAGTTCTTCGATTGAATAAAACATTTTCTTGCTCCTTTATCCAAAATAAGATGCGCTATGGATGGCATCGATTTGTTGAATTTTTGCTAAAAAATCATCGCGGCGTTCATCGGTTTCAATAATCATAATCGCTTTTTCGCCTTTTGATTCTCGGGTGACCGTCATCGTTCCGATATTCACATCCGCTTCAGAAAATAACTGCGTCACTTTGGCAATCATTCCCGGAACATCTTGTTGCACGATAATAAACGTGGGGGTACCTAGCGAAAGGGAGAGTTTAAAGCCATTGACTTCCGAAATTTGGATATTCCCACCGCCAATTGAGATACCAGTCACGGTCAGTTTATGATTGCCTTTGGTGACTTTTAGTTGAACCATGTTCGGATGCTCTGCTTTTTCTTTTTTCGGAACAAAGCACACTTCCATTCCTGACTCATAAGCAATTTTTAAGGAATCAGCTAAACGCGGATCGTCGGGCTCCATTCCTAACAAGCCACCAACTAAAGCAATGTCCGTTCCGTGACCACGATACGTTTTTGCAAATGATTCGTATAAATAAATATCCACGCTTTCCGGTTGTTCACCAAAAATCCGTCGGACCACTTTCCCAATTCTAGCTGCTCCCGCAGTATGCGAGCTACTCGGACCAACCATAATAGGGCCAATAATATCAAAGACACTCCGGTATTTTAATTGTTCCATTTTTTTCGCTCATCCTTTCTTTTTCAACCAAACTTCATATTGTTTGGCGATTCATTTGTGAAAACCCCTACATGTATTCAGGCAAGAGAAAAGAGCTGCAACGCGAGTTACAACCCTTACTTTTTGAAGAGAATTAATCAATTTTATCGATTTGATCAAAATCAAGTTCGGTGCTTGTTTCACGACCAAACATCTCAATATTCACTTTGACTTTATGTTTTTCATCATCGACTTCTGTCACTTGTCCTTCAAGACCAGAAAATGCCCCTTCAATGACTTTCACCGTTTCTCCTAGTTCCACTTGAATCTCGGAAGTTCGTGTGCTCATACCTAACGAGCGTAAAATTGAGTTAATTTCTTCTGGTAACAAAGGAGCGGGCTTGCTTCCTGCACCGTGTGAACCAACGAAGCCTGTTACTCCCGGCGTGTTCCGCACGACATACCAAGACTCATCCGTCATCGTCATCTCAACTAATACATAACCTGGAAACGTTTTGTTGATGACTTCTTTTTCTTTGCCATTTTTTACTTCTTTCGTCGTTTCTTCAGGGACAACCACACGGAAAATGTAATCCCCCATACGCATGCTTTGCGCACGTGACTCGATATTTGCTTTCACGCGGTTTTCGTATCCTGAATAAGTATGTAAGACATACCAGCTTTTCTCAAAAGATTCCATTTTTATTGGCTCCCTATTCTTTAGTCTCTTCTTCTGCAAATAAAAAAACCTCAGACCATCCGAAGTTTTTTTCTCAAGAAGTATTATACCATTTTTTTTTATGCTCTGCTAGTGAAATCCTCTTGCGCTTACTTCAAAATCCAACTGAAAAGCGATTGAATTCCCGTATCCATTACATAGAATAATAACGCAAAGATCAATGATGTTTCAATCACAACAATCGTATCCTTACGTAATTGTTTCCCTGTTGGCCAAGTGACTTTTTTCATTTCTTCATTGACACTACGTAAAAATTTCATGGCACGCCCTCCTCTACTTGGTTTCTCGATGCAATGTATGTTCTTTACAATACTTACAAAATTTATTGATTTCTAATCGGTCGTTCTGCTTCCCTTGGCTGACTGCTCTTGCGTAGTTACGTGAACCACAAACAGAACAAGCGAGAGCTGATTTTTTAACTGCCATCTCACGGCCTCCTTTGTTGCCTAACACATCGGTCATTCTTAATAAATTTAGCACGATTTCAAAAAACTGTCAATTCGAACTAGGACTTTCTTTCGTAATGTGATATTATAATCAAGTTAGAAATGAATGAGATTTGGAGGTGCAAAAAATGTTATTGGAGTCCATCGTCACATTTAAAAAGGACTTAACTGTGGTCAACGAGTCTCAGACACTCGCTGAAGCTTTGACGATTTTAGAAACATCAAATAACCGTTGTGTACCGATTTTAGATGATGTCAATCAACTATTTAGAGGCAATATTTATAAAATGCATATTTATCGTCATTTAGCCAACGGAGGCGATATGAACCTCCCTGTGACCTATTTATTAAAAAATGCAACAAAATTTATTTATGATGATTCTTCTTATTTTAATCTTTTTTTCTCAATAAGAGATTTGCCTTATATTGCTGTTCTCACACACGATAAAAACTTTTTAGGAATTTTACCTCATGATCGCTTGCTAGAAATTTGGCATGAACGCCTGGGTCTCAATCATTATAGTGATATTTTAACGATTGAAACCAACGGCGCCCAAAATGACTTGGCAATCATTACGAAAATTATTTCCAAATATACCTTTATTCAAAATTGCCTTACTTTAAATAGCTTCCCTCACGAGAAAAAACAAGAAGTCTTAATTACATTACCACCAACGCTTCCATCTGAAGTAAAAGAAAAAATTGTTCAACGTTTAGAAAGAAAACGTTACACGATTACACGGATTGATTCTTCTGTCCCCCGGCCTTCTCTCTAAACAAAAACATAAGAAATGAAGAAAGTTTGATTCTTTTTTCATTTCTTTTTCATTTTAAGCTTAAATTATTCTTTCATTCACCGATTCTTAAAAAGGAGTGACGTCTTTTTTTACTAAGATTAAAAAGGAGTTAGGAATGAATGAAAACAAGCATCATTAAAAAAATCACCAGTTTTGTTGTCTTAATTGTTTTCACCAGCATTGCTTTGCTTGGCAGCCTCACCTTGTTCTTTAGTTATCGCCAAACATTAAGTGCTGCTGGCGTTGAGTTAACCAGTTGTGCCAATATTACAACGGGAATTATTGGAGCCAAAGATCTCATGAAAGTACTCGAAGGTGATCCAGAAGCGACTCTGATTGTTAATCAACAAATTGAGTGGACCATCGAACACAAGCCAATTTTTGCGACCAACTATATTTTAGCGCTGGATGGAACCATTATCGCGAGCGATTCCCACTTAGCGGACATTGGGCGCTCGACAGGCGATCAGGTCGAACTCTCTGAAGAAGCACTTGCGCAGTTACAGGCCGGACATACGTATCACACGGGCCTTTATACAGTCAATGGACAGGAACGCCAAACAGGGTACGCCCCGATTTATCGTGACCACAATCCTAAAAATGAACTCATTGCCATTAACGCGATTGACTTTGAAGGTGCGCTCATTCGGCAACGAATTTGGGAAACCAACCAAGCAACATTATTATTGACAATTCTTTTGCCTCTCACTGTCGCATTGCTTACCTTTCTTTTCATCAAGAAAACCATGGCGCCCATTCAAGCTTTGCAGGCTCATGTACAGGAACTCGCAAGCGGCAATTTGACTTCAGACGACCTCGTCATTCAGCAGCAAGACGAGCTTGGACAATTAGCTACCGGCTTTAACCAAATGCGTCGCGAGTTAAAACAACTGATTTGTGAAATGGAAGCGTCCGCTACCACGACCAATGAAAGCGCCCAAGAGTTACTTGCCAGTTCCGAACAAACACAACAAGCCACACAAGTGATTGCCAAGGCTTTTGCAGAG
Source organism: Enterococcus sp. LJL98 (assembly GCF_054871745.1). Classification (NCBI taxonomy): domain Bacteria; kingdom Bacillati; phylum Bacillota; class Bacilli; order Lactobacillales; family Enterococcaceae; genus Enterococcus; species Enterococcus sp. LJL98. The sequence goes on along the minus strand of NZ_JBTXLU010000015.1, from coordinate 18,387 downwards.
ACTGAAATGCTCATTAACGAACAATCTACCTTAACTGCACAAGCCGATTCTGAATTAACGGAAATGTCTCAGCAAGTCCAGTCGATGACTGAAAAGATTCATCGCTCAACGACCACTGCGACAGAAACAGCTAACTTTGCTCATTCCGGTCACCAAGTAGTCGAGCAAACGTTAACCCAACTGGACAAGATTCATACGAATACAACGGAAGCCAATCAAATTTCAGAAACCTTAAATCAAAAAGCACAAGAAATTAATCAAGTGATGACCTTAATCACTCATATTTCAAATCAAACCAATTTATTGGCGCTCAATGCATCGATTGAGGCAGCTCGTGCCCAAGAACACGGAGCAGGATTTCTCGTTGTTGCCGAAGAAGTTCGTGAGTTATCGGTCCAGACAAAAGAAGCTGCGGAACAAGTTTCTGGCTTAATTCAAGAACTACAAGCCAACGCGACACACTCACTAACAAAAGGGCAAGAAGGCCATACGATTGTCAAACAAGGAGTGCAACTCATCCATCAAACCAAAGAAGCCTTTGCGCAAATTTCTTCCAATGCGATGAAAACAGCCGAACAATCTCAAGCCCTCTCACTTGAAACAGAGACGATTAAAAAAAGAATGCTAGACTTGGTTGATGAAGTCCAAAATATTACGACTTTAGCGAAGCAAGTGACCGAAAACAGCCAACAAACGAGTGAAACCAGTCAGGAACAAACCATCGTAATGGGTGAACTCGTTGAAGTTTCTCGTGGCTTATCTATTCTCGCAGAGCAATTACGCTTTCATATCAAGAAATTCCAACTCTAGGATATGAGGCAACCAACTGATTGTGCGAACAGAAAAGTCAAATAGGAGGCGACAAAAGCACTGCCTTTTGTGGCCCGTTCACCCGCCAGACCTTCGTAAAATACCAAAGAGGCTGTGACATCTGTCACAGCCCCTTTTTTTAGGTTGTTTTTTATCTTTGTTAAACTTTTTGATCAAAACGAACGGTTTGGTTAATCCAGTACATGAGCGGTGCCGATAGACTCATGATAATGAACTCACTCAGTGCTGTTGTACCAAATGTTAACCAAAAAGGCAATTCGGCTGTAATCATTAACATAATGGCAATTAAGAACATACTTGCAGTAAAAAAGAAAACATTTAAGGCAAGGCGTTGTTTTACATTGGGAACGACTCGATACAAACTAGCGGTTAGTAATAAGGCAAGTAATGTCTGCCCGCCACCAAATAAAACATCGAGTGGTCCAAAACCAAAAAATAAGTTGTAAACGATGACTCCTCCAAAGACTCCCCAAAGAAGCTTTCGATTGAACACGACTAAATGATTCAAACTTTCAGATAAACGAAATTGGATCGCTCCGGATGAAAAGGGTAAAACTAAACTTAGGACGACATAGAGCCCCATAATCATTGCATTTGCTGCAAATACTCGAATTCTACTACTGTTAGTACTCATTTTTTTCCTTCTTTCTCCAAGTTTTTTTAACGCGGGATGGTTGATGAACCGCAAAGGGTATTATAGCATATCTTAGATACGTGTCAAATGACCTTGTTTTAGTCGGTGCCCTCTCCTTTTCCCATTGTTTGAAAGCGACGCCCTTGTTTTTTACGATGAACCCTCCGTGCAACGAAATAAGTGAAATACAAAATAAGATAAATGAAAAACAAAAAACCTTGCGCACAAGCGAAGAGCACTCGGAAAAAGGGCGCTAAGTCAAAAAAAGTTAATAGGAAAAATTCGAAAACAACTAAAAAAAACGACACACCAATCAAGTGATAAAACTTCATTTACTCTCTCCTCCGAAAGAGAGTATAGCAAAAAATCGCGCAAACCTTTATTTTTTTGCCTCACCTCTCTTTTTCCTCCCCCCTCCGAGTGTAAACGCTTGCATTTATTCAGATTTATGCTATATTATAAGTGTAAGGAGACATAGGAATTCCCGGTAGGGTAGCCGAAAAAGGTGCTACATGAAAAGAATGATTGTGATTTCTCTGAAACATCAAGAAAAGGACGTGGGAATTTGAAGAACTCCTTACTAATTGAATAGGGATCCGATGAGTTTACACCAATAAGAAGTGGACATAAGAACCTTCTAGTGTAAAGTAGCCGTAAAGGTCGAACGCAACAGGCGTAGACAAAACACATAAAAAGGCTCATCGGATTCTATTTTTTTGCCTTTTTTCGCTCCTTTTTCTACATTCATGGTATAATTATAGGAAAATTTAAGATAGATGAGGTTCGTCATTTTGAAATTCCATTATCATTTACTGATTAATCCCGCTTCAGGCGGTGGTAAAAATAAGCAACTCAGTCAAGAAATCATTGGTTTACTCGAAAAAAATAATTACCTTTATACGACTTATCAAACAACCTATGCTGGGCAAGAACGGTTGTTTACGAAAGAACTGCTTGAACAGACCTTAATTCCGTGGAAAGAAACGAGCATTGATTCGGAGACTCCCTTCCCACTTTTGATTGTCATGGGTGGAGATGGTACCTTGCATCAAGTGATTGATGAGTGTTACCAGTTAAGAAAAGAAATTCCTATCGCCTATATCCCTGCTGGATCAGGCAATGATTTTGCTCGTGGTTTTGGGATTTCTCGTGAAGCGAAAAAGGCCTTTTGGCAAATCGTGAAGACCCAGTCACCAAAGACCATCAATATTCTTTCCTATCAAGAAAAGATTTCAGGTGATACTGGGATCATCCTCAACAATATGGGAATGGGCATTGACGGGGCTGTGATTCATCAAACGACCCAAACGACGACAAAAAAATGGTTACGTCACTTGCATCTAGGCTCGATGACCTATCTTTTTTCTGTTTTCAGTGTGCTCTTTAAGCAAAAAGGCTTTCCGATTTTAGTCGAAGCCAACGGGCAAACATGGAACTTTAAAAAAGCTTTCTTGTGTACGATTACCAACCACCCTTACTTCGGTGGCGGGATCGCCATTGCCCCCATGGCCAACAGCGCCATTGCCAATTTTGAATTTGTCTTAGTCGAACGGCATTCAATGCTAAAAATATTTCAACTAATTTTAATGCTCTTATTTAAACAACAGGAACGCTCCAAGCATTTTATCCATTTTTCAACCAATCGACTCCGACTCGTTTCAACCGTTCCCCAATACGGGCAGGTCGACGGTGAAGTCATTCAGAAAAAGCCACTTGACCTCCTATTCACACCTATCAAGCAACAAATTTGGTTGTAGAAAATCGCATGCTAATCAAAAGAGGTGTGACAACAGTCGTTTTTCTCTGAGAAACGGGAGGGCAATGGACCCAATTGACGGTTGCAAGCGCCCGGATTTCATGAAATTGCCGGTTTATCCATCAAAAACTCGTAAGCACGAAGGTCCTGTGGCTATTGTCACAGGACCTTCGTGCTTATTTTTAATTCACTGGCATAAAATCAAATGGACTGAGATTTTCCATGCCAATCATCGGATCCACTTGTGCTTTTTGGACCATTTCAATCGTTAAATAGTCTGGGGCTTCAGCGGTTTCTTCCACTATTTCAACAGGCATATCCTTTACGGTACGTCCGTTTGAACTCGCTGCTTCCTGCTTTTCTTCTCGCACAACAGAAACTGCGATTTCTTCACCTAAAATCCGTTCTTTTAAAGCAGTCAAGCGAATGTGCGACTCTTGCTCAATGCTTCGTTGATAAGCAGACGGCTCTCCGAGTAAGATCAAAAGTTCCTTACTACGCGTTACTGCTGTATACAAAAGATTGCGTTGCAGCATACGCCGATACTGATGAACCATCGGCAAAATGACCATCTTAAATTCGCTTCCTTGCGCTTTATGTATGGAGCAACAATAAGCCAGCGTGATTTGTTGCCACTCATTCCGAGTGTAGCTGACCTCATTCAAGTCAAAACGAATCAGTAATTCATCGACCTTATCTTCCGATTCTTTGGCATAAGTAATCCCAACAATCTGCCCCATATCACCGTTGAATACATTTTTTTCTGGGATATTTTGTAACTGCAAAACTTTATCGCCAATTCGATAAGCCACATCATTAAATTGGACTTCTTTTTTCTTCCCGTTTTCATTCGGATTAAAAATTTCTTGCATCATTTGATTTAAGGCATTAATCCCTGCTACCCCACGGTACATTGGCGCTAGAACTTGGATATCTTGTGGAGTAAAGCCTTTTTCTTTTGCCTTGGTCACAATATTGGCAATAATCGGCTCAATTTGCTGCGCATCACAACGAAAATAAGAACGATCCTTTTGATTTTCGAGCAAATTCGCAGGAACTTCTCCATTTTTAATTTCGTGGGCTAAAGGAATAATACTCGAACCATCTCCCTGACGATAGATTTCTGTTAACTCTTGTTTGGGGATTGTCGGTATTTCTAACAAATCATGCAACACTTGTCCCGGTCCAACCGAGGGCAGTTGATCTTTATCTCCTACCAAAATGACTTGCATCCCTTCAGGAATCGCTTTTAATAACGTATTCGCCAGCCAAGTATCGACCATAGACATTTCATCGACGATTAACAAGGCGCCTTCTAGCTCTTTTGTGCCTTCTTCAGAAGGGGTTTCATGACTGTTTAGACCCAATAATCGATGAATCGTACTGCTAGGCAGTCCAGTCGTTTCGTTCATCCGTTTTGCAGCTCTACCAGTTGGTGCTGCAAGTAGAATCGGAAAGTTTTCATCCGTCTGTTTCTTTACATCAAGTTCGATGTCATGTAAATCAGCAAACATTTGAACGATGCCATTAATCACGGTCGTTTTCCCGGTCCCTGGTCCACCTGTCAAAAGAAAGAGCGGCGAGGAGATTGCTGCTTTAATCGCGACTTCTTGAGAGGGACCATAAGTCATCCCAAGACGCTTTTCTGTTTTTCGAACCAGTTTATTTAACGTTTCTTCTGGGTAATTCAAGGACGCTTGTCCGTCCAACAGCCGCTGAATTTGCGAGGCAATCCCGACTTCAGCAAAATACAAACTGTTTTCAAAAAGACGTGTTCCTTCTTGCTGGATTTTCCCCTCTTCTACCAGTTGAATCACACAATCCGCTAGTTTTTCCGGTTGAATTTCAACCGGTCGACTAGTTTCTAAAAGCGTTAAAGCTTGCTCCAACAATACTTGCGCCTCGACATACGTATGCCCTGTCTGTAGGGATTGCTGCATCACTTGAAAGAGAAGTGCCGCTCGTAACCGTTGAGGCGAGGTCGACTCAATCCCAATTTCTTCTGCAATCTGATCTGCTTTTTTAAACCCAATCCCTTCAATATCTTCGACGAGACGATAAGGATTTTCCTCGATGATTTCAAGCGCTTCGTTTTTATAACATTTATAAATGGCAAACGAAAAATGACTGCTAAAACCATAGCGGTTCAAACCAACAATTACTTGGTCCATTCCATAATTCAGCCGTAAGGTTTCCACCAAGGTCACCCGACGTTTTTCGTTTAGTGCAGGGATGCTTTCTAAGACACTCGGATCCTCCAAAATGCGATCAATCGCTTCTTCGCCTAGTTCATCAATAATTCGTTCGGCGGTTTTTTTCCCAATTCCTGGAAACTGATCACTGGACAAATATTGAATCAAGCCACTCTCAGAAGTCGGTTGCTCTTTTTGATAGGTATCCACTTGCAATTGTCTCCCATACTTTGGGTGTTCAACAAACGAGCCAAAAAAGCGATACAACTCCTCTTCTTGAATCTCGCCAAAACTGCCAGTCACAACGAGTTCATCGTCGCGGCAATCACTATTTGTTTCGACAATTTTAATTAAAATAACTTTATAAAAATTGGATGGATTTTGATAAAAAATCGCGACAACTTTGCCGACGATATACAGACTCTCAGACACCGTTGTACGCTCCTTTCCCTATGAATCATCTCTCAATCAATTTTATCATTTTCATAATGATGTGTCACTTCTAATCCTGGAAAACCTTGTTGGCGCAAAGCCTCATAAACAATCATACAGGCCGTGTTGGATAAATTTAACGAACGAACGTGTTCATCATTCATTGGAATGCGTAAACACTTCTCCGCATTTTCACGCATGAAACTTTCTGGCAACCCAGTTGTTTCCTTACCAAAAATAAAAAAATGATCTTCCCCATCGGCGTAGTTTACTTCGCTGTATGAACGATTCGCGAATTTCGAAATCAAATGGAGGGAACGATCACCTACAAAGGATAAAAAAGCCGCTAAGTTCGGATGGTAATAAATTTCAACGTCATGCCAGTAATCTAAGCCCGCTCGTTTTAGCTGCTTGTCATCGACTGAAAAGCCCAATGGTTCAATTAAGTGTAAGGGCGTATTGGTTGCTGCACAAGTTCGAGCGATATTTCCTGTATTGGCTGGAATTTGCGGTTCAAATAATGCGATATGGTTCATGACTTTTCCCTCTTTTTCTGTAAATTTACATTTTTTCAAAAAAAAAACGCAGCAACTCGGTGTCTAGCACGGCGAGTCGATACGTTAGTGAAGTTCTTTTCACTAACTTTTATCAGAACAGGATGCTGATAAAAACCAATGAAAATTAACTTGTTCTTAATATACCATTTCCTTCTGAGTAATTCAATAAAATACTATAAGAATTTTCACATAATGTTCATAATTTCGCGTGAATTCCGACCAATTAGTACTTCTAAGTCAATTGTAATCTTTTTTAGCGGATTCTTTTGTAATTCTTTTTTTATTTCTGGCGCAACTCCCCACTCTAAGGGTGACATTTCTAACAAGGAAAGTTGTGAATTTTCAGGGACCTCAAAGACATACGTCAACAAATGACGCTCACTTTCGTGAAAAGTTTCTTGAAACTTATCCACTACTGCCTGATTCGAATAGTTTTGTTTGGCTTGATCTTCAGGGTAAAAAGCCGCCCGTAATTCTTTCAAATACCCACTTCCAGGAACCACTTTAATTAACTGTCCTCCTGGAGTTAAGACACGTGTAAATTCTTGATAGTTCGATGGTGAAAAAAGATTAAGAATGGTCTCAAAACTTTGACTTTGAAAAGGCAAATTCGTTAAGTCGGCCACACACCAAAACAACTCCTCGCCATAGTCTGAAGCTAAATAGACCCCTTCTTTCGATAAATCAAAGCCAATACTTGGCAACAATGGCGTCTGGGTCTTTAATTGATGTAAAAAACTCCCCTCGCCACAACCAACATCTAAGACCCTTTGTTTCGCACAATAAGGTGCAATGAAATCAAGGAGCGGCTGATACATGCCCGCCAAGATTAACTGCCGACGATGTTGAAACATGGCTTGATTATATTCTGTTTTCACTTGATGATTTAAAAAATATGGCGTCCCTTTTTTCGATAAATCAAAACGATGCCCTTGCTCACAAAGCAACGTTTTTTCTTTGGCCAACATTTCTTGATGGCAAATCGGGCAACGGAAGCGTTGTGCTTCCTCTTGAATAAATAATGCCCCTCGATCAATTTTTTTTAACATTTGATTTCCCCTACGCTTTCTTCCTTACTTTAGCACACTTTTATGCTAAAATGGAACTATCTGTGAGAGAAATTTAAAGGAGAATGAATACATGCTAAAAGAATTTTGTGCTGAAAACTTTACCGATATTCCAAAAGCGATTGCCCAAGGAGCAAAACGAATCGAACTATGTGACAACTTAACAATGGGCGGAACAACCCCCAGTGCAGGTGTCATCGAAAGTGCCGTTGCTTACGCTCATGAACACGGCGTACAAATTATGACGATTATTCGTCCTCGTGGTGGTGATTTCGTCTACAACGACCATGAGCTAAAAATTATGGAAACGGATTTAATTGAAGCGAAAAAATTAGGGACAGATGGTGTCGTGCTAGGCTGCTTAACTGCAGAAGGTGATTTGGATGAAGAGGCTTTAGAAGTCTTAATTGACCGTGCAGTTGGCCTCCCCATTACTTTCCATATGGCTTTTGATGCGATGCCTGTCGACAAACAATTTGCAGCGATTGATTGGTTAGTGGCGCATGGCGTCGATCGTATTTTAACTCACGGCGGTGTCGCTGGAACGCCAATCAGCGAGAACTACTCACACCTACAAGAACTGATTGCCTATGCCAATGGACGTATCATCATCTTGCCTGGTGGCGGTGTCAATTTTGAAAATGCTGCAGAAGTAGCTGAAGTTTTAGGTGTTTCAGAAGTGCATGGGACGAAGATTGTTGAATTATAAGCATTAGAAAAAAATCACTGAGATTGTAAAATCTTGGTGATTTTTTTCTTTGTTTGAGTGAAAAAAGAGCGAGTAATCAATGGTATTGATTGTTTCACTCTTAACGAGAAATACAAAGAAGAACTCGATGAAGATCAAAAACCTTTCTTACATCACTATTTATTAGAAGTAGTCAGAACTTCATTACGCGAGCTAGGTACTGTATCTGATTTCACAAAACATGCACACTTCATTTAAGAGATCGAATTTCTATCATTCAGGGTTTGATTTTTTCTACCTCTTAAATGATTTGACAATCGATAAATGTTGTTCAAGCAACATTAGCGAATCGGAGAAAAAGGCCTTGTGCTCGCTACGTCAAAAGACGAAATGTGAATGACTCGAGGTTAGTGCCTTGCACTTATCCTCGAGTTTGAAGCTTTCGAGCTGAGAGACTACGGGCTCGAAGTGGTCTCGCAGCTTACATCCACAAGGAAATTTTTCGTAGAAGAGCGGCAGGTTTCCCCTCTTTTTTCAAGCAAAAAAAACGATAGAGAAATCATTTCTCTACCGTTTCCGACGATTTTTTACTCATTCGGGTCCATCCACACGATTTGACGAACAACCCTCTTATTTAAATAATTTCTCTAAGAAACCATCAATGTCTGTTTTTGTCGCAAAGACTTCGCCTGATTGCTTTTGCATCACAGCAAATAAAATCGGTGAGGCATTCGTTAACACTTCTTCTTCTGTTTGCGCTTCTGGACGGTCACTCCAAATCGCAACAGCCACACCCGGTAATTGAACTGGATCTAACGCGACGACTTGGTCTTGCGGCCACATCTCTGGCGTCCACTTATCCGTAATCTTCTCGTATTCTGGATACGTATACCCTGCATGTTCCCCTAACACATAGTAGAAGTAATTATCGTTAAAGTTGGTAATGGTATACCCTTTTTCAACAAAAGTGTCCACAGGTGCCATGTTTTGGTTCCATTTCGTCCAGTAACTGATTTCTACTTCCTTTGAAAGTTTCACAATCTCAGCACGATTCAAACGGAAGAACCCGTCATTCCAAACTTGCGGGATGAAACCAAGGCCGTTGATTTCTTCAATCACACGATTCACGTAGCCAACGAAAGCATCAATACCTTCTGCTGCTTCGCCATACATTTCTTTCGCGTAGCCACGAATTTCTGGATAAGCTTCCATTTCATCAAAGTCAACAAACTCATCGGCTCCAATATGGAAATAACGGCTACTTGAAAAGAGTTCTGCAAATTCACGATAGATGGATAAGATAAAGTCAACGGCTTCTGGGTTTGAAATATCCAAAGCAGTTGGATTTTTTTCCCAGTCTCCCTCTGCATTTTTCTTAACCAATTGCCATTCTGGACGGTCTTTCAAAATTTGTTTCAAATGCCCAGGGCTATCAAAGTCCGGAATAATTTCAATCCCTGCAAATTGCGCATATTGAATAATTTCCCTTATCTCAGCTTTAGTTAAATGCTCTTCTGATACAATTTCAGGTGCCGTTTCACATTCGATTCGGAACCCTTCATTTTCAGAAAAATGCAATTGTAAGAAGTTAAATTGCGCAAAACTTAAGGCGTCAATCAACTTCATAATCATTTCTTTCGAAAAGAATTTCCGACCCATATCCAACATCAGTACTCGACGATCTTGTGCGTAATCAACCTTTGTTTCACCAGCAGTCAATTGTCCTAAAGTTTCTCGTAAAATCGCATAAGCCCCTGTACGAAGAACGCTCTTCGTACAAGTACCTGTAATCACAATTTTACCAGACTTTTCAATTTTATTGGTTGAAGCTTTTCGATCCAAATTTAAAGAAATCGCACCATCTGTTGCAGTCTGAGAAATTGCTCCAGCAACCCCACCAGTTTTTTCAATCAATTGGTTTAAACGTCTTGCAACCACTAAAAGGCTCGGATGGTTTATAGAAAGTGTCCAATCATTTTTAAAAGTCATTATTTTTCTCCTATTGTAAATCCATTGTTATTGATAACATCTTTCATCCAGTAGCTACTTGCCTTATCTGAACGACGGTAATTATCATCGCGATTAATCCGGTAGTAACCGTAACGGTTTTTGTAGGCATTTAACCATGACCAACAATCAGAGAATGTCCACATGTGGTAACCAAAACAGTTGCTTCCTTCATCGATTGCTTTTGCTAGGAACTCTAGGTGTTCTTCTAGGAATTCAATTCGGTAATCATCTTGGATAATTCCGTTTTCATCCATGAATTTCTCTTCGCCTTCCACACCCATACCATTTTCAGAAATGAACCAAGGCATATTGCCGTAGTCATTTTTCATGCGCATCGCAATCGTATAAATCCCTTCTGGGAAGATTTCCCATCCACGGTGAGGGTTAATCCGTTTTTCAGGCCAGTTGTAGCCACGTGCCCATGCCCCTGGTGACTGCGCTGGGAAGACTGGATTTTCTGGTGCTTGCACACGTAATGGTTGATAGTAGTTAACACCGACAAAGTCAACGGTATTGGCTTCAAAGATTTGACGGTCACCTTCTAAAGTCGTTGGTAACAAATCGCTTTCACGGAACATCTCGATTAATTCTTCTGGGAAGTAACCATTTACAACCGTATCAACAAAGCTACGGATATAAATTAAATCTGCTTTATGACGTGCTTCTTGGTCAGCAGGCTCGTCACTTTTCGCGTAGACCGGAGATAAGTTTAAAATAATTCCGATTTTCCCATCGTTGTTTGGTCCTTTTTTGTATTCTTCGACTGCTTTCGCATGCGCTAACATTGTATGGTAACCGACTTGAATGGCACGTTTGAAGTCACGTACTTTCGGCCAGTGCGCATCCCCCATGTAACCACATTCGATATGAACTAAAGGTTCGTTGAACGTTGCCCATGATTTAATTAAATCACCGAATTGTTCAAAAGCAGTTTTAGCATAAAAGGCAAAATGGTCAACGGATTCTCTTGCTTCCCAACCACCTTTTTCCATTAACCACCAAGGCATATCAAAGTGAAATAAGTTAATCATTGGCTCTACGCCATTATCAATCATTTCTTGGAAGTAGTTACGGTAAAATTCAACTGCTTTTAAGTTCAACGTTTTACCGTCTGGTAATAAACGTGTCCAAGCAATTGACGTACGGTAGGAATTCATATCCATTTTCTTCATTAATGCTACGTCATCTTTATATTGGTAATAGACATTTGATGTATCATTTGGTCCGACTTGATCGAAGAATAATTCTGGTTCCATTTCAAACCATTTGTCCCATGTCGACGGGCTCTTGCCATCGGCTAATGCTGCTCCTTCAGTTTGCGGTGCAGAAGTTGCTGCGCCCCATAAAAAATCTTTTGGAAATTTAATCATCTTTTCTTCAGTCCTCCTCATAGTATTAACTCTACTTTACTAAGTAAACGAATACAAAACAATATGTGTTTCTCTTATTCGCGCTTTCGCAAGGAATACACATCAGTCATTTTTGATCATTTTCGCAGCTTTAAACGACCAGGCTTCCCCCAGTGCTAAAAACTTCTCTAAGAACCAAGCATACACGACACTAAAAATTAAACCAATTGCAACCGCCTGCCAGCCGTACGTCACAAAGCCTAAAATCAAAACAAGGACATTTAAATGTCGAATCATCTTGGCTAAATTTCGTTTGGGATTTTTTTTGTACAAAACAAGCGCAATCACATCGACGCCGACCGTTGAAGAACCTTCGGATAGGCAACAGTAATAACCAAAAGCAATGACAAAACAAGCCAACAAGAAATCAATCGGTAAGGCAATGCTTAGCGAAAAAGGGAGCGAATAAAACAGCGTGAAAAAAAACATATAAGATAGGCTGCTCACAATTGATTTCATAAAACTCGCTTTTCCAAGGAAGATGCCACAAATGATTAACAAAAGAACCGTTAGGCTATTCGTTAATACAGGCAAAGGCAATTGCGTGACTTTTTGTAAAACCAGAGACAAACTGGTGACGCCCCCGTTAATAATATTATGAGGAACCATCCATTTGGCATAAGCCAAAGCTAACAAAACATTTCCAAACATAATTTTAATAAGCGATCGGCTGATTTCTAGCACATTTTCTTTTTTCATCCAAACCCCATCCAATAAAATAGAGGATAACAAAGGGGGTACCTTTGATCCTCTAACTATTTTTTCTTTTTAAATGTTCAAGTTTTTAACGGTTAATCGAGCGTGACATAATTTGAATCGTGTGTTTCATTCCGCGAATCGCCACGGATAAATGATAAATATTTTCGCAAGGTGCCACGCCACTATAGCCAGCATCCCCGATGTGCTGCAAGTCGACACCACACATTTTATTCCATAGAGCAATCTGACGAATCGTTTCTGGTGACGCGCTTTCTTGACTCGTACCAATCGCTGACATGGTTAACATCCCTAAGCGCTTGGCTAATTTTACCGCTTCTTTTAATTCTGCTTGATCAAAACCTGGAACGGTCCCCACAGCTGGCAGCAATAAAATATCTGCCCCAGCCTGAGCAAAGGCATGAATTGCTTCTGAAGTCATGATTGGTTCGTCCACGCCTGAACTATGCATTTTCCCAGCAATAATTAAGCCGTTGAAGTTTTCTTTACCGACCTTAATGGCTGAGGCAATTTGTTCATTTGTCACTCCAGTACCTGGGTTACCTGTTAAACAAATATAATCAACACCTAATTTTTCTGCAGCTTGAAAGGTTGCGGCGGTACTTTTCCGCCCGTTGCCAATTTCAACTTTTTGACCCATGGTTGCTTGCTCTTCAGCAACTGGCTCTAAGTTGACCCCAATCAACCGACCGGTTAAATGTTTCAGTTCCTCAATTGGATTTCGTGTGTTTTTTTCTGGGTGCGCCCAGTAATCAAAGGCTTCCGATAGACCAATTCCTGGCAAGCCAATCACGACTGGATTGAAGCAGTCAAATAAATTCAGTAAAAGCATGTCTGCCCCAAAAGCGGCGGCTAGTTCCGCATTCGTTGTACTATCCGAAGCGGTTGCCGAACAACAAACGTTCTCGCTAACAATGACGCGCCCTTCACTTGCTTTGATCGACTCAAACAGTTCCTCTCGATTCATTTGACGAATTTGTGATGCTGTCGCACTAATTAATCTGTTAACCACAATCAAATCTCCTTTTTTTTAACGATTTTTTTCGCGATATTGTCCAGGAGTCATCCCGACAATCGACTTAAATTTTCGAGTGTAATTTGATACATCGTAATAACCAGCTGCTGTAATAATATCTTTAATCGGCGCACCCGTTTCAATTAGATCCCGTTTAATTTTTTCTAAACGACGGTCTTGAATATATTTAGAGAACGTGACGCCACTTTCTTTTTTGATAAAGCGACTTAAATAAGAAACGGAGACTTCAAAGGCCTCGGCCACTTTTTCTAATGAAAAATCTTGTGAGGCATAATGGGCGTCTAAGTAAGCAAAAATGTCTTTTTGCAACTGCGATTCTTGGTTTTTTGGATTTTGTTCCACAACCAAACAAATGCGTTGACTCATCTTAAGCAGCTCTTTTTGTAGTTCAAAAATATTGGTGAATTCTGCTGTTTTCTCAGCTTCTTGGAAGAAATTTTGACCGACAATTTCAACCCCTATTGTGACAACGCTATTTAATAAATAGTAGCTATAAAGCTTCATGCCCGCAATCGTGGGCTGTTCTTGGATGCCTTTTTGTACCAGCTCATTAATCGTTTCTTCTGCAATCGCGTAGTTCCCTTGTTGCAAACTTTGACGAAGCTTCAATTGCTCTTCTGTTGGGTAAGAAAAATCTTCATTTTTCTTCGTGTATTTAATATCGTTGAAGAATAAAATCTGATTGGGTAAACCAGAGATTGTATGATACTCCAACGCAGCTAACCCTTCAATATAGGAATGGTTAACGGCCGATAACTCTTGTACAACGGCCCCGACACCGACGGCCGGTGCGACCACATTTTCTAGAACGATCTTCGCCAGAATCTCTTTCACAATTTGATGTGGATCGCTGTTTTTTTCCATGCTGACCAGTAAAGCAATTGCTTGGCTAGAAAGTAATTCGGAACCGTAGGCATGGTAATCTTCACCTGAAAGGTCATCTAAAAAACTCATTAGGAATTCTTGGTTTTGAATACTCGTTGCTGTCGTCACCATTTTCGTATCGACCAACATCACAAAGTAGCCTGCTTGAAAGAGTTGAACATCCACCGCTTTTAGTAACAATTGGATTTCTTCTTCATCTCTAAAACGGCCAACCAGTAATTTCCGTAAGACTTGTTCTCGCGCATGTGGCGTTTGGCGACGAATCTCTTGATGGAGCTCTTTGTTTTGTTTTAAGAAAGTCACCACTTGATAGCCAATTTTATCTAAGCTATCAAGTTCCTCATCCGCAGCCACGTCACCGACTTGTTGTTCCATTAATTTTTCAAGTTCATGGATGGGTTTGTACTGACGACGACTAATAAAGAACACGACACTCACACCGGCTCCAAGTAAAAAGAGCACCAGTAAGAGGGAACGCATCTGAGTCGCTTTCACGTCTTTTAAAGCTAAACTGGCATCCGTCATCGCTAAATAAGTAATGCCAAAATCCTCATCTTGAACGGCCGTCACTCGAAAAACGCCATCCTCTGTTTTTTTAGTTGTTTCTTTGAGTAAGGCGTTCACCGCAGCAGGTCGACGCATGAATTCAGGTATCGTTGTCGGAGAAGAGGCTGCTAACAAGCGGTTCTCACGGTCAAACATAAAGACTTTCCCAGTTTCTTCATTCACGGCTTTTTCTAAGGCACGTTGAATGTCTGTCATCTTCATGGTATACATGACCGAACCATAAGGACTCCCTTCTGGCGTGGTCAGTGGCACAAAGTAAGACATCAATCCGAGTCCATCCTTATATGCCACTTCCGGAACCGTCAGAATCAAAGGAACCGTTGTCTTTAAAGATTCTCTTAATTCTTTTTCATTAAAGACAAAGTTATCATAACGGCGACCGATAAATGTCGACAAATCTAACTGTCCACTCGATGAAAAAATTTTGTCTGGTAAATCATAAAAATACATGTATAACTCTTCAATAAGCGAACTATACAGTTTGTAACGCTGTAATTCTTTTAACATTTCACTTGCATAGTATGGATGCGTTGCCATCTTTTCGGTTAGTGCAGAATTATAGGTCATTTGTTTGGTAATCAAGTCTAATTGACTCAAGTTACCAGACATGATCGACTGGACTTGGATTAACTGATTTTTTGCCGATAAGTCAATTTGGTCGTTAATACTCGTCGTCGATGTGCGATACCAAATAAACGAAACAATCGAAAACGGTAACAAGAAAACGAGTAGGTAAGAATAGACATAGCGGTGAAAGGTACGTCGCTTGAAATCAAACCGTAGCTTTGGGATGGAACGAATCGAAAAGGTTGGCTTTTTCATAAAGACTCAACCTTCGCTTCTGTTTTCTTCATCCCTTGTAAGGCAAACCAGATGACCGGTGTGACAATTAAGGGAATCCCTGCAATCACGAGTAAGATCGGTAAGCCGACATAAATCCACATCACGACAAAGGTACCCACAAGCATAGCGATTGATTCCGTTAAATTGGTGAAAAAGAGTGCGACTGCTTGACGCAAGTACTGTTTATACGTCAGTTCATAACGGCATAAGACTGGAAATACGAACAGGCAGGCCCCTAAAAAGAGCACTAAGACAATAATTAAACCGTAGTGAATGAGTGCTGAACGAATAAACGTTTTATTCACTTGTAAATCGAAGTATAAAAAACCTCCGATGGCGGACATCGTGTAACCTAAGTAATTACTCATTTTAAAGTATTTTTGATAAAACCGCCCAAATTCTTCACGAATCTTTACCATTTCTTTTCCACGAATGAAAAAGAGATAAATGACTTGGAAGACTGACGCGAGCGCCGGAAAAATGCCCAGGATGATTGCTCCTCTTAAGGTGTATAAGACGAATAAAAGTTGTAAAAACAACCCATCAATGATTGTCTGCCCGAGAACATAACTTCCTTTGATAATTCCTTTCATTTCTCTCATAAATTGGTTGCCCCCTAAAAGCTGATAAAAAACCTATAGTCATAGCTTAACATAAAACGTTAAAAATTTTTAGTTTAAAACAATGAAAATACACTAAGAATCCACATTTTTCTGTTAATTTTAATGATTTTTCCTTCTTTTTTTCGTCAGGAGAAAAGACAGCAACCCCTTTCAGGTTCTTTGTCCTGCTTTTCTTCCAAAAAGGCCATGACCTTAAGCCAGCGGAACAAGGATTTTTTGCTAAAAAAAACGAAGACGCGAGAGCTTTTCTCTGTCTTCGTTTTTTGATTATACATTATTCTGCACTTGCCCAACGATCATAAGCTGTTTGGTAAGTCGCAATGTATTGCTCTAGACCCATACCTTCGATTGTTTTCACATAGTTGTCCCAACCTTTATCGATTGACTCTAAACCAGTGATAAACTTCGCTTCCATTTGTTCCACATAAGTACTTAAGTCCGTTGCAGAGTCACGTACTTTTTCAGACTCTTCCGTTGTTAAGTATAATAATGGGAATGTTACTTTTGCAAATGGCGTAATTTTTTCTTCTGTTTCAGCAGTAATGAAGTCTTGGAATGTTGTATCGTTGACTGCATCTGGCTCTGGTAAAACAGAAGCTGCTGGATCATCGGTATCTGTTGGGAATTCTACTTTTGGTACCATGATTCCGTAGTCAGGTGTGACTTTTGAACGAGCATCTTCTGACTCAGCTGGATCAACGCCTTTGGCAAAGACACGTACTTGCTCACCTTTTGCATTTTCAGCATATTCCCAGAATCCGCCTTCTGGTCCTTTGTTCAAGTAGTCTGAACCTTCTTCGCTGTAGAAGTAGTCAACCCAACGTAAAGTTGCTTCTGGTGAAGGGTTATTACTTGTAATTGCAAATGTTGAACGACCCATTCGTGGGCTACCTGGGGTGATACGCTCAGGATTGATGTCTGATGTTAATGGGTAGAACATCGGATCCATGATTGCTTCATTTTCTTGACGACCCGTTGTAAAGAATGAGAACCAATCTGGGAATAAACCGATTTGGTTATTTTGTCCTTTGGCTTTCTTTTGTTCATCCGCTTGCGAATAAACTTCTGGGTCTAATAATTTTTCAGAATATAATTTATTCATGAATTTTAAATACTCTTTATAGTTTTCTGTTACTGGTGTAAAGACAACTTCCCCGTCAATTTCTTCGATGGTACGGTCTGTAATCCCAAATGCCGCCATTAACCATGGACGAGTCGAATCCATTTTAACGTCAGTCAATGGAATTTCATCTTTTTTGCCGTTCCCATTTGGATCTTCATCACGGAAACGAACAAGCAATTCATAAAATTCATCGGTTGTTTTTGGTAATTCTGTTACGCCTAATGCGTCTAACCACTCACCATTGTACCAAATTGGACCACGTGGCCAGATTGCAGTATTTCCACGGTGCACCATTGGTAAAGAATAAATATGACCGTCTGGTGTCGTAATTGATTTACGGATTTCTGGATTTTCTTCTAAAATTTTGCTAAAGTTTGGCATATTTTCAGCAATCAAGTCTTCAATTGGAACTAAGATGCCTTGACTACCATAATCCATTTCCATGGCAGGTGTTAACGTATTTGTATCTGTTCCGAATAATACGTCTGGTAAATCACCGGATGCGAACGCTAAGTTTAGTTTTGTTCCAAAGTCAGCCATTGGTGGCGTCGTGAATGAAAATTCAATATTTGATTTTTCTTCCATTCCTTTGAAAAAATCCATATCTGCCCACTCAGCGGAACCCGTACCTGGTCCCATCATTGTCATTTTTAATTTTTCTTTGACAACTGGGAATTCACCTGCGGTACCTAATTCAACGTTTGCCGCTTCTTTGTCTTTTCCTCCGCCGTTACCACATGCTGCAAGTAAAACACCACAAGCAAGTAGACCGACAAGTACTTTTGTTTTCTTCATTTCCTAATATCTCCCCTTGTAACATTTTTATTAAACAGTGTTTTTACACTTTTAATCAAATTTAGCGGTATCGAATAAAAGACTAACCTTTTACCGAACCAACCATCATTCCTTTTACAAAGTATTTTTGTAGGAATGGATAAACCACAATGACTGGTAAAGTAGATACAATCATGACACCGTATTTAATAACGGCTGCCAATTGTTGTTTGGAATACATTA
>NZ_JBTXLU010000014.1:0-79571 GCF_054871745.1 Enterococcus sp. LJL98 | reverse complement strand
CAATTAAATAGTGTGGTGGCGATAGCGAGAAGGATACACCTGTACCCATGCCGAACACAGAAGTTAAGCTTCTTAGCGCCGATTGTAGTGAAGGGTTTCCCTTTGTGAGAGCAGGACGTCGCCACGCTGTTGTATCTTATTCCGGCATAGCTCAGTTGGTAGTAGCGCATGACTGTTAATCATGATGTCGTAGGTTCGAGTCCTACTGCCGGAGTTCTCAATATGAGAAAAAGAAGAGTAAAATTGCTTCTTTAAAGCCTGGAGAGTTGTCCGAGTGGCCGAAGGAGCATGATTGGAAATCATGTAGATGGTTTACGCTGTCTCAAGGGTTCAAATCCCTTACTCTCCGTAAGTTTTAAAATGGTCCGTTGGTCAAGCGGTTAAGACACCGCCCTTTCACGGCGGTAACACGGGTTCGAATCCCGTACGGATCATTGTTTTAAATTATAATGGGGGTTTAGCTCAGCTGGGAGAGCATCTGCCTTACAAGCAGAGGGTCAGCGGTTCGAACCCGTTAACCCCCATTGGTTTGGTAGTTCAGTTGGTTAGAATGCCTGCCTGTCACGCAGGAGGTCGCGGGTTCGAGTCCCGTCCAGACCGTTTTATTATAATTAAATAATAAATACTTTGTATTGGCTCGGTAGCTCAGTTGGTAGAGCAATGGATTGAAGCTCCATGTGTCGGCGGTTCGATTCCGTCTCGCGCCATTATGGAGGAGTAGCGAAGTGGCTAAACGCGACGGACTGTAAATCCGTTCCTTCGGGTTCAGTGGTTCGAATCCACTCTCCTCCATTTTTTGAAATTTTAATATAGGGACATAGTTTAACGGTAGAACAACGGTCTCCAAAACCGTTAGTGTGGGTTCGATTCCTACTGTCCCTGCCATGGCGATCGTGGCGAAGTGGTTAACGCATCGGATTGTGGCTCCGACACTCGGGGGTTCGATTCCCCTCGTTCGCCTTTTTTATTGGGGTATAGCCAAGCGGTAAGGCAAGGGACTTTGACTCCCTCATGCGTTGGTTCGAATCCAGCTACCCCAGTTTTTTATTCAAAACCCAACGTATTATATCATGGCGGTATAGCCAAGTTGGTAAGGCAGAGGTCTGCAAAACCTTTATCATCGGTTCAAATCCGGTTACCGCCTTTTAATTATTTGCCGGTGTGGCGGAATTGGCAGACGCGCTGGACTCAAAATCCTGTGCCCGCAAGGGCGTGCCGGTTCGACCCCGGCCATCGGTACTAAGTACATCAACGTTTCTAAGCGTTGGATGTACTTTTTTTGTTTTTAAAAATGAAAGGTTGTTCGTCAAATAGTGTTGATGGACTCAAAATGAATCAAATATGTCGTAGAAATCGGTGGAGAAAACTCTGCCGATTTTTTGCGGCTCTATAATTTATGGGACTGATGATTCAGAAATGAATCAATCAGGCCCTTTTTTGTTTTAAACATAAAAAAACATACCATTCCCTGATATGATTGAGTCACTACACAAAACCAATTGGAGGGAACGATATGTCTATATCTCATGATATCAAAAAAATGCTCGGAATTATAGAGAAAAGTCTTCACATTTCAAAAGTGGATTACGAACAATATAAAAATAAGAAAACGCTTATAATGGAAGGAAAACTTTCCCCTGAAGTACACCACTGTCCAACATGTGGATTCCCCCCCTTGGATAGTGCAGGAAAACAAACCATTGTTAAAAATGGGAGTAAAGTATCAATGACCCGATTAAATGCCTATAACCAGATGCCAACCATCTTAAAGCTAGCGAAACAACGCTATTTTTGTAAGAATTGTGAGAGTCATTGGACGGCACAATCTTATTTTGTCAATGCACGTTGCCAAATCTCAAAACAAATACAGTTCAAAGTCATCGAGTTACTAAAAGAACGAATTTCAATGACGTTAATTGCACAATTATGTCACATTTCAATAACATCTGTTATAAGAATCCTGCAAGGGTTAACGCCATACTTGCCAGATCAAGGATTTAAGACGTTGCCCAAAGTGCTTATGGTTGATGAGTTCCGATCTCACACTTCAATTGAAGACAAGATGAGTTTTATTTGCGCAGACGGAGAATCAGGCGAACTCGTCACGATTTTATCGAGTCGAAAACTTCCTTTTTTAGTTTCTCATTTTTCCCGTTATACCAATCCAGAACAAGTCAAGTTCCTAGTCACCGATATGAACGCCGCTTATTTTGAACTTATTCCAAAGGTCTTTAAAAATGCGGAATTAGTGATTGATCGTTTTCACGTTGTCCAACATTTAAATCGCGCATTCAATCAATTTCGCGTCCGTGAAATGAAGAAGCTTTTGGGAGAAAAAAAAGTCAGTGAAGCGAATAAAATGAAAGCCAATTGGCGAAAGTATCTTAAAAACGAGGATAATATCAATCATTCAGAATACAAAGCTTGGCGGAGCTTTCCTACTTCGAAGTTCCCATTATTGACTGAATCGATGATGGTTCATCGTTTAGTTTCCTTTTCTGAATCTCTAGGCCTTGCCTATCGTGTGTTCCAGAATTTAATCGGCTCTTTCAAAAAGAAGAATCATCCCCTGTTTTTTGAACAACTTTTCAATTTGCCTGATACACTTGATTCTGAATTAAGAACAACCTTTGAAAACCTACTTTCTTATCAAGAGGGGATTCGAAACAATTTGATTTACTCTTACTCAAATGGAAAACTTGAAGCAAAAAACACGCATATTAAGACGTTGAAACGTGCCTCCTATGGTTTTAAATCGTTTCATAATATGAAAACACGGATATTTTTAACGGAAGGACTCATAAAAATAAAATAACAAAAAAGATACCTGTTAGTCGTCATTCGACTCTAACAGATATCTTTCAAGTTTTAATCATCAGTCCCTATTGACAATGAGCCTTTTTTGCTTTCTATTGATAAATTAATCCTTGAATAATGTAAATACGATCGCGAAGATGATAAAAATTTCGATAACCGTAGGAGACTCTCTTAATGACTTTAATCTTATTGTTTAAACCTTCGGTCACACCATTCGAGTAATCTAAGTCAAAAGCGTTCTTGATACCTTGCTTATACTTCTTTAAAAAGCGTAGCTTCTTCTTGAACCACTGAGGTAAGCGAGAGTCTAATGTTTGTATCACATTGAAAAAAGAAACCGAATCCTTCTCCTTTCGATGATAGTGTAGAAGTTGGACACTCTCATAAGCAAGGCGTAGCGTTATATCGTAATTGAGTAACTCATCAATAATATCTTGTGGATAGAGATGGCGTTTGAAGAGAAAATGATAACTGATTTTTTGTTTTTCGAAAGTGGCAGAATCCATTAGAAGCAGCTTCCAGTAACGTTTCAGTCGACGATATTTTTTCTTATCTTCAGAGTTTGATGTATTGAAACGATTCATCGTTTTAATTCGTAATTGGTTAAAGGCGCGAGTGATTTGTTGGACAATGTGAAAGCGATCGGTGACAATCTCTGCGTTCAGAAAAACGGTTTTGAGTAATTGAGGATAGCACCCATTCATATCCATCACTAAATATCGGACATTTAAACGTTGTTCACGAGGAAAGCGCATGAAATACTGAACCAACCGAAACAAACGACGGTCCTCTAAAACGTCGAATAGTTGATTGTTTGTCCCATTTACACAAATAAAACTCATTGCCCCTTCACAGGACTTCATTGATTTAAATTCATCAATACATAGTACTTCAGGTAAGTGTTTTCTCTTCTTACGATAAGTCTCTGCAAGTTCTTCTTGAATTCTTAAAACAGAAACATCAGAGACGAAGTAACGTTCAGCAATGGCTTTTCGAGAACTGACTTGAGACAGTTCTAAAAGAATCTGGTATTTTAGTTCTTTCGCTAAATGGTCAAAACGAGCGACAATCGGTGTTTGTGCAATGAAAGTACTCTGACAGGCACGACAAAGAAACCGGGAGCGTTTCAGTTTAAGGTAGGTTAAGGTGCTCTTAAATAAAGGCATTTGTGTTTGAGTTGTCTTCGTCCCATTTTTGACAACTTCCCCTTGATTTTTAATCCCACACTTCTCGCAAGCAAGAGGGATATAAGATAGTTCTCCCTTGATTAAATAAGCTTTACTTCCTTTTCTTTCGATTTCTTCTAACCAATTTTCAGAGAACATGATATTTTCATCTGTTAATCCAAGCATTTTTCTAGTATTATTATCCATGAGGCTTCACTCCTGATCGATGTTTGTTTTGGTCGACTACATTTTATCAGTTTGAGGTCTCTTTTTGTCGTCAAAAATAAAAAAGTGTTGAAGAAAAATCTCGACGAGATTTTCCATCAACACTAAATATTATACAACCGAATAATCTTAAATGAACAAATGTGATTTGTAGGTTTGAGATTTTTAACTAATAATACTTAAACAAAAAATTTGTGTCATTTATCAATCATATTTTGTTTCTACCTTATGAAGGGAGAAGCACAATGGGTATATTTGATGAGAAAGAAGCTATTTATGAACAAATGAAGTTATTAATTGAGGAAAGGAGAGAAATTACCAAAAAGTATTATGATTTAAAATAGAAATTAGAAGCGTTTGAAGATAAACCATCTAATAGTCATTTTAAAAATAACTGTCGGAAAAAGAATGATTGGTCAATGGATATAGAGCATCAAAAGTATATATTATCTAAAAAAGAAAAAAAATTTAGCATAGTGAGTTATCAAGATATAGCTCTGAAAATAGCATCTTTTTTGAAAGAAGCTGGACAACCTGTTCAAACAAGACAAATATTTCAGTTTATATTAGAGCGATATAACTATAACTTGACATATAGTAATTTTGTAAGCAATATCTTGCCTAGAATCCATCGTGATTCCAATATAAATGTGGAAAAAGCTTACAGAGGATATTGGCAATATCGATTGAAGTAGTCATCAAATAATCGATTGTAAGTTTCTCCTTTTGAATGATTTCATTAGGAGGAAACATGCAATGAATTTTGAACATGAAAAGATTGAAGCTCAATTTGCGACGTATATAAAAAAAGTTATCCATAATACTGCAACCAATTATTATAAGAGGAAGCATCGTTATCAAGAATATGAACTTCTTCTTGAAAAATTTCAAGAATATTCATCAGATAAAATATCAAAGGAGGTTATTCTTCCGGCTATACTGATTTTTGGATATCCAATGGTTTTGGATGATGAAAAGATTGTTGTTGCTATAGTAATTTAAAAGAACGAGAACAAATTTTTCTTTTGGAAAAATTCTTGTTGGGCAAAACAGATAAGGAAAAAGGAAATAGGGAAGACTTTAAATATAACTCGACAAGGTGTGACTAATTTAAAACATCGAATTTATGCAAAAATTAGAAACGAATATAATCAAAAAAAATGATAGTTACTTTAAAATTGTATATTGAAAGGTGAGGTTATGGTATCTCTAAAAAAATTACTATTGTCAGCAAAAGCAGGGGATGATAATTCCTTTGAAGAAATCGTAATGAAATTTCAGCCATTATTGATTAATGTATCGTTTAGATCAGATTCTTTTGATGAAGATTGCTATCAAGAATGCTTAATCGCCCTTTACAAAGCGATTCGAAAATTTGAAGTGAGATAGGTATTAGGAAGTCAGCAAATTGTTGGCTTCCTATTTAATATGTAAAGAGAACGACGTTCATTCTAAAATCAAACTATCCTTGGTATAATGTTATTGTAGGGAGAGGATATTAGGATGCTGACAAATAGAGAAAAAAATCGAATAAAAGCTTTTTTCAATAATGGTGGATATGTTTTAGATTTTTCTAATGCTACATTTGATGATTTTACTGTTCAATCAGTAGGAGTAGCTATACAAGAAAAATATGGTCAATCCAAAGCAAAATCATTGGGTGTTTTATTGATGAGGCTAGTGAAAAAGAAGTGCTGATTTTATCAAAAGACTTACTTGAATATTATGAAGATTTATCTGAATCAACAGATTATAGAACTGAAGAAAATGATAAAATTGCAATGAAACTTAAGAAACTTGTTTTGGATTATTTAGGTAACGATCACTCATATTTAACTGAAGAGTCAAAAAGTCTTACTGGAAAATTTAATAGTCAGTATATAGAAAAACAAATCTCGTTAATGGTTGAATCAATTGAAACACATCCAGCTGATTCGATTGGTAAGTCAAAAGAACTGCTAGAATCATGTTTTAAGCATATTTTAGATAATGAAAATATTCCCTATCGTTCGAGCGTTACACTTCAAGAATTGAGGAACCAGGTATTTTTGCACTTGAATCTTGATACTAGTAAGAATGTATCTGCTCAATCTAATCAAGAAGTTAAAAAGATTCTAAGTAGTCTAACTCAGATAATTGATGGAATTAATAATTTAAGAAATGAAAAAGGCGATGGACATGGAAAAGGCAAGGATTTTGTCGAGTTACCAGCTCGTTACGCTCGGTTAGTAGTTAGTTCGACAATTGGAATCGTTAAGTTTGTTTGGGAGACATATGAAAATAAAAGCAATATGGAAATTGAAAGAGTAGATTTACAAAAAGACTTCAAATTGAATTAGTGTATTTGAAATAATAAAGAATTGTTCGGAAAAACATTCTTAGTAAGCAAAAAGCGATAGATATAGAGAATCTATTGAGAGTTACACTATTAAATCAAAAATTACCTGTAGAATGTAACATTGATTTACTATTTGGAATTTTATTAGTTGAAGATCAAAAAAGAGAGCGAAAAGAAAGTTACATAGCCACACAACAATATATGTTTGACGCACATATCAAGAAATACTTCAAAAATACTCAAGTTTCAGAAATAGATTATCAAGTATTAATTATTTTTCGAGAATCATTGAGAAGTAAAGCATTATCTAATAATTACATCAATAAAATCATGATTCTTTAAAAAAAGATTATAGATGTAGCAATTCGACAAAATATACTTCCTGACAATCCGTGCCGACTAATAAAAAAATTACCAGTAAAACAAAAGAGAATGAACTACTGGACTTTGGATGACTTTTTACTATTTGACCAATTATTTAAAGAAAATGAAAAAGTATTTCGTCTATTTTTTCATCTTGCCTTTTTTACAGGAATGCGAAAAGG
Organism: Enterococcus sp. LJL98; assembly: GCF_054871745.1. NCBI lineage: Bacteria > Bacillati > Bacillota > Bacilli > Lactobacillales > Enterococcaceae > Enterococcus > Enterococcus sp. LJL98. The sequence continues at coordinate 72,480 of NZ_JBTXLU010000014.1, read as the reverse complement.
GGAACTACTGGCACTAAAATGGCGAGATATCGATTTTGCTCATGGCCAGATAACTGTGAATAAATCAGTAATAAGACTTAATGGAAAAGAAATTGTTAGTGAACCAAAAACAGTAGCAGGAAATCGAGTAATAGCTATTCATAATAAATTATGCGGATTGCTGGAAAAATGGAAAACTAGTCAAACGGATCTATTGATTGAATATATGGAAAATCGCTCAATTTTGGAAGTAAGAATATTCGAAGAAACTCCGTATCGAATAATTGATGCTGACAGGTTAAGAAAAAAGTATGATGGCAACTTAAAGCGAGATCCAGGTTTAAAATGGATTCGCATTCATGATTTTAGACACTCTCATGTAGCTTTGCTGATTCATCAAGAAGAGAAACCATACATTATAAAGGAGCGATTGGGACATGCTTCCATTCAAACAACCTATGATATTTATGGTCATCTATATCCCAGTAAACAACGAAAACTGGCAGATAATTTGGATTCATTGTATTAAGGAACTTTTGTATGTTTAGTAAAAAGGCGAGTACAATTTTGTATTTGTCTTTTATTATTTATTTTTTGCATATATTTGATGATTAAATGATGAGTTGCTTGGTATAATGAATATAACTAATATAAATTGATGTGGCCGAACTGAATTCCCAATTGTCCTAAAAATAATTTTATGGAGGAAATAAAAAGTGTATAGTCAATATAATCAGAAATTTGATATTTATAGATACGAAGACCTAATTAATTTTTCAAAGAATACTAATACAGTGTTTAATGAATTGAAGAACATTTATGAGAATGTTGAAATGAGAGAATTCTGTGATATTCTCAAAATTTCACCATTCGTAACAGATCTCAATTCAGCTGGAAGACAAGGGAGAAAAAAGAAACTCATATTTGATAAATTATCAGACTTTATTGAAAAAGAAGCGAATTCAGAAGAGTTAATTTATTGGAGAGACTACAAGAAGAAGGTTGTATGTATAAATGAAATGATGGAAGATTTTTTTGAGTTTAGGGAAAATTATTTTTTAAACCATCAAACTAATCAAAAACTAGATGGTTGTCTTTTAGTTGTTTCAGCAGAACTGATAATGAAAGAACTTTCCAATATTTTTAATCCTAATGTTGAGTTTAGTGATGGAAGAGACAATTTAGAAAATAGAGCTAATACATATGATGCATATATTGGATTTGTTTCCAATGTAATCAAATTTTTTTTATTTGAAAATATCCCATTCAATGTATCTTCAAAAATCTATTCTGATCAAGACACAAAAATTGCAAGTAGACATTTTGGATTGAACTCTCACTGGGACGAAATGACAGATGTAGTAGAGTACTTTAGATTTTCAGACGTAAATATTGAGAAAAATACTGACGGTTATGTTGTTGAAATCGTTGATAAGAATTTCGATAAGACGGTTTTAATTTCAAATTTTAGAGAAAAAAATTATCTTGAAAGTTTAAATGACAGTATAACTTCAGATTTAAATAGAAGAAATATCAAATTTTCAAGAATAGGAAAAAGAAGTGAATATTTGTCATTGCAACATTGTAAGCGGATTTTTGGAATAGAAAATTTGAATACTGAAATTCTTGGGGTTTCGATTATTAAATGGATCAGTGCTTACTTTTTTATTAGAGAACAGGCTGCAAAAAAATTAAAAACAAGAAAAGAGATAAATCAATTAAATGAGCTCTGTGTAGTGAAGCCAATTCAGTGGTGGAGAAAGCAATTGATTAAATACAATAGTGATATTACTTTTGAAGAAGCAAAGCAAATAATAAATATGTTTATTTTTGATAAAGAGTCAAAAGACTTAATTGATAACCCTTTGATTCTATTTAAAGATCAGTTAGTTCTTATACCAAGTATTGTGTTTGACCTTTCAGCTGAAATAGCCCTAGTTTCTTTATTATCTCATAAAAACCTCCAAATAAATTTTAAAGGAAATGCGTTTGAAAAAAGATTACAAAAAAAATTGAAGTTGCACAATATCAATGCGCACAGAATTGCTGCACATGTTAAAGATAATAAAAATAAAGAAAATTATGAGACAGATCTAGTTTTTGTTTTGAATAGAACTATGTTCATTTTGGAGTGTAAGTCAATTGTACCTCCTTATACCGTTAAAGATCACGCAAAAACAAATGCGAAAATTATCAATGAAATTGATAAATTCAAAAAGAATGCAGGTTTTTTTGAAGAAAATCAAGAATATGTTAAACAAAAACTTAATATATCAAATTCTGTTGAAATTACAGAATTTGTTAGAATCTTTATAACTTCATCGACTTTAGGTATGGCGGGATATTTTGATGGAATGTATGTAATTGATGAAGCAGCTTTCAATGCATTTCTATTTCGAAACCCTCCAGTAATAAGAGATACTGATATGAATATTTATGCCAAGAAAAATCGTTGGGATTTTGAAGGTAATCTTACAGCAGCCAAAATTAAGTATTTTTTATCCGATCCTCCGTCATTAAGATTTATGGAACATTATCTAAAAAGACGAGAACATAAAATAGATAATATGAAAATAACTCGATATAGCAAAGAAATCCCTAGTCGATTTCTAAATATGAATAATTTGAACATTGATCATAAAAAAATGGAAGATGCATTTAAACAATTTATTAAAGAATTTTAAGGATAGTAAGTTGCAATATAACACAATACTTTTTTTAGATGAAAATACGTTAAAATACTTTGGCTTATTTGAAGGAGTGAGAATTAGTGCATCCAGAATTTAATGAAAGTTTACAATTAGAATATCTATTACAGTTTCCTATCAAGTTAGAGGAGCAGCTTAAGAATATTTATAATACAATGTCTTCTGATGAATGGGAGCTTGTTCGTTATGTTTATGAAAGTAAAAAAACGGGTTGTGATTATAAAAACTGTTCTCATGCTAACCCCAATAATGGGATTAACCACGTTTACATTGTAAGAGAAAGACAGACAGATAGACTGCTGAAAGTTGGAATTAATTGTCATGATAAATTACTGCATGGTGATAGAAAACTAAATGATTTTGAGAAAAGAAAATTAAATAGGCAAAAAGATGAGATTAGCAAATTAATTCAGAAGATTTCAGATACTATAGATGAAACTCAAGAAAAATTGAGAATAAAATTGAATGATTTAGAATTTAGATATCGCAAATTAGAAAACAGTGAACTAACAAAAAAATTTGAAATGGCAAAGGAAATTTTGACCGGAGATATTGGAACTGGGGAATTAAAAAGAGTAGTAAAAATACTTCAGGATATTTATGATAAATATCAAGTAGAATATAATAAGTACATAGATATTCAGAATGAAAATGCAGCTGAGATATCTACGGTTTCTGATGATAGGTTAATGCTTAATAGCTTTATTCGTGGAAGCTTAAGTAGTAATGTTCAAAAGCAATCTAACAGAAAATATGATTCTATTCCAAAAGTGATTAATAATATACAGGTGAATACTGTTTTGAGTGAAAATGCAGCAACCTATCGTTTTTTGACTGTAACAGGAGCAATTGAAACGATTGATAAAGAAACCGAAGAAGTCTTAAAATCTGAAATAAATAGAGATATTTGTGATCCAGATGATTTGTTTAAATAGATTTAAGAAGTAAAGGAAATTATTTGATTGACAAACTTGGCTGGAAAGGAGTGAACTATGAATATACCAAATTATATTACTTGGCTAGTAAGTGAGCCGAGTATAGAAATTAGAGATGGAAAAAAAGTAGAATGTTATAAGCTAGAATATGATATAAAAGATGATGTGACAATAAATGCTTGGGCAAAACATATAAGAAGGCATTATGAATCAGATGAAGATTTAGAAGAGTCAATAAATTCAACGCAAATGAGCAAAGAAAGCTATCTTAGAGAACTTGTTATTCCTCAAAGAGAAATGGTAAAGGGACCTGCCATGAGATCAGCCGACTTTGGGGAGATAATCTTTTCAGATTTACTTGAATTTATTAAAGGTTTTGAAGTTCCAAGATGCAAGCAATATAATAGAGCAACTCCAACACAAAGTGAACAAGGAACTGATATATTAGCTTATAAATTTCAACAAGATGATTATACACCGACAAATGAAGATGAGTTACTTGCGATTGAATCTAAAATGGGCGCAACAAGTTCAAGTTATTCGAAAGTAACTGAAGCAATTGAACATTCAATAAAAGATGAGTTGAGAGCTTCAATTACTCTCAATTACTATAGAAAAAAGTTAAAAACTATGGGAAAAAATGATGAATCAGATAGAATTGCAAGATTTCAAAGAAAGTCTGAAAATGATTATAAACTTCGATTAATTGCAGCAGCTGCTATTAGTAGAGGTGAGATAGGAGAAAAAGTAAAAATTAACTTTACTGATAAAGATGAAATAAAGCTAGAAAAAATTGATAGCGTTTTTCTTATCCACTGTGATAAAATGATGGACTTAGTTCATGAAGTTTATGAGAGGTGCATAGAATGATTTTTTCAGAAAGATCTCTAAGAATGTTAAAGTATGAGAAAACAAAAGCCAAGCTAGAAGAATTTGGTGTGGAGAAAGAAAAGTATCCTAATTTTATATTAAATTCTTCAGATTTAGTTTTCTCTACTGTTTATACATTGTCAAAGTATTGTGAAGATATAGAATCTAATGAATACGACAAGTTAGCTAGTATCTCAAAGGATGATTTGAAGGTTGTTGCCCAGTACTATGAGTATACGGTTCAAGCAAAGGAAATCTCCACTGTTGATTCAAGCCTTCTATTACTGGGAACAATTGCTTATTTTTGTATAGAGAATTTTGGAAGTGCAAAAGTTCTGCTAGGGAAAATAGAAAAACATGAACTTAATAGTGATATTGAGAAGATAATATATAGAGTTTTATTTGTTCTTCTATTTAACAGATTAAATGAAGAATTTGATTATCTTGATGATATCTCAAATGAGTTTATTGAATCTGTTGAGCAACATTATTTTAAAGGAGCTCCTTTTTCTGATATTGTTTCAAAATTTGAAGACTTCAGGAGATTAAAACTACTTTCAGATGATTACTATGATGTTACCTATCTTGATTTTTTTTGTCCAATACTTATATTGGCAAAGGAATATTCAGCATGGGAAGTTCTTCCAAAATGGTCCGATGCTCAATCATCTGATTGGAAACCGTATTTACTTTTAAAAAAGAGTATTCATTTTTTATGGCCGGCGCAAAAAATAATTGTAGAAAAAAATGTGCTAATGAACGGAAATTGTGTGATTCCATTGCCAACTGGTGTGGGGAAAACGAAAAGCTTTGAATTAATTGTCTATTCGAAATTATTTATTCAAGGGAAAAGAAATTTAGTAATAATTGCTCCCTTAAGAGCCCTTTGTAATGAAATCGTTATGGATATTAAGCAAGCTTTTAATTCTTTTAAAGAGGTAAAGGTAACAAAATTTACTGATGTATATCAGGAAGATAAAATTTTTGATGTGGTTTCAAGAAATATTATTGTGTCTACTCCAGAAAAATTTGCGTTTATTTTAAGACATGAGCCACAGTTTATTGATGTAATTGATCTTTTTATTTTCGATGAAGCACATCTTTTTGATGATAGTTCTAGAGGGGTTAATTATGAACTGCTAATCACGGATATAAAAAGAATGTCCCATCAAGAAAGCCAGTTGATACTCTTTTCAGCAATTCTATCAAATTCTGATGATATTTCTACATGGTTATTTGATAATGATGATCTGATAGTAAATGCAAAAGAAATCGAAACATCAGAAAAATCGGTTGGTTATCTTAGTGAAACGGCACAAATTCATTATTTTGAACCTGGTGATGTTTATGAGGAATCATTTTTTGTACCAAGTGTGGTCGAAACTATTGACTTAAATATTAATAATAACAGCTTTTTAAAATGGTTTTTTCCTAGAAAAAGAATAGATGAAGACAGGCGGAGAGATCTATGCATATATTTCTCCAATAGGTTAGTTGTGAATGGTGGAACAGCTATTTTTGTTGGGCAGCCTGCATCAATAAAACCAATAATAGATAGAATGATAGCGATTGAAAGTAGAGGATATAACCTTAACAACTTTTTAAATGGAGCAAGTATTGAAGAAGTAAGAAGATTTAAAAATTTGTTTGAACTTCATTATGGAGAAGATAACATATATACTAGAGCTGCAACTTTAGGTATATTTCCTCACTATTCTAATTTAAATGATGGTGTTCGTGAATCTATTGAACATGCAATGAAAAAAGGCGATGTTAAAGCAGTAATCTGTACTTCTACTTTAGCGGAAGGAGTAAATATTCCTTTGAAATATTTACTTATTTACTCTTTATCTCAAGGAACAGCCAAAATGGAAAATCGAAAAATAACAAATTTAATTGGTCGAACAGCACGATCAGGTATTTATACTGAAGGAAGCATACTGTTAACAAATGAAAATCTATATAGTAATAGAAAAAGTGATTTTAGAAATCGTAATATTTGGAAGGAGAGTAGAAGAGCTTTCTCGGGTAGTTCAATGGAGGAATGTAAGAGTAATATCTTACTTCTTGTGGAGAGCTACTCTCCAAATTATGGTGTAAATAAACTTTCTTATGATACTTTTCATAGAGTATTTACTCAGTTCTACTTGGAAGAACAAGATTGGAAAGTGAGAATTAGAAATATGTATTCTAATGGGCCCGCTAATCTGACAGAAATGGCAAAAAATAAAATACAAAGCTACTTAGATAATCTATTTCTAATCATTGATTCGTTAGAAAACTATCTGTCTTTTATATATGCTGATATGAGTGATAGCAGTGATTTTTACAGCGAAGTAAATGAGCTATTGAAAAATACATTTGCATTCTACTTGTCTTCGTCAGAGCAAGAAGAATTATTGGAATCAATTTTCCATTCTGTTGCGAGTAAGGTAGATAGAATTTTAAATGAAGGAAACAAATATTATTTTGCAAAAAGTTTGTATGGGTTTGATGTTTCTACCAGGATAATTAATTGGTTAGATGAAAATGAATTTGAATTGACATTTCTTAGTGAAGAAGGAATAATCAGAGAGGTTTTTACTCTGTTTTACGAAATTTATGGGACTCGACTTGACTATGATATAGAGACCTACCTAAGTATAATGGACTATTGGATATCTAAAAAAAGTGTAATAGAGATTCGAGAAAGTCTTGGTGAATCAGATATTTTGAAGGTAGAAAAACTGCTAAGTAAAACTATATCTTATGATTTAACGTTGTTCATCGGGACGATTGTAGATGGGGTTACAGAGGAGAATGAGTTGCTAGCTGAAAGAATTAAAAAGATACAAAAAATGTTAAAGTATGGTGTTGATAGTTGGTTTTGTATAAGTTTTTGTGAAAAAATCGTGAATGATAGAAGGATAGCAGCTGTTATTAGCAATTTATTAGGAAATCCAGAAACTACTGATATTACTTTTTCTACAGTAGTCAATGCTTTTTCAGAAGATATTCTATGGGAGTTAGAAGATTACCCAATGTATTATAGTAAAAAAGTAGAACAATATACGAGAAATTAATTGATTATCTATAAATCGCTATAACAGGTTAGAGCTTAATATATGTGTTTTTATTTCTAGAAATGACAGTCGCGATAGAGGTGTATTTGAAAATGTTTAATTATTCTAGCTTAAATGATGTAGAGTTTGAAGAATTGTGTAAAGATATTATGGAGCGTAAACTAAAAACTACTTTGCGTGTCTATTCTAGAGGAAGAGATGGTGGTGTTGATCTTGGTGATAATTTTGTACCTCAAAAGAACATTGTACAAGTTAAACACTACATTCAAAGTTCTTTTTCTAGTTTAAGAAAATCTATGGAGAATGAAGTAGAAAAGGTTGCTAAGAAGAAACCTAATCAATATTACATCTGTATAAGTAAGAAGTTAACGAATCAAAATATTCAAGATATTTATTCGTTATTCCCAAATTACATGCGATCAACTGAAAATATTGTTACTTTAAATGAGATAGAAGACTTTCTCCAAAAAGAAGAGAACAGTGATATTGTAAGAAAGCATTTTAAACTCTGGCTGCATTCTTCTGAAATACTTTCTCAAATGAATAATCATAATTTATTTATTGATTGTGAGTCATTATTTGCAACAATTGAAGAAGAAAAAAATTTATATGTACAAACGAGAATTTTTGATAGGAGTCAAGTCTTTTTAGAAAAAAACAGAATCCTTATGTTGATAGGAGCTCCTGGTGTAGGTAAGACAATGACATCTAAGATGTTATTACTCAAAATGGTAGATAAAGGATATAGAGCAAGGTATACAACTAATGGAAATATATCCGATATTAAGAAATCTTTGAGTGTCGACTCTGATTTAAAAGAAATAATTTTACTGGATGATTGTCTTGGACAATATTATTTCAATTTGAATCAGTCAATAGAGAGTGAATTGATTTCCTTGATTGATTATGTAAGAATGCATCCGAATAAACTGTTAATTATGAATTCTAGAATTACTATATATAATGAAGCAAAATCACGATCACTCAATTTTGAGTATTTGGATGAAGGAAATAAGATAAAAAAATATATAATCAATGTTGATGAATTAAGTAAATTTGATAAAGCCAGAATTTTATACAATCATTTTTCGGCACAAAAACTTCCAGAAATATATTTTAAGGAAATTAAACGAGGAGAAAGATACTACAATATAATAGACCATCCTAATTATACTCCACGAATAATCGAATACGTTACTAGAAAAAAATTTTATTTGAAGTTAGATCCATTACAATATTATTCGGAAGTAATAAATAAATTGAATTATCCTGATAGCATTTGGGAAGAAGAATTTATTAGAAGACTGACTAAAATTGATAGATATTTTATGTATACATTATACTCATTAACGGACAATTTTGTGGATTATGATGCTTTGAGAAGAAGTTTTGAGAAAAGACTTCTTTTGATTAATGATTTAGATACAAGCATTGATCATTTTGAATTAGTTATTGCTAGGTTAAATGGGTCTATGATATCAATTGTTGATAGTCATGGGAAAAAACAGATCTCGGTCTCTAATCCATCTGTTAATGATTATATGTATAAGAAGTTTTATTCAAATAAATTAGAGTTAGAAAATATTCGGAAAAACATTCTATATTTCGAACAATTGAAGAGGTGTTATCCGGAAAGCTCTGAAGTAAACATAGTAATGTTGAAATTAATACAGACTCAAGAAATCTTAAATTTGAGTTTTAAAACTTTTGAGGAGGCAGTTTTCATCATCACAATCTTCTCTGTCTCTTCTTCTATAAAGAGAAAAGCTTATAGAAAATATATTCACTCATTTTTGGTTAATTTCAATCCAGAAATTGCAAAAAGTTATGGGAATGAAAAAATATTTAAAACCATCTTTATCACACTTTTGGAAAACGAAGATTTGTATAGATTTTATGAGGTTGAGACAATTCTAAAAGATTATAATTTGTTAAAAAGCTGTCTGTTAGAAATTGAGATAAGTGAAGTAGGTGTTGTAATTAATTCCCTTTGGAAATATCTTCACAAAAGAAAAGTTATGCATCTTGGAAACATAAAAGACTACATTAAGCAAATTCAAAATATTGTAGGAGAAATAGTTAAATCATGGCTTGATAGTTTTCAATTATTAGATGTAGTAGATGAATCAGAAGTAGAAAATATTGTAATTGAATATGCAGATTTCGATTCTTCTGGAGAAGTTGATTATGATACTTATAGTATTGAAGAAGATTTGAAAGAACTTGTAAAAGAGTTTCTGTATAAAGAAGCCAGTTATTTTTTGAAGAATATCGATTTTATTGAGTGGGATCACATTGCTACTATAATAGACAATTCAGAAATAGTAAATATTTCTGGAGATGATGTACTGGAATCTTTAGATATAAGCTTAGAAGAAGATACATATATAGGTTTAGATGAAGCAAAAAAAATTAATTATGGCATTAAGGAAAATCAATCAGTAAATAATATAGATTCCATATTTCAACGAAAAATGGATAATTGAAATAGTGATACGACAGAGAGTAGTTATTTAGATTAAATAACTAATAATTGAACTATTTTTGAAAAAAGCCAGTATGCCACAAACATGCCAATATCTCACAATTCAAGCAAATTCAAACTATTTAAAACATGTCAAAACCCTTTTAAATTAGGCTAAACAGCCTCAAACGTACTATGCAGGTCCTACTCAAAATCCAGTGATCTCACGATCGTGCCGGTTCGACCCCGGCCGCCGGTACTAAGTACATCAACGTTTCTAAGCGTTGGATGTACTTTTTTTATTTTTAAAAATGAAACTAGTAGCTACCTGTAAGCCACTATTCGATTATATAGTGGCTTATTTGTGTTTTGTAAGGCTTTCTACCGCTAGATTCAAGGAATAATACATACTTTTACCCCTGAAATCGATCCTTGCTTATTTTGGTTTGAACAGAGCATTGTTGAATCGTAGACTCTCCTTGAGGATGCTTAAGAGCACGTGTTCGGGGGAGGGAAGCGTTCGAGAAAAAGCGTGTGATGCTGCGAGACTTTGTTTTGAGGTTGTTTGTCTATCCTTCTTTTGTACTTGATGGATTATGGAGGGAAAAACGTTCTGATGGAGATAAAAAAACGGGTAGATGAAAAAAGAGAGAAGAAAAAATCTAAAGCAGTAAGCAACCTCCTGTCGCAAACAACTTTCAGATTTGTGAAATCAGTGTCACACGTTTGAAAAGGCGCTACAAGAAGTGAGGTTGCTCATTCATGTAATAGCTAAAATAACGAATAGAAAAGTTATGAAGTCAATCGATATTTTCTAAGGTAATCTAGAAAAAGGATGAGGAAATTAGAAAAAAGATTTTAGCGTGATAAGTATCGGAAGTACGACTAGAATTTTAGTCCAGGTAGTATTTTTTATAAAGAAAAAGGTGCTGTCGTTTTTGAGATAATACTTTTGGCCGTTTCCATCAGTTACAACTTTTATGCCTTCATTTTTGAGAAAGTACTTAGTGAATAAAAAATGAATAAGTGCAGGCAAGAGTGTTATTTAGATGGTAATCATTCCGATTAGCCTCTGTTGAATCGATCCAACTGGAAAATTTTGTGAGATGCTCGATCCTGCCAATGCAATTAAAGGGACATAACCTAAAAGGATAGATAGAGGTACGAGTAATCCTTTCTTTTTCCAAATAAGTAACATACGAGTTTCCTCCTTTTATTTCATAAGAAGATGTTATCATACTATTGAAAAAATGAAATTCGACTTCTATCTACCGAGTGGCCTTCAGTTGTGTCATTCAAATGAAAAAATCAATTTTTCGGGGAAATTTATCAGTAAACGAACAATTTAAGAGTGCTCAGTTGTCAAAAAAATTAAAAACAAGTCCCACTAACTGATTGAATGATTAATTGTTTTTCTGATCTGGCAAGAGCATTAAAAAAGGACTGAGTGGCATGATTTTTTGCCATCGGTCCTTTTTTTTGAATGAAATAAAAAGCTTGTAACACAAGGCTTTTGTTAGACTTTAGTTAGGGTTGACACCTAAGGCGATTCGACCATATCGGCTAATTCGCGTCATTTTCCACGCGGGAGACCAAACAATTTTGACATCGACGGTTTGAATTTCGTCAATTTTCGTTAAGGCAACTTTTAGTTCATCTGGAATGGACTCAATACATTCGCAACCGATTCCAGTAAAGGTGATGGTTATCTCACAGTGTGCTTGTTCGTCCAGATGAATCTCATAAACGAAACCTAAGTTATAAATATCTAAACCAATCTCTGGATCGAAGATGGTTTGTAATTGTTCTATTAATTGCTCGCTAATTGCAGCGGCACGATGATTTAATTGAATATCTTCTCGCATTGCTAAAATCCTTTCTATATTAAAAATTATATACCTTCTTATTTTTCCATAGAAAGGTCTAATTTGCAAGAAGAATAATTAATCATTTTTTCATCTTATTACTAGAAAATTCTCATGAATATGTTAGAATATAAAGTAATCAGAAAATTTTTAAAATAGTTTTCAATAGAAATTTCGATTGAATGGAAGGGAGCTTATTGAATTGACAGATAATAAAAAAGATATCAGAATTCGAAGTAATGTTTATGATAGTATGGTTAAATCACCGAACCGAGCGATGCTACGTGCAACCGGGATGGGGGATGAAGAGTTTCAACAGCCAATTGTTGGAGTTATTAGTACCTGGGCTGAAAACACGCCTTGTAACATCCATTTACACGACCTCGGAAAAGTAGCGAAAAAAGGAGTTGTAACAGCTGGTGGTTGGCCTGTTCAATTTGGTACAATTACGGTAGCAGATGGTATTGCGATGGGGACACCAGGAATGCGCTATTCGTTACCTTCTAGAGATATTATTGCAGATTCAGTGGAAGCGGCAGTTAGTGGTCAAAACTGCGATGCTTTTGTTGCAATTGGTGGTTGTGATAAAAACATGCCTGGCTGTATGATTGCGATTGCCAATACTGAAATTCCGTCAATTTTTGTATATGGTGGGACGATTGCTCCTGGGAAATTGGATGGCGAAGATATTGATTTAGTTTCTGTTTTTGAAGCGATTGGCAAATGGAACCATAATGATATGACAGCTGAAGAAGTTCGTCGAATTGAGTGTAATGCTTGTCCAGGACCAGGTGGTTGTGGAGGGATGTATACGGCCAATACGATGGCTTCTGCAATTGAAGCAATGGGCATGAGTCTGCCTGGTTCTTCTTCCAACCCTGCAACAACAGAGGCGAAATTAAGAGACGTGGAAGCTGCGGGTGAAGCTGTCTTAAAATTATTGGAGAAAAGAATCTTCCCCAAAGATATTATGACAAGAAAGGCTTTTGAAAATGCGATAACCGTCGTGATGGCACTCGGTGGTTCAACGAATGCAATTTTACATTTAATGGCGATGGCTCATGCTGCAAACGTGGAATTATCTTTAGATGATTTTAATGATTTTCAAGAAAAAGTTCCCCATTTAGCGGACTTAAAACCAAGTGGTCAATACGTCTTCCAAGATCTTTATGAAGTCGGTGGCGTGTCGGCTGTTATGAAGTATCTATATGAACATGGTTTCATTCATGGGGATTGTTTGACGGTCACAGGAAAAACAATCGCTGAAAATTTAGCTGAAGTTCCTTCTCTAACAGCAGGACAAAAAGTCATTATGCCATTAGAAAATCCAAAGCGTAAAGACGGACCTTTAATCGTTTTACACGGTAATTTAGCTCCAGATGGTGCCGTAGCTAAAGTCTCTGGTGTGAAAGTCCGTCGCCACGTGGGGCCAGCTAAGGTCTTTAATACCGAAGAAGAAGCAATTCAGGCGGTGCTGTCTGATGAAATTGTTGATGGTGATGTGGTTGTAGTTCGTTACGTTGGACCAAAAGGTGGCCCAGGAATGCCAGAAATGTTATCTTTATCCAGTATGATTGTTGGAAAAGGGCAAGGAGAAACGGTAGCCTTATTAACCGATGGACGCTTTTCTGGTGGGACCTATGGTTTAGTTGTCGGGCATATCGCACCTGAGGCACAAGATGGCGGACCGATTGCTTTGTTACAAACGGGTGATGAAGTCACAATCGATCAAGATACGAAAGAATTGACCATGGCAGTATCAGAAGAAGAACTAGCTAAACGTCAAGCCGCGTTAGTCATTCCCTCCCTGCATTCAAGAGGGGTACTAGGGAAATATGCCCATATTGTTTCGAGTTCTTCCAAAGGCGCGATTACTGATTTTTGGAAGAAAGAGTGACAAAAAGTCGTATTTGAGAAAGAATGCTTTTTTGGTTAGAAAAATTGAATTTAAAAAAAGTAGAGCGCAATGTGGGCTCTACTTTTTTTTATTCGGTTGATTTAGGAGGTTGCTTCATTGTTATTTTAGGTGTGTCATTTCATAATAAAATTTTTAATGAGGGACAGCGATCGTTGTTCAAAGGTTCATTTGTAGAAACCAGAGGAATGAAAGATTCGCTATCAAACCAAAAACTAAGCGTGTGCTAAAGAAGTGAAGCATTTTTGCTTAATGAATTTTTCTGAAACATAAAAAAAATAACCGGATTTTCTCTCTAATTGATAAAATGTTCACATTTTTCGAATGTTTATTATAAAAAAACAAAAAAAGGACAACGTATAATAGTTGGTCTATCAATCTTTCTTTTATTATTTATATAGATTCGTAAAAAATAAAAGAATATAAGAAAAAAAGGTCTTTATAATTAGTAGTATAGTTCGTTTCAAAGTGAGCATCATAGAAAAGCGAAAGGACAAAAAATCGTGTAACGATTTTAAAGATTATAAAAGAAGGTGAGAATAATGTATAAAAAAATAATACTTGCATCAATAACAAGTAGCCTATTCTTCTCTACATTTATTCCTGTTATTTATGCATCAGAGAATTCGGATTATGAAGGCATTCAGGAAGTCAATGCGCCATCGAATGTTGAAAGTATCTATCCAGATGTTTCTGAAGAGAGAACGGACTCATCCAATTCTGGTCAGATAGCAAAGGAAGAAGATGGGAGTCATTCATTATCTGAGGAAGAACAAGTGAATTCAAGTACAAGCGAAACAAAAGAAACCTTTGATTCAAGCTCGCATGTTAAGGAGAAAAACTTGAATCAAGAAAAAGGAACAACAGAAAGTCAAAGCAATTTAAAAGAGTTGCAAGAAGGTGAAATTTCAGTAAGTGATTGGGAGGAATTTTATGATGCGTTTAGTAATCCATCGGTTCGTAAAATTACTTTAACGAATAATATTGTAAAAAATCACTCGCCTTATCTGAATTTTCAACTTCGAACAAACAGTATTGAGATCGATGGTGGTGGTTTTGAACTTGATTTTAATAAATCGGATTATTTAGCTTTGGGGGCTGCTTCATCTAATGAAAATGTCTTTAAATTGCATAATATATCTATTAAAAATAATGATCTATACCCTACTATTAATTTTAAGACGCTTGATGGATATTCAGCTAAATGGCGTTTTGAAATTGGAAATTTAAACGTTCAGTCAGGCAGTGTCCATAGTATTTTACATGCTCCTTTATCAGAAGTGATGATATTTGGATCAAATACCGTACACACATTGTTCGCAAACTTTACTATTGGTAGTGCAGTTTTTGCTGATGAGACAATTTATACGGGGGTTTCTACTAACCCAGGAGCCCCTCTATTCGATTATCAGACAGTTAAAGTTGATTCTTCAGCCACAGGTGCAAAACGCGAATTTCGGACTGGGAAAAATAGTGTGATCTCGCTTAAGAATGAGACAGAAACCCCTGATGCAAGCACATCAGCGATTAAAGACTATTTTCGTTCGATCTTGGTCGAAGAAGAAACGGTTTTGGATATTTTCACGAGAGGGGCGGCGATTAGGTTTGGTACTTCAGGTTTGGAAAACGATAAGTATTCAATGATTATCAAAGATGGTGCAAAGGTAAATTTAAATTCAGACTCAACGGCTGGTATCTATGCCCCAACCTTGCTGTTTGAGGGTCCCAATTCAACGAAAGAAGTAATCGTTGAAAGTGGTGGGAGTTTCGATGTCTATCAAAGTAGAAATGATCGTCCTTTAATTTTATTTAGAGGAAATAATACAAATTTACAAGCAGATCCTGGATCGATCATCAATCTTGTAGGAAATTCCTCTGAAGGATACTCAGAATTACTCTTGTCGATGATTAGTGTAATTGCGGGATCGGAAAAAAATAAGATGGTCTTTAATAAGCCAGCTTATTTTAACTTACAAAATAAAAATAAAGGCTCTTCTGCTATTAAACCATGGCTATCCGACTTTACTTTTACTATTTTAGATGCAGGAGTAAGTTTATGGGGAATTAAGGATACTCCAAGTGAAAAAGACTACCCATTACTTAGTTCTTTTAAATTAGAACATGCGATGCTAAATGGTGGAGACCCAAATGAGACTCTAGAAGAGGTATTGACCTATGATCGAATCACTATTGAAGATCAGCTTGGAAAAACAGAGCGCTTTTTAGGCTTATATAACCGGATTTCAGGCGTAGGAGATTTTATGCCATTTCCTGAGTGGAATGCAATCACGGATGCGGAGAAAACAGGGAGTGTTCGAGTAGTTGTAGGCTATAAGCCTGGGGATTCACCGACTGATCAACAGGAAAAAATTTATGCCTCTAAGGATATGCCTGTCAAAGTAGATTTTTATGATCAACAGAATCATCTACTTGCTAGTGACATATTATTAAATGATGAAGGGATTGCCTCCCATGATTTTAAAAAATTTCACAAAGCAAATTCGAAGTTAAAGGCGACAGCTAGAATAGGTGAGCTAGTCACTGAACAAATGGAAACCGTCGTTATTGATGCTACACCTCCTGATCCAGCCGTTATTGATGGCGGTAATCAAAAAGTGACGAGTACAAAAGAATTATCAGGAACTGGAGAAATCGGTAGCGTAGTCACTTTAGAACGTAATGGTGAACCCGTAGCAATTCCCGAAACGATTGTTGATAACGACGGCAAATGGAAAATTGATTTATCAAATGTTCCCTTAGAAAGATCGGATCAGTTACAAGTTTTTCTACAAGACAATGCCGGTTCTTTGGTTGGAAAAGTGTCAGAAGTACCTGAAACCAATAATGAGCAAGGGAATAGAAATCCCAAGAAAGAAAAGGTAACCTATAAAGATGCAAAATTTGAAATAGGGACAATTGTGAATATTGTTGGTGAATTAATATTTAAAGAAGTGCCAACAGTCATTGATTTTGGTCAGCAAGTTGTCAAATCCGAAGAACAAACGTTTACTCCTGAGGCAGTCACTGGCCAGTTGATTATTTCTGATACCCGTGGGTCTAACGCCACTTGGAAACTATTATTGTCAGAGAAAACACCGTTGACTGTGGGAGAACGTAGTTTAACTGATGTGTTTGAATATCAACTATCGGATGGTACTTTGATTAAAATTAATGATGCACTCGAAGTGATTGAGACAGGTGACATAGAACAAGATGGGGACTTTGAGTTGTCGAGCAATTGGAATAAACAACATGGATTAATAATGAAGGTTCCTGTACAAAAACAATTACTTGGTGCGTATGAGGGAGTATTAAGTTGGGAGTTACAGGACGTACCAGGTAATCCATAAGTATAGCAACAATAAAATCCAAATCATTTAATGATAAATCTAACCAGAAAATGACTAAAAGTAGTCACTTTCTGGTTTTTTAATGTTCATTTTTTCTATAGCTTATAGGTTAAATACGAACAATACAAGCTTCGTTTAAGTTTATAGTTATTTATTCTATGGTGTATCGACTCTTTTTCGTGCGGACTTTCAGAGTTGTAGAGGTTAAAAACGAATGATTTAACGGTTGCGGCCCTTGAGGAATCAAACTTTGTTTCTTTTTTTTAAAATGCGCCGAAATAATAAAATAATAAATTTGACAAGTGAAATCTATAATAAAGTTGTGCGAATGATTTTCGAGGATAGGCCATATCAATCGAAAAAAGAAAAAGAGTCAAAATTATGATAAGAAAAGGGGGAGAGTGATGTTTCGCAAAAGTGTCATATCATTAGTAGCTAGTGGGTTAGTTATGACGACGCTTGTACCTGTTTCTTTTGCTTCAGAAAGTTCTGAGTCTGAAAGCAAGGAGACAATGGATGTACCAGCAAATTCAGGAATTGCTTACCCAGGTGTAGCTGAAGTTCATTCTGAAAAATCCTCGGCAGATGAACGTTCAGAACAAGAGAGTGAGCATACGGTATCAATTCCCAAAGAAGAAGAAAGCGAATCAATACCAAACGCTAGTGCAGAGGAAACATCGAAGCAAGAGTCAGAAGAAAAAAAGGAAAAGAATCAATTGAAGAAGGTGCGGGCAGTTGAAGTTGTCGTAAATGATTGGGAACATTTTGCTACGGCATTTAATAATCCGCAGACGACTAAAATCACCTTAGCTCAAAATATCACAAAAGGGGCTTTAAATTTAACGAAACGGACCGCCAGTCTCGAAATTGATGGTGGAGGATTTGACTTGCATTTGAAAGACAATCCAATTGTTGTAGATAGCCCGTCGTCTACCGCGAGTGTCCTAAAATTACATCATTTTGGTGTCGTTACTTCCGATTCAAATATTGTAACCTCGGAAGGTTCTATTTCGGATAAATGGCGCTTTGAATTTGGGGACTTTGTTGTACCTAAGGGGAAAACAACAAGCGTATTAGTTGCCAAGGCATCGAAAGTGTTGTTGTTTGGTGAATTAGAAGTAACAACTAATGCGGAAAACTTTGTGATTGGAAGTGCAATTTTTGCGGATGAAACCAAATACACGGGGGTTTCGCTAGGGGCAGGTAAACCGTTGTTTTCTTACCCGTCAAATGAAAAGGTAAGAAAACAACTTGATCGAAATTTTGAAATAGGAAAGAATAGCGTAATTCACTTAAGCAACCAAGTAAAAACTACGGAGTCTTTTAAATCGATTATTGATGAAGACTTTGAGAATATTCTTGTAGAAGAAGGCGCTCGTTTATCAATTAAGTCTGTCATCCCTGCCATTCGAATGGGGTATGTGGGAGATGCCGCTGATAATGTTTTCTCTCTTCTCATTCAAAAAGATGCAGTTGTAACACTAGACAGTGAAACAGATGGAAATGTATCCTACCCTCCAACATTACTTTTTGAAGGTCCTAGAGAAAAAAAGATTGTTGTTGAAAATGGTGGAACCTTTAATGTTTATCAGGCTACTTCGTTTAACCCTCTCATTTTATACCGAGGAAGCAATAGTTTGATTCATGCAAAGGAAGGATCTACGATTGATTTCGTTGGGAATACAGAAAGAAAACCATTAAATTGGGGAATGATTTCACCAATGCCCGAACTAACCAATAATAATAACAATAAATTAACGATTGAAAATCCAAAGCACTATAATATTCAAAATAAAAGAGTCAACCAAGGCGCTCCTGCAATTAAGGGAGAAATTGGAGAATTTCGAATGAATATTATTAATTCAAGCATTAGCCTTTGGAAACAGGGAGTTAGTGGTTCTCCAGATCGCGCGTTTAGTTATATCGAGTCCTTCAAAGCAACCCCGGGAGCGATTGGTGGATTGGATAAAGTCCAAATAAAGCTACCAGGAGTAGAAAAACCAGCAGAGTTTAATGAAAGTTATACTCGGATTGCTGGTTGGAATCTTCAAAAACCAGAAGTGAAATGGGATGCAATAACGGATGCAGATAAAAAAATGAAAGCAAGGGTGATTATTGGCTATTCTTTCAGTGAAAATCAAAATGAGCCACCTGAAGAGTTGTACCCCACTGAAAGTTATCCAGCCTTTGTTAATTTTTATGATGAAACAGGTCGTTTATTAGCTAAGGATGTTAAGACCAATAATGATGGGTATGCAGAATACTCTTTTGCAAAAGAAACATTTAAGCAAGCTGGAGAAACATTCAATGCCGTTGCTAGATTCGCAAATAAAACCTCTGATCAAGTGGACACGACTGTCCTTGATGTCACACCACCTGAACCTGCACAAATTGATGGTGGCACGAAACAAGTAGCAAGTATTAAAACCATATCAGGAACAGGTGAAGTTGGTAGTACCGTGACATTAGAAAAAAATGGAACAGCTGTAACAATTCCTAAAACGATTGTAGGTAATGATGGGAAATGGAAAATTGATTTATCAAAGGAAACATTATCTAAAGGGGATCAGTTGCAAGTTTTCCTTCAAGATAATGCCGGATCGCTAGCTGGTAAGCTTCCAGATTTGGACGCACTCGGAACGAACAATGGACAAGGAAATATTAATCCAAACGTGGATGAACCATTTCGCGATACCCTCTTCCGGGCTGCAACAACCATTGCAATTTTAGGAGAATTAAAGTTTACTTCCGTTCCTGACACCCTTGATTTTGGTAAACAAATGATTATGTCAGAAACACAAACGATTACTCCTGAAAAACCAACGAAAGGTCTCATTGTTTCAGATACAAGAGAGGAAAAAAGTAATTGGGATCTCTTATTAGCTGAAAAAAAACCATTAACGTTTGGGAAGAAAGTATTAAACGATGTATTGGTTTACCGTACATCCGATGGTCGGCAAATAGAAATTAATAGTGGAAGTAATGTCATTGAATCCAATGAAGCGAGTTCAAACGAGAAAGTCGATGTGTCAAGTAAATGGAATGAAACGTACGGGCTAGCCTTAACAGTTCCTGTTACAAAACAGTTATTAGGTGATTATAGCGGAGAACTAAGTTGGACGCTACAAAGCTCACCAAGTAATCCATAAGCGAAAAAACAGCTTGCCCAAGCGATGGACAAATTCACAATGAATAACGGACAAAGAAAGATGAACCTAGAACACTCCATTCTAAGTTAGAAATTTCATGACCGCAATCATCATTGAGGATAACCGAACAAGTAATATTATTGAATCAAAGAAATTTGGTCCAAAAGAAAAAACCGATGGATTAAGGGATTCATCAATGAAAAGTAGACTCTCAAATTAGCGCAGATTCTAATTTGAGAGTTCTTTTTGTCAGTTTTGTCCATTCAACGATTTTTTTTCAATGCCTAAATAATGACTCTGGCTGTCAATTGAGCTACTGGTGTAGAGGTGATTTGCTGGAAAACCGTCCTATTTTAATGGATTTTTTCTTACTCATGTGATTTAAGGTTCAAGAAACGGATAGTTGGAAGCTTGCCTGAATCTTGAATAGGGCATGCTTTTTGCTAGTTTTGTTATAAAATTCGTTTTTTACAAATGAGTTTGTGATAAAAAAAACATTTTTTTATGAAAAAAGTATTGAACTAGGATTGAGAGCATGCGTTTTGTTTTTTTATTTACCTGAAGACAAAAAAATAAAAACAAACAAATTGAAAACTCTTATATATAATAGGTTATAGATTGATGGCCGATACAATCATAAGCACATAGAAGAAATGGAGGAGACAGATGAAACGAATTTTTATATTCTTCAGCTTATTTCTAGCATTCATTCTAGCAAATATTGCCTTTCCAACCGATGTAGCAAATGCAAGTGGAACTGTAGGTGGACAAACGGGTTTTTATGGAAAGTATGAACAGCCAAATAAGTTGCCTCCAACTGGTGGAGGTACAAATAAAAAACCATCGGGAAGATTACCTCAAACAGGAGACCATAACAGTTCCCGATATCAAAATGCAGGAGTTATTTTATTAAGTAGCACATTTTTATTCATTGTTTATACAAAAAGAAATAAGGGAGAATTACAGATATGAAAAAAACAGTATTCTTTTCGTCCGTAGCAATTTTATTAGGGCTTGTCGTAGGTGGCGATGTTATTTCAGCTGATGAAGTAGGATCAGAAGAAACAACAGGGAAGGTTAGTTTTGTCCAAGACACGTCACAAAGTCCCTTAAGGTTAGAAAATGTTTCTGACTTTAACTTTGGTGAACAAAAGATTCAAACTGGAGCGGTAGCATATCCATTAGTAGCAGACGCAAACATTCAAGTAATTGATGTTCGTGGAGCAGCGACGGGTTGGACGCTGTCTGTAACAGGAAGTGAATTTACTGGAGCGGATACTAAGTCTTTAGTGGGGGCCCAAATTGAATTTGGTTCAGCGGGTACACTAACAGGAGCAACAGAAAATGAGAATACTCCTTCCGTTGTAAAAGAAGGGTTTAAACTCAATTATGGACAAAAAACACTCTTGCTAGGCGCGCAAGATGGCCAAGGAGCTGGGGAGTGGAATTATGATTTTGCTGAAAATGGTGATTCAGTGAATTTAACGATTCCAAGTGGTACGGTCCGTTTAAAACAAGCCTATACAGCAACAATGAATTGGGCGCTTGAAGATGTGCCAGCCCCATAATTAAAAGTGAATAGAACGAATAAGGAGAAAGACAAACATGAAAAAAGAGCGCTTAATGAAGTCGTTCGTTTGGATTTCTTTGGTCCTAATGTTGCCAGTTACACAGGTGAATGCAGCGAATCGACTGGATAAATCAGTGAATGGAAGAATCAAGTATCAACCAGGAAACGATAAGGTTGATCCAGTGAATCCAGAAGATCCAGATCCTGATTTTCCAGTGAAGCCGATAGCGCCAGTTAATCCAGGAGGGCCAGATTTAGGCACAACCGGTCCTCTTTCGATTGATTATATTTCAGAGTTTGATTTTGGCTTGAACCCGATTTCAAATCGAGACGAAGTATACTATGCAAGGGCGCAAGCTTACGAGGAGGACTTAAATAAAACACCAAATTTTGTTCAAGTCTCTGATCGTCGAGGGGTATATTCTGGTTGGACTTTAACTGTCAAGCAAGAAAGTCAGTTTCAAGCCACAAAGCAAACAGAGCACCAAGTATTAGAAGGTGCGATGATTAGAATGTTACAACCGACAGTTAAAAGTAATGCACAAGGCACTGCATCTCCAGTAGCAAGCAACGAACTTTCATTAGTTCCGGGAATCGAAACGAAAGTAGTAGTCGCAGATTCAGAATCTGGCGCAGGTACTTGGGTCGCTTATTGGGGAGAGGTCGAAGCAGTGGATGAAAAAGACGAGCACGGAAAAAAACAAGTATGTGACGTCACAAAAGCTGTACAACTACATGTCCCTGGAGAGAGTCCCAAAGATCCAGTTACCTATCAAACAAAACTTGTTTGGAACCTCATTGATGTAGTTGAAAATTAATTTCTAGCGGTTAATAAGTTATAAAAAAATAAATAAAAAAAATGAATGGAGTGTTTATTTTGAAAAAATCAACAGTTGTATTAATGTCAGCAGTATTATTAGGTAGTTTAGCATTTGGAAGTGATGTCTTTGCGGAAATTTCTCATGATGAAAATGGTTCGAAAAAAACATCGAATGCAGATGTGAGCTTTGTTCCAAGCACGGAGCCAACGGACCCAGTTGATCCAACGGACCCAGAAAAACCAATCGACCCAACGGATCCAACGGACCCAATTGAACCTGGTACAGGTGGACCCTTATCAATTGACTTTGCTTCTCATTTACATTTTGGTGAACAAGAAATTAGTACGAGCACAAAAACTTACTACGCTAATCTTCAAGAATTTACATACTCTGATGACCCTACCAATGCTACTCAACATGGACCAAACTTTGTCCAAGTAACCGATAATCGTGGAGATGAGTCAGGTTGGACCTTATCCGTGAGCCAACCAGAACAATTTAAAACAGAGAGTGGAAAAGAATTGACTGGTGCAAAAATCATCTTTAAAAATCAAAATATTGGAACTGTGTCTGAATCAGGCAGACCTACGGCACACTTAGAGGATGGCGTCTTCGCTTTGACTACCGGTGAAAAACCGATCATGTCTGCTAAAGCAGGAGCGGGTGCTGGAACCTACTCATTGTATTGGGGGCAAGATGCAACAGAAGCAGAAACAAGTATTGAATTAGAAGTCCCAGGTAAAACAACGAAGTATAAAGATACCTATAAAACAACAATCAATTGGGTAATGTCAAATACACCTGGTGCATAAGAGGAATGAAATACGCAGGAAAACAAAGCTAAGGGGAAGGTTCTCTCTTCCCCTTAAGATTTAAAGGAGTAGACGAGGACATGAAGAAGAAAATTTTGGTACTGACGATTTTTGTCATTGGGTTAATTTCAAGTTATACACCAACTGCTTTTGCGAGTGAATTCAACTTTTCAGTGATTACAGAAACACCAGCGAGTCAAATTGATAAGGAAAAAACGTACTTTGATGTGCAGTTAAAACCAAATCAAGAAGAATCGCTAAGTGTTCTATTAAGAAATGATACGGATAAAGAAGTTCAAGTTGGCATATCGATTAGTCGGGCAACAACCAATAAAAACGTCATTGTCGAATATGGGCCAAATGAGATTCCTAAAGATGAAAGTTTAGCCTACGATTTGGCAGACTACCTTGAAGGACCGGAAAAAGTTGTTTTAAAACCGAAAAGTCAAGAACATATTGCTTTCAAAGCAAAAATGCCAAGTGATTCTTTTGATGGTGTGATTGCAGGTGGATTAACATTTAAAGAAATCAATGAAGAGAAAACCGAAGATAAAGAGTCAGGAATGACCATTAAAAATGAGTATTCTTATGTGGTAGCTGTACTAATGCGCCAAACACTTGATGAAGTCGCTCCAAATCTTACGCTGAAAAAAGTTTTTCCAGATCAAATTAATGCACGGAATGCAATCATTTCTGAAGTACAAAACGATCAAATGACGTATATTAATCAAGTGGTTGTTGAAACACAGATTACTAAAAAAGGCAGTGAGGAAGTTCTCTATGAATCGAAAAAAGAGAAGTTGCAAATTGCACCGAACTCCACTTTTGAGTTTCCAACTTCCTTAGAAGGCAAACGTTTGGAAGCCGGCGACTATCACTTATCAATGACTGTGTATGGAAATCGTAATGATAACGGTGAATACACAAGAGTGAGTGAAGTTGAAGGAGAAAAAACCGAAATGACCTTCAACAATCTTTGGGAATTTGAAGAAGATTTTACCATCGAGGGTGAAGTTGCCAAAAAGTTAAACGAAACAGATGTATCAATTGAGGAAGAAGACAATTTCTTATTATATGTAGTAATTGGCTTGTTATTCTTAATTGTTGTATTACTACTAATCATTTTCTTAGTTTGGAGAAGACGTAAAAATGAAGAAGAAAAAGACGAACAAGACGGAAAATAGTCTTAAATTAATCATTGTTGCTTTTCTAGTATTCGGTGTTGGTTTTCTTTCTTTTCCGCTAATCAAAAATACAATTGTTTCAATGAAAGTGATACGTTCGAATGCGTCCTTTTCAATCGATCAATTCGAACGATTGGATACAGGTAGTACAAACCATTCACTTATGGAAAATGAACTTATTGTGCCACCGAAGTTAGAAGATTATCTTTTCGCTTCTCCAGAAAAAATTGACGATGCAGTCGGTGAACTCTCAATCCCTTCCGTGGGGATTTGGGCACCGATTTTTTCTGGTTTGCAAAGAGAACAATTGCTTTTTGGGGTAGGAATCGAGGATCCAACTCGAACATTTGAAGAAGATAATGTGGTTATGTTAGGACATCATTTAAGTAATACCGGTTTGCTTTTAGGAAATCTGGATAAGGTGACGCTAGGAGACAAAGTGCTTGTTCGAACATTGGATAAAATCCATGAATACGAAATTATTGAAAAAGGAATCATTCATGAAAATCAGGTAGAAGTGTTAGAAAACACAGATACGCCTCATCTAACTTTGATTACTTGTGACGTTCCTGACTTGACGGCCTATCGAATGGTTGTGATTGCTCAAAATGTAACGGAGTCTCAATTGGTAAATGAACAAAAAAATCTTAAGAATTTCAATTTTGAAGAAGAAAAAGATCAAAAAGATAAAAAAAATCGGAAAGATATGTTAAAATATAATATGTTACCTCTAATAGGAGTTTTAATCTTATTAAGTGTGTGTATTTATTGTATTTTACGTTATTTATAGAGGTAATCCTAATGAAAAAGTATCGTAATCTCATCCGATGGAGTTCACTTTTTCTTTCTTTTATTCAATTATCTAGTGTTAGAATTATGGCTGAAAGTGTGTCAGATGATGATATTCAAATTTTTGACCCCATCAATCCCAACAATGTTGTGAAACCTATTATTCCAGACGGGTTTGACGATGATGAAACGGAATCTTCAGAAGAAAGAACCGAAAGCAGTCGACCGGTCATTTCTTCTAAGGAAGAAGTTGAGGTACCAAAAGTTGAGCCGAAACCAGAAAGTCAAGAAAAAATAGAAACAGTACCAAGTTCTCACCCGATGATTATTGAAACACCCACTTATTCGGAAGAAAACAGTGTGGCTGTTTTGCAATCGGAAGAAGTGGGTGCGAGTACTGTGGAAACAGAGCAACAGCGTGCATCGACCGTTGATTCCGAGCGGGTGTCAGACCAGGAAGCAACCACGGAAACCGTACAAGAATCAAGTGTTGAACGAAAAACGCAGCCCTCTGACAAACCGATAAGAAAAAAAGAAAAGAAAATAGAGATATCCAGAAGAGAAACAGAGCGACATAAAAAATTGATGCTTCGTGAAGAATTAATTTTAAATGATGGCAACAATGATGAGGAAGGCTCTGGGGGTAGCGGAAGTGGAGGAGATGAGACCTCTTTGTACCTTCAACTAATTACTGATTTTACAGGAACTATTATTTATGGGAGAAAGAATGTATAACTATGAATTATGAATTTTTGTTAAACAGAGAAGATCGTCGAAGCTACTTGTTACTGAAACATTTAGAAGAATGCATTGATTTGACAGATACCCCATGGAGAGCGCAAGAAGAACTAGGTATGTCTAGCTTCGTATTAAAGAAAACCTTGAATCAGTTAATGTTGGATTTGGAACGGTTTGATTTAACGGATAGCTTTCAATTGAGTGAAGACAACAATGAAATGAATCTAGAAATTACTGGTGATTATTCGAGCAAGGTTTTATTAGCTGCTTACTTAAGTGAATCACTAAGCTTGAAAATGCTTCTTTCGTTTTTTAAAGAAGAGTTCCATTCAATGGAAGATTTTTCCTATGACAATCATGTCAGCTATTCCGTTGCCTATAGTACCTTGCAAGGGTTGAAGAAAGAACTAAATACCTATCAAATCTTTTTTGATAAAGGAGATTTCATCGGGAATCAAAGAAATGTTGCCTTGTTCTTATCGAGCCTCTTTTCTTTTGTACACTTACCACATGAGGAATCTTATTCAAAAGAAGTGATGAATGTCACAAATGCTATTTTGGCGGTGCTTGAAAAAAACTTTTCCTTATCAGGTTACGAAAAAAGTCAACTCTTCCATTATCTTGCCGTTTTTGGAAAAAGGGATACGTATCTAGATGTTGCAAGTTATGACGAGTCTGGAGCTATTTTCACGCCAGAATGTTTGCTACGTTTCCAACAGTTATTTTCAGACCAGTCTCAAACCTTCGTCTCAAATATTATTTATTGGTTGTATATCCATGAAAAATTAGATGAGTCGTTTGTTTGTCTAGAGTCGAGTGAAACGATTATGCATTTGAATCAGCACTTTATCGATGAGCTGTCCAATCAGTTTATCCAAGTATCAGAAGAAGTGAGAGAGGACTTATACTTTCGTTTAGCCAAAATTCATTTTAATATTAGTTATCATCCGATGAGCTTGTTTGAAGATTATGAAATTAATATTTTATTTTTTAAACAAAATTACACAGAGTTTTATTATTTCCTATTAAATGAAGTGAATCAGATTACAAAAAGTTATGCAAAGTTAGAAAAAGGCAAAGTTTTTCTATTCTTTCACTACTTGATGTTATTAATTAATCATGTGCCTTTACATGTCATCAATGACCCTATTAAAATTTTGATTGATTTTTCTTACGGAACAGAATATAACCAGTTTATCAAAAAGAATCTTACATTTTATGTGAACTTGAATATTTTATTTGTTGATTCTGATTGGGAGCTACAACCAGACGTCGTCATTACGAACGTCAATGGCTTGTATTCTAATAAAAATATTTCAACAACGGTTTGGTTAGATCCACCAAGAACGGTAGATTGGGTGATCTTAACGAATAATTTATTAGAGATCAAGGAAGAAAAATATCAAAAAAATAAAAGAGAACAAATGTTACGATAAGGAAGAGGCCTCGTCTTTAGGTTCTTCCTTTTTTTGTTATTTTAAAGTGAAAAAAGGCTTGTATTTTTTTTCTAACCGTGTATAATAATTAATTGTTGTGGTTGAGATAATCGCAATGGATGGAAAGTGATTCTTTCATCCAATGATGGCGATCGTGGCGAAGTGGTTAACGCATCGGATTGTGGCTCCGACACTCGGGGGTTCGATTCCCCTCGTTCGCCTTTATATTGGGGTATAGCCAAGCGGTAAGGCAAGGGACTTTGACTCCCTCATGCGTTGGTTCGAATCCAGCTACCCCAGTTTAATTATAAAAACGTCAATTAAGAATTTCTTCTTGATTGACGTTTTTTTGTTTTTTTTTAGAAAGATTGGACTCGTGAACTGGGAGTGGCAATGGAAGGGGCAGAATTTTAAAGGTTCTGTCCTTTCCTTCTAGTGAAATGTTCTAGCTATGCGGTTTTAAATGGCTTTTTCGAAAATGAAAAGAGGTTCTTTAGAAAGAAGTCATGATATACGGAAGGGCTGGATCGAAAAAAATGGCAGACTTCGCGTAAAAAGCGACCGTTTGATTGGTTTCTTTGACTGGAACAATTACAAAATTTTATGAAAACCGCCTTTTTGATTGGCTTTTTCATGTTGACCGAATGAATGAAAAAGCGCATAATACATGACATTCGTCGAAGAAAATGGGCTTTGTTTAACAAATTCAAAATACGAATGAGGAATCGATGTTAGTGAGGGAGATTGGCGGAAAATGAGTAAGAAGAAAAAGCGATCGGTTGCAGGATTATTGATTGCAATGGGAGTAGTTTATGGGGACATTGGGACAAGTCCGTTATATGTTATGAAAGCCGTCGTGGAAGGCAATGGGGGACTGGCCACTTTGGATCGTTCCTTTGTTTTTGGTACGGTTTCTTTAATTTTTTGGACGTTAACGTTATTAACAACGGTTAAATACGTTTTGATTGCTTTAAAAGCTGACAATCATGGAGAGGGAGGGATTTTCTCTTTATACACGTTGGTGAGAAAACAAGGAAAAATCCTGATTGTCCCAGCCATGATTGGAGGAGCGGCTCTTTTAGCCGATGGCGTTTTAACACCCGCCGTTACCGTTACAACGGCTATCGAAGGATTGCGTGGAGTACCGTTTTTTTATGATTTATTCGGAATGGATCAAGGGGTAATTATCACGATTACTTTAGGGATTTTATTGGTTTTATTCGGATTGCAACGATTTGGAACGGATGTGGTTGGAAAAACGTTTGGTCCTGTCATGTTTTTATGGTTTACTTTTTTAGGTCTAGTGGGTTTATTCCATTTTGGACAAGATTTATCCGTGGTTCGAGCGTTGAATCCGATGTATGCCTTTCGTTTACTTGTGAACCCTGAAAATCGTTTAGGTATTTTAATTTTGGGGAACATTTTTTTAGCCACTACAGGGGCAGAGGCACTCTATTCCGATATGGGGCATGTTGGAAAGCACAACATTTATTTAAGTTGGCCTTATATTAAAATTTGTTTGGTTTTAAATTATTTAGGACAAGCTGCTTGGTTAAGTCGAGTCATTGAAGCAGGTGAATATTTGGAAGTGGCGAATCTCAATCCTTTTTTTATGATTTTACCAAAAGGATGGTTAGTTTTCGGGGTGTTTTTTGCGACACTTGCCGCAGTGATTGCTTCTCAAGCTTTATTGTCGGGTTCATTTACGCTTGTCTCGGAAGCCATTAAGTTACATTTACTGCCGCGCTTGACGCTTGTTTATCCAGGATCAACGATTGGACAAGTCTATATTCCGGCAGTAAATTTTCTCCTGTGGCTTGCTTGTTCGCTGGTTGTATTGACTTTTCGAACTTCTTCAAAGATGGAAGCAGCCTATGGATTATCAATAACGGTGACCATGTTAATGACGACGATTTTACTTTATTTTTATTTAATTCAAGCGAAACACTCAAAATTTTTTTCAATTATGGTTACGTTCTTTTTTGGAATAATTGAAACGATTTTCTTTCTATCGAGTGCTGCGAAATTTTTCCATGGGGGATTTGTCGCAGTAATCATAGCAGTGCTACTTTTGCTGCTAATGATTATTTGGCAATGGGGGAATGTAATTGAAGAGCGTGAAGCAGAAGACGTGGACTTAAGGTGTTTTCTTCCTCAGTTAGCCGAGCTTAGGCAGGACCCGACCATCCCCTTGTTTCAAACCAATGCTGTTTTTTTAGTTCCGCGAATGGATGGTAACTTAGTCGGAAAAGCATTTTTGTATTCGATTCTTGATAAAAAACCAAAGAAAGCCAAAGTCTACTGGTTTTTAAATGTGGTGGTGACAGATGAACCTTATACTCAAGAGTTTACGGTGGACACTTTAGATACTGATTTTATTGTAAAAGTTCAGCTCTTTTTAGGTTTTCGAGTCAATCAAGAAGTCAATCTTTATTTACGACAAATCATTCATCATTTAATGGAAAATGGACGTCTAGACAAGCAACCACAGAAATATTCAATTCTACCAGGACGTGAAGTAGGGGATTTTCAATTTGTATTGATTCATGAATCTTTATCAAATAATAGTGCTTTGAATCGTTGGGAACGTCAAGCGTTGCTATTAAAACTTGCTATCAAAAAATGGACGACTTCTCCAGAAAAGTGGTTCGGGTTAGAATATAGCGAGATTCGTCATGAAACGGTTCCGCTTGTAATCGGGCGTAAACCACAAATACAGCTACGCGAACGAAAAGAATCAATTTCGTGACATGTCAAAACAAAGAGCCTCGACAAGTCGTCGGAGCTCTTTGTTTTTATGAAAGGATTCTAGTATTTCCTATGATAGATGGCAGGAATATGGTTCGAGCGTTTTTCTATTCACTTAATCCTTACTTTTTCTGTTAGGCTGCTTTATTGCGGGTGCGATATTTCTTAGAAGCGATAGCTCCGAACGGTCTGCTCGATTTTTGTAATGCTAAATGGTGTCGAATCATCAAAAGTTGCATTGATTGAAGTATCGATTTCATCTGTGAGCATCGCTTCGTAGGCAGCAATGCTTAGTTTTGTTCGTTGATCGAGTAAATGTTGATGCGCAGCGCCGGCTAATTGTTTTTCAAAACCTTCAACAAGTAGGCCGCTGAAAAATTCTGAAACGGCTCCTGATCCATAACTAAAAAGTCCAATTCGCTGACCAGCTTGTAAATTCGTAGCGTTTTCCAATAAGGAAATCAAACCCAAATATAAGGAACCTGTATACAGGTTTCCTGCGCGACGGCTGTAAAGGATGCTTGCTTCGTATTGAGCGAGCATGCGTGCTTGTTCCGTTTCTGTTTCGTTTTCTAAAATCGCAAGGAGGGCTTTCTTCCCCATTTTCGTATAGGGAATATGAAACGCCAAGGCTGCAAAATCAGCTAAGTTTCGTTGATAAAGGGCTTGATAACGCGTCCATACCTTTTGAAAGGACTGGATGTATGTTTCGTTTGAAAGCGGTCCATCAACAAGTGGATAACGGTGTCCCACCGGGCGCCAAAAATCATAAATATCTTGGGTGAGCATGACTTGTTCTTCTTCTAAAGCTAAGATTTTTGGATTTTGGCTGATAAGCATCGCAACGGCACCTGCACCTTGTGTCGGTTCTCCACCAGAATTTAAGCCATATCGGGCAATATCAGAGGCAATCACCAACACCTTACTTTTCGGGTGAGCGAGTACGTGATTTTTTGCGAGTTGTAAACCGGCCGTTGCCCCGTAGCAAGCTTCTTTAATTTCAAATGAGCGTGCAAAAGGTTGAACACCCAGTAGGCGATGCAAGACGACTGCTGAGGCTTTGGACTCGTCGATACTGGATTCAGTTCCAACAATCACCATGTCAATCGCCGCCAAATCTTCTTGGGTTAAGAGGGGTTTTGCAGCGTTGGCAGCAAAAGTAATGATATCTTGGGTTTTTGGATTAACAGCCATTTGTTCTTGACCGATACCAATTAAAAATTTATTTGGATCCACATCACGAGCGATTGCGAGCTCGGCCATGTCAACATAATAGGGTGGAACGTAAAAATTGATTTTATCAATGCCAATATTCATAGTGATTCTCCTTTAGATTTCTATCTCATTTAATTTACCATAACTTTCTGTAATTTTGAAAAAAAAAGGAGGGAATTTACTGATTATTAAAAAAGAACGAAAATTTGTGAAAATTTTGAAAAGAAGATTTGTTTTTTTCTACCATCGTGCTATAGTTCAATTTGGAGGTGTTTGAAATGAGGGAAGTTGTTATTCTTGACGCTTTGAGAACGCCAATTGGCAAGTATCAAGGTCAATTAAAGGGCCTAAGTGCAGTCACTTTAGGTGTGGAAATATCAAAGGAATTACTTGCTCGAAATACAGAGCTTAAAAATGAAATAAAACAAGTCATTTTCGGTCACGTCTTACAGGCCGGCGCGGGACAAAACCCTGCACGACAAATTGCTTTAAAAAGTGGCTTATCTGTCGAAGTACCTGCAACGACCATTAATGAGGTTTGTGGGTCCGGTCTAAAAGCCATCGCCTTGGCGCGACAAACGATTCAACTTGGTGAAGCGCAAGTTGTATTAGCAGGTGGGATTGAAAGTATGAGTCAAGCGCCTGTTTATCAACATTATGATAAAAGTTTGGATCAATATTCCAAGGCACAATCTGTGATGCTTCATGACGGATTGACGGATGCTTTTAGTGAGAAGCACATGGGCTTAACTGCTGAAAAAGTCGCAGAAACATATGGCATTTCGCGCGAAGCCCAAGATATTTTTGCACTGGAATCTCATCAAAAAGCGGCAGCAGCTCAAGATGCTGGTTATTTTAAAGAAGAAATTCACAAAATCGTCATCGATGGACAAACTTATGATCAAGACGAAGGGATTCGTCGAGGGACGACCCTCGAACAAATGGCGAAGTTACGGACTGTTTTTAAAGAAGCAGGCAGTGTGACAGCAGGTAACGCCTCAACGATTAATGATGGGGCTTCGGCAATGCTTTTAGCCTCAAAAGAATACGCAGACCAACAAGGTTTGGGATATTTAGGTGTCATTCGTGATATTGTCGAAGTAGGTGTTGATCCAAGCGTAATGGGGATCTCTCCGATTTCAGCGATTCGAAAATTATTAGCCAGAAATCATTTAACAGTGGAAGCCATCGATTTGTATGAAATCAATGAAGCGTTTGCCGCGACCTCCTTAGTGGTTGAATCGGAATTAGGCTTGCCAACTGAGAGAGTCAACATTTGCGGCGGTGGCGTCTCTTTAGGACATCCGATTGGTGCGACAGGTGCTAGGATTGTAACGACAGCCTTGCATCAATTGCAACGAATCGATGGACGTTATGCAGTGGGTTCATTGTGTATTGGTGGTGGTTTAGGTTTAGCCATATTGCTAGAACGTACGAAGGAGTAAGGAGACATGACAAAAAAATTCTATCAATTGTTACCAGAAGAACGTTTAGCCGCTCTTATAGAACAAGGTCGAATCACGGAAACGGAAAAGAAAGAATTTCAAAAAACAATCCTTTCTGAAGAGGTAGCGAATCATTTGATTGAAAACCAAATTAGCGAAGTCTCCATTCCGTTAGGTGTCGCGTTAAATGTGAAGGTGAATCAAAAGGAATATCTCGTTCCTTTGGCGACAGAGGAGCCTTCGGTAGTTGCTGCTTGTAGTCATGGTGCGAAAATGGTCGCTGCAACAGGTGGTTTTACGAGTCGAATGCCTAAAAAAGAATTGCGTGGGCAAATCGTCTTAATGAATGTTACTCAAGCAGACGAGCTGGTACAACAAATTCAAGCAAAAAAACCAATGATTTTTGAAAGAGCCAATCAAATTTATCCATCCATTGTTCAACGAGGTGGAGGCTTACGAACGGTTGAGGTTCGACGTTTCACCGAGGATGCTTCGTTTCTATCGGTTGATTTTCTGGTAGATTCACAAGATGCAATGGGAGCAAACATGCTCAATACAATTTTGGAAGGCGTGGCTGAATGTTTTCGTGAATGGTTTGGGGAAGAAATCCTTTTTAGTATTTTAAGTAATTATGCGACAGAGTCATTAGTGACAACGACCTGTTTGGTTCCGTTTGAAGCCTTAGCAAAAAATGGTCGAGGGCTGGAAGTTGCACAAAAAATCGCAGCAGCTTCACATTTTGCACAATTGGATCCTTACCGGGCAGCGACTCATAATAAGGGGATTATGAATGGAGTAGAAGCGGTGATTCTTGCGACGGGGAATGATACACGAGCGGTTTCAGCAGCTGTCCATGCCTATGCGGTTAAAGAGGGACAATATCGCGGATTGAGTCAATGGCAAGTCACATCAGAGGGCTTAGAAGGAAAGTTAACCTTACCGTTGGCGATAGGTACAGTTGGTGGTGCCACCAAAGTACTTCCTAAAGCGCAGGCCGCTTTAGGGTTACTCGATGTGTCTTCTGCTAAAGAACTTGCTCAAGTGATTGCTGCTGTAGGACTCGCTCAAAACTTAGCTGCCTTAAGAGCTTTGGTTTCTGAGGGCATACAAAAAGGACATATGTCATTACAAGCTCGCTCTTTGGCACTGAGTATTGGTGCAAGAGGAGACGAAGTTGTGCGAGTTGCCAATGAATTAAAAGCAGGACCGATGAACGAACAACAAGGAAGAGCGATTTTGGCGCGTTTACGATCCAAATCGTAACTGCCTGTCGTAGGCTTCCTAAGAAAGAAATTTTTGAACTTTAATAAAATGGAAACGTACAAAGAAAAAGGTGACATAAAGTCGTTTTGCTTTGAGGAATGGCAGGGAGTTTTGAGCAATTGACTTTTTCAAGTGCTCGAATTTCGTGGAGTTTTAAAAAGAGTAGGCTTTTGTTTCCTATTTATCCCTTAAACGTTTGTAAAATAGGAAGGGGCTGTGACATCTGTCACAGCCCCTTTGGCGATTATTTTGTGGATTCCACGGTTGCTGAGAAAGCTTCAATAACAGGAATCACTTCTAATTTTAACTTATATTTGCGCTCCAAAGCGGGTTCGATAGTAAACTGATTTTTTTCCTTCGTAGAAATTGTTGCAAGCAAACGGTCTTCTTTTGCAGTTTTTTCAACAACGTGTAAGGAATCGGTCTCTTCCACGACAGCAAATTTTGGGAAGGCTGTGATGGCGGTTTTAAACTCATCGAAAGCCGACTTGGTAGTTGCTTCTTTTTCTACAGCGCCTTCTGTTTCGTTTTCAACGAGTGTTTTTTCTGTCGGCGTCTGTGTCGTCGCAGCTTCAAGAGTGACAGGAGCCGCTTCTTTGATTTCTTCTTTCTTTGTTCCTTGCGTTGTTGCTCCCCAGTAACTAGCAAATTCGTCGACAAGCTTCCGACTGAAACGAGCTAATAAACCAGCTTCTGACTGTTGAATCCGTTTGATGACGAGGTTGAAATTTTCATCTAGTGGTACGGCGATGACTTGATCGCGTGTTGTTTCACCTAAAAATGTAATAGACATTTCCTCAGGTGTTTCAAAATGAATTCCGACTTCAACCGGTAGTTGGTAGTGAGTCATTGCCTGCTTTTCCATTTCGCGGAAGAGTTGTGCGCGGGCTTGATTAAAAGACGGACGAAATTGTTGTTTTAATTTTGCTAATTGTTTCTTTTTCATGATGATCCCCTTTCGATACTGTTAAATTATAGGCAAAAAACCGAAAAATAGAAAGGTATTTTCATGAAAAATCGGTTTTGCATTAAAAAACGGTGAGTAAAATGAAAGCTAACTAAGAGTCAATCCTCGCTTAGGCTCGCAATGCTTGCATATTTTGGCAAAATGGCAATGCATTGTTGATTTTTTGCAATTGCGATGAGTTGGCCCTTCCATAAATCCAAAGTATAATCCATTCCCAAGTGTTGCTGCAAGGCATCACGAACCTGTGCATTGGTCCATTCTCGAGCAGGGAAGTGTTGTACTTTATCTGGATGCACTAAGAAAATAAAGGCGGGTTGAAAGGTCTGTGTGATCGCTGTGTCTAATGCGTTGAGACGTTCAAAAATATCCATATGTTCTCCTTTTGTAATCAAGTCTTTGCTATCAGTATACCATATTTCTTTTAGGTGGGAAAAACTAGGTGGGAAAAACGAAGAAAAAACAAAGACTTTCAGAATCATATTCCCCCTTTCATGAAAATTGAGTATACTAAGTCAGGTAAAGGAGATAAGAAAAATGGATATCTATTTAAAACAAGCAATTTTACACTTAGTCGATCGCGAGGCAGGTGATCCAGTGTACTCGCAAGTGCCACTTGATTTAACAGCAGCATTTATTCGAGATTATTTAATCAAAAAAATTCAAAAACTATCGACCGCTCAGACGAAGACGGGGACCTTGCTGGCCGAATCAAAAGTCGGCGAAATGTTGACTCAAGCCACTGAAAATTTTGTGGCTTTTAGTGAAAGTTTTGTGAATCATTGGTATCAATTTTATCGTGCGAGTGAGGATGCACCAAACAGCGATGTTTTTATTGTTTTATATGAGGAAGATGCACAGACATACCTAGCTTTTATAAAGGTTCATTATAAAGAAGCTTACACGCATTTTACGGATTTAAGTGAAGCTGGGATTGCAAACCAGCTGATTTTAAATCGTGCCATCTTAGCTAGCAAAAGTCAAAAACCAGATGAGGGGTTAACGATTCACTTAGAAACACTCGCTTATGAATTAATTGAGAAAAAATTTATGTTCTCTGGTGAAAAACGTTTTTATTTCTCTACGAATGTCATTGAATCGGTACCGATGCCTTCGTTAGATGAAAACTTGAGTGTGATCAAAAAAGCAGCCAAAAAGATGAGCGAAAAGTTTGAAACACCAACTTATGATGTCTTAGCCAATGTACAAGAGGCCGTTTTTGACACGATTGAAACGGTAGGGGCCATTGATACTTCTGAAATTGCAGAAAAAGTTTTTAAGGAAAATATTTCTGCCCGTTTGGCCTTTCAAGAGGAAATCAAAGAAAAAGGGTTTATTGAGCAAGCCCCCCTTGTTAAAGACGTGCAAGAAATTTCTGAAAAAAAATTTGGCAAACAAAAGTTGAGGCTGTCAAACGGGATTGAATTAATTGTGCCACTTGATGTGTATCGGAATCCAGACTTGATTGAATTTATCAATCATCCGGATGGCACGCTTTCGGTAACGATTAAAAAGGTCGAAGATATTATCAATCGTTTATAAAAGAAAACTTAAAAAATCGGTCGTTTCAGTAAATAACGCTTGATTTTATAGACAAAAAAAGAAACAAATAGTAGTCTGAAGTCTGACCAAAAAAAGGTGGGATAAAGATGAGACGAAAAAAGAAAAAACGGTCAAGAAAAGGGATGTTCTTCTTCTTTGTCCTCGTGATTAGTGGGTTCTCTTTTTTATTTATGAAAAATGTAAAATATTATCAACAAGTGATGGCGCTAGAAAGTGAAGTCATCCAAAAAGCAGAGTTATACGGTGTGTCAGAATACAGTGAGTTGATTTTAAGTATGATTTTGACAGAATCAAAAGGGGTGGGTCCCGATCCAATGCAAAGTTCTGAGAGTGCCTATGGCGAAGTTGGAAAAATGGGACTCCCCGAAGAAAGCATCGACCAAGGAGTCGCATACTTAGCCAACAACTTGGCCCTTGCCAAAAGCGAAGGGGTTGATTTATGGACCGCCGTTCAAGCCTATAATTTCGGACTCGATTACATTCCTTTTGTGCGTGAACGTGGTGGGATCAATACTTTGGATTTAGCTGAAGAGTATTCAAGAGCGTATTTAGCTCCAGAACTAGGAAATACGACCCAGGCGCGCTATCGTTATTGGCGCCTATCGTCCCTTTTATACAATGGCGGCTATTTGTATTATGATGGGGGAAATATTTTTTATGCCCAGTCAGTCAAATGGAATGAACAGAAAATGCGTTTTTTTCATTTTTTATGGGATTTGTGGTAAAAACATAGGGAGTCCTCAGGCAAAGGACTTGAAAGATTTGTCAATTGTGGTAGAATGGAATACGTAGAAAACTGTCTGTTTTAAAATCGCGCTGATTCCGATTAGTGCGATTTTTTACCGATAAAGACAAGCTCCTGAAGACTATTTGTAGGAGGTGAGTCCGCTGTGATGAAGATTCCACAATCTGTCATCGATGATATTCGGAGTCGGACGAATATTGTTGAAATTATCGGACAATACGTCCAACTCAAAAAGTCCGGTGGTCATAATTACACAGGGCTCTGTCCTTTTCATAATGAAAAAACCCCTTCATTTTCTGTCGCGGAAGACAAACAATTTTATTATTGTTTTGGTTGCGGTCGCGGAGGCAATGTTTTTCGTTTTATGGAGGAAATTGAGGGATTAAGCTTTGCCGAATCGGTTTACCGTGTGGCGGAACTGGAACAAATTCCCTTAGATACGCAATATCAAACACGTACGTTTGAAACAGGGGAAGCGTCAAAGAGTAAACATTTAATCGAATTACACGAAAAAGCGGCAGAAATCTATCATCATTTATTGATGCAAACAACTGCAGGGCAAGCAGCGCTCGATTATTTGTTGAAAAGAGGACTAACCGAAGAACTAATTACCGAGTATCAGATTGGGTTTGCGCCCATGCAACGAGAGTTTTTGGAGAAGATTTTTCGTAATGAAAATTTAGCAGAAGCATACTTTGCAGAATCAGGGTTATTTGTTGAGCGAGACGATGGTCAATTATTAGACCGTTTCTACCAGCGTGTAATCTTTCCAATTCGCAATCCGCAAGGGAAAACGATTGGTTTTTCAGGTCGTTGGTTTGATACGGAAGCCTTTTCTGATCCCAACCAACCTAAGTATTTGAATTCACCTGAAACAGCTATTTTTAATAAACGGGAAGTATTGTTTAACTTAGATAAAGCGCGCGGAACCATCCGAAAAACAGGAGAAGTTTTTTTATTCGAAGGGTTTATGGATGTCTTAGCTGCTTGGCAAGCAGGTATTGAAAATGGGATTGCTTCAATGGGGACGAGTTTGACTCAACAGCAACTGGTTGCGATTGAGCGATTAGCAGAAAATGTGATTTTTGCATACGATGGCGATCAGGCAGGTGTTGAAGCGACCAATCGCGGGATTGAATTATTAAAAAAAGAGACGCGATTGAAACTATCGATTTTGCATTTCCCAGAACGGCTTGATCCAGA
Source organism: Enterococcus sp. LJL98 (assembly GCF_054871745.1). Lineage (NCBI taxonomy): Bacteria > Bacillati > Bacillota > Bacilli > Lactobacillales > Enterococcaceae > Enterococcus > Enterococcus sp. LJL98. The sequence goes on along the minus strand of NZ_JBTXLU010000014.1, from coordinate 33,687 downwards.
CGACTACCTGCGCAAGTATGGAGCAGAGGCCTTTCGTCAGTTAGCGATTCATGGAAGAGAAACGATTTTTTCTTTTAAAATGACTTATCATCGGTTGCAGCGAAATTTAGCGAATGAAAAAGATCAACTTGATTATTTAGACGTGTTGTTAGAAGAATTGATTGAAGTCGATTCATTAATTGAACAAGATCGTTATTTAACGCAACTTTCGACAGAATTTCAAGTGAGTCGTGAAGCGCTCCAACAACAACTCAATCAAATCAAACAGATGAAGCGCCAGCAACGAATGAGACAGGTAGAAGTGCCCGTTTATCAAGAGGAATTACCAATGGCGCCTCAAACAACTGCACCAAGAAAGAAAACGCAAATCGAGAAGGCACAAGAGTTGTTGCTCTATCGTCTGTTTAATGAAGAAGGATTTAATCAGCGCTTTAAAAATTTTCCAATCCATTTTCCTGATGAAATTTATCAAGAGTTGTACTTGTTATATGACACGTATTTCACGACGGAAATGACCTTTGAAGTTTCGCGATTTTTGGATTTTTTAAAAGAAGAAAAATTACGACAACTCGTGATTCAAATTGCGAGTCTGAATGTACCCCGCGAAAGTAGTGAACAAGAAGTTCAAGACCTGATTCGTATTTTGCAGACGGCTACTTTGGTTGAAGAAATTCAAAAAAAGAAATTAGCTCAGCAACTAGCGAGTCAACAAGGAAATCAACAATTAGAATTAGAACTAGCAGTCGAGATTATTCGATTAACCAAACAATTAAAGCAAACGCAATAGCACATTAAAGGGGGATTTCTCTCATGGCAGAAGAAATAAAAGTAGGATACGATAAAGCGGTCAAAGACTTTATCAAAGAGAACAAAAGTAAAGGGCAAGTTGTTTACGATGAACTGTCGAATCAATTAGCGACACCCTTTGAGTTGGATGCAGACGCGATGGATGCTTTAATTCAAAAAGTAGAAGATGCCGGAATTAGTGTCGTTGATGAAAATGGCGATCCTTCCGTTCATAGTTTGAAATCCGAAGAAAAAGCAGAAGAAAAAGAAAAGAAAACCACACACGAAGACCTCTCTGCTCCAACAGGTGTGAAAATCAATGACCCCGTTCGGATGTATTTAAAAGAGATTGGCCGAGTGTCCTTGTTAACTGCAGATGAAGAAGTTGCCTTAGCTTTGAAAATTGAAGAAGGCGATCAGCAAGCAAAACAAGATTTAGCAGAAGCCAATTTACGTTTAGTCGTAAGTATTGCGAAACGTTATGTAGGTCGTGGCATGCAGTTTTTAGACCTCATTCAAGAAGGAAACATGGGGTTAATGAAGGCTGTTGAAAAGTTCGATCATCGTAAAGGATTTAAATTTTCAACGTATGCGACTTGGTGGATTCGTCAAGCAATTACTCGTGCGATTGCCGACCAAGCACGAACCATTCGCATTCCTGTTCATATGGTTGAAACGATTAATAAATTAATTCGTATCCAAAGACAACTCTTGCAAGATTTGGGACGCGAACCAACGCCGGAAGAAATCGGAGCTGAGATGGACCTGCCGACAGAGAAAGTTCGGGAAATCCTTAAAATCGCTCAAGAACCTGTTTCTTTGGAAACACCAATTGGTGAAGAAGACGACTCGCATTTAGGTGATTTTATTGAAGATAAAGATGCAACAAGTCCAGCAGAACATGCGGCTTACGAACTGCTAAAAGAACAATTAGAAGATGTGTTAGATACGTTAACCGATCGTGAAGAAAACGTCTTACGTCTCCGCTTTGGAATTGACGATGGACGCACAAGAACACTTGAAGAAGTGGGGAAAGTTTTCGGTGTGACTCGTGAACGCATTCGCCAAATTGAAGCAAAAGCTTTACGTAAATTACGCCATCCCTCTCGTTCCAAACAGTTAAAAGACTTTTTAGAATAAAAAAGAAAAAAGGAGTGACAGTTGTTTGTCACCCTTTTTTTGTGTGTTTGAAAGTTATGGTTCAATGAAAGACTTTTTAAACCGATAGGAGAAGGGAGTTGGAATTTAATAAAAACGTAATGGAATAAGTCTTGGCTAAGCTTGTAAACTATGTTAAATTTAACTTTGATGAAAGAAAAAGGAGTCAACAAAGTGATAAAAAAATGTCCTCATTGTGAGTTTGAACCCATTCAGGATCAATTGATTTGTCCAAGCTGTGGTTCAGAATTAAACGAAAATATTTCAAAACAAATTAAAGAAGATCAAACATTGACTACGCCACTTGAAGAATCAGAAAAAGAGTCAAATGATAATATTAACTGGTCGAATTACCAAGAAGTTTCACTCGGATCAGTCATGGAACACTTTAATGATGCAATTGATGAAGAAGCAGCAGATTCAACCAATGAGTTTGCGGACAATCCGATCTTGGAAGCGTATATTCGACGCCATCGTAATGGCGATCAAGCAGCAGATCAAGACTTGGTTGCAGCCATTGAAAAACAAAAAGAGGAAAAAGAGGAAAGTTTGGCAGAACCTTCTGTCATTGTGACGAAAGGTGAGGAAGACGTCGAAGAAAAAGAGGCAGCCCCAACGTTTCAAGAGGAAACGAAAACAGAGCAAGCATTGACGGAAATGAAAGATGCCCCTTTAGAAGAAACTACGACGTTGGAAGCATCCGCAACAGTGACTGAAGCACCAGTAGAAGAAGCTCTATCATCGCTGCAAGGAAACTTGGAAGCACCCTTACCGACGGCTGATGACAAGCAAGCTGAAGCAACAAAAGAGGAAATAAAAGCGAAGCAACCCATACCAGGTGTATCAATTGTCGAGGAAGAAGCGCAAGCAAAAGAACGTTCACAAACCGAAATGGCTTTAGAAAGAATTCGCCAGTTCGAAGAAAAAGAGCAGCAAACGCTCGATCCGCTACCACCTCTTGCGGGAGCAGAGCAAGAACCAACCAAGGAGACGCCAAAAACGAACGAGCGTCAACCGAAAAAACAAAAGAATAAAAAATGGCTTTACCTCACAGCAGCAGGTGTGTTATTTGCAGCAGGAGGGGGTTGGCTCTATGTGGATGCACAACAAAAGGCCGAAGCTGCACGTCAGGAACAAATCCAACAAGAAAAAGATTTTTCAACGTTGACGCAGCAGATTGAAGGTTTTTACTTAGACGAAGCACAACAATTTGTCAAACCTGAAAAAACAATTGATGAACTAAACAAATTAATCGACCAGCTCCCAGCATTTAAACAACAAGAAAAGTATTCAGAAGTTCAGACGCTTAGTCAAGATTTACGAAAAAAAATGGGATTAATCGATACGATTAACGCGTCATTTACTAAGCCAATTATTGTGGGCGATCAATTGGACAAAGAAGTTCACATCAAGAGTACAGAACCGATTTCTACAGAGTTGTTAACTGAGAAAACACTTTTTGCGATTTTAGCTAATGAAGCTTTACAGTTAGGTAAAATTGAGTTGCAACAAGTCCAAAGTGCTCAAGAAGCAGTAGCGGAGGTGACCTCTTTTTATCAAGAGGGGAAACTATCAGCTGATCTTTCAAGAAAGACATTTGATGGCGTGAAAAAACAAGTCAGCGATTTATTTGAGATTGCTGACAAAGAGACCTTATTGGCTGAATTAGAACCCGTTGAAAAAGCCCTTGTTGCACGTGAAAAAGCAGAAAAAGAAGCGAAGCTCGCAGCAGAGAAAAAAGCAGCCGAAGAAGAAGCAGCTAAAATTGCCTATGAAGAGCAGCAGCAAGCGCTTGCCAATCAAGGAAAACGCGAAAATGCAGGACAAGAAATTCTAAGTGCGAATACTCCGACGAATCGGAACAATCAGCCAATCATTGCCTCCCGTCAAAGTGATATTAATGACGTGAATCATGCAGGATGGGCGTGGGCACCCGGAGTGTATGATGCCTTTATTAAAACCGTAATCGATCGTGGTTATGTCGTGGCCGATGGTTTCTATTTGGAACCGGTTCGGATTGAAAATGGCGAAGGTTACTACCATTTATATGCGACAAGTAACCAATCAAAATTATTAACCGGCACCCCACAATCAAGCTTGCCATTTTACCTTGTCACCGTGAATGCCAAGACTGGTTATTTCAAGGGGAATGGCTCCAATTAATAAAACTTGAGACTCTCTCTTCTTTTCGATATGATAGTTCAGTATACTTATCGAAAAGAAGGGGGTTTTTTTATGGAAACTGTTGAGTACAAGCCAACTTTCGCAGATGGCATTCGTGCTTGTGTACCAACGATTTTAGGTTATTTGGGGATTGGTTTTGCCATGGGGGTTGTGGGCAAAGGGATTGGTTTAAGTATTTTACAAATCTTTTTAATGTCCGTGATTGTCTATGCTGGAAGTGCCCAGTTTATTATTTGTGGCTTATTGGCGATTCAAGCGCCAATGACCTCGATTATTGTTACGGTCTTTTTTGTTAATTTACGCCATTTTTTAATGAGTCTATCTGTCGCACCCTATTTTCAAAAAGCGAGTCTGTGGGAAAATATTGGCATCGGTTCCTTATTGACAGATGAATCTTATGGGGTACTCACGACCTATTTACGTCAGAATCGCGTGGTTAGCGTGCCTTGGATGAATGGGTTGAATCTTTTGGCTTATGGCGTTTGGATCGTTTCGACTGTTCTAGGAGGCGTTTTAGGCCGTTTTATCAGCCAACCTGAACGTTTAGGGTTGGATTTTGCTTTAGTCGCGATGTTTTTGGGGTTGTTTTTATTTCAAGCCGAAGCCGAACTTAAACGTCACACAAAAAAAACAATTCTTGTGTTAGCCAGCGTGTTTATCAGTTTGTACTTCTTGATGTGGTGGACCAGTCCGGAATTGTCCGTCATTTTGGCAACATTGATTGGCTCTTTGATTGGAGGGTTCATGAATGACTGATAAAAATTATTGGCTACTCATTTTAGGCAGTGGCTTGGTGACATGGATTCCAAGAGTTTTACCCTTTGTTTTTTCGCGAAAAGTCACTTTTTCTCCACGTTTCCGGCAGTTTTTAGACTACTTACCATTATGTATTTTAGCCGCTCTTTTACTGCAAAGTTTACTTGTTGTGGAAGATAATCATTTACCAAAATTAAAAATTCAAGAAACAATGGCTTGTATTCCAACTTTTATCATTGGTTATTACACAAAAGATTTGATGAAAATTGTGATTACAGGTATTATTACAATAGCACTTATTCGTTTAATCGGATAAAACTCAGAATGAGAAGGAATGAGGAGACAAAATGAATGAATTAATCGCATCCGTATTTAGCGGATTGATTATTGATGAGAATGAACAAGCTTATTTTGTTCAAAAAAATGGGATTACCTTTCGTTTAGACAAGGGAGAAGGAACGTATGCCTTAGGGGATGCAGTTGAAGGTTTTGGCTACCAAAACCAAAAAGAAGAGTGGTGTTTCACAACAAACATTCCACAAATTCGAAAAGATCATTATGCCTATGGTGAGGTCGTTGAATCTAGACGTGATTTAGGCGTGTTTGTTTCAATTGGCTTGCCAGATAAGGATGTTGCGGTTTCTTCGGATGAATTGCCTTTAATGCGTGAACTATGGCCGAAAAAAGGAGATCAATTGATGATTGCCTTAAGCGTGGATGAAAAAGGCCGTCTTTGGGGGAACCTTGCAGATGAGAAAATGTTTCAAGCGCTCGGTCAACCAGCTGGAGAAGAAGCCTTAAATCAAGATGTGACTGCGACGGTTTACCGCTTAAAAATGGTCGGTACGTTTGTCATTACCGACGCCATGCATTTAGGTTTTATTCATCCATCTGAGCGTTATCAAGAACCTCGTTTAGGTGAAAAAGTGCAAGCACGAGTGATTGGTATTCGTCCGGATGGTTCTTTAAACTTATCCTTAAAACCACGGGCGCATGAAGCGATTGGGGACGATGCGGCTATGATCTTAGCCTTTTTAAATCGCGCGCCGGAAAACCAAATGGCTTACACAGACAAGTCAAGTCCAGCAGAGATTTTGAGCATGTTTGGAATTAGTAAAGGCCAGTTTAAACGAGCGTTAGGAAACTTAATGAAACAACGATTGATTGAACAAAAAGATGGCGTGACACGCTTAGTAAAGAAGTCTGATTAGTTTCCCTTGTTTATTTCATGTTGCTACTTTATAATGATTCTTATATGTAAAAAGAAGTTCTTTAGAATGATTATAAAAGATAGGGGATAAAATGAATATTACAGATTCTTTGAAAAAGACCAAAAATCAATTGCATGAATCCGGTTTTAAGCTAACCCCTCAAAGAGAAGCTACTTTGCTCGTTTTATTAGAAAACGAAAAAGACCATCTATCTGCAGAAGAAATTTATTTTTTTGTAAAAAAGAAAAATGCTGATATTGGGTTAGCAACGGTTTATCGAACGTTAGAAATTTTAACAGATATTAAAATTGTCGATAAAATTAGTTTTGATGATGGGGTTGCTCGGTACGACTTAAGAAAAGAAGGCGCCGATCATTTTCACCACCACTTGCTTTGTTTGGAATGTGGAAATATTGAAGAAATTGAAGACGATCTTCTAGGTGAAGTTGAAAAAATTGTTGAAAAAGATTTTCAATTTCTCGTAAAAGATCATCGTTTGACCTTTCATGGTGTTTGTCAAAAATGTCAAGTCCTTACAAAAAGCTGAACTTCTCTCGAAGGAAGTTCAGCTTTTTTCGAATCTTCCCTGTTTGTACTTAAAAAGGTTGACGAGTGTGAGAAAAGAAAAAAATAGGATTCTTTAAGGGATGCTATTCGAATGCTTAAAAATTTGGTATGATAGGGTGTTGAGAGTAGGTGGAGGAATGAACGAGCAAATTATTGATTATTTACATTTTTTGACCATTGAAAGAGGACTTGCTGAGAATACCAAAACGAACTATCGTCGCGACCTTGAGAAATATTTGGCTTTTTTAACTCTCAGACAAGTGTCGAGTTGGCAAGCAGTGGATCGTTTTTTAGTGATTGATTTTTTGCAACAATTAAAAGAAGAGAAAAAATCAACCGCTACGATTGCACGGATGATTACAAGTCTAAGGCAATTCCACCAATTTTTACGCCAAGAGCGATTGACCGACCATAATCCAATGCAGCATATTGAATTGCCGAAAAAATCCCAAAGATTGCCTGATATTTTAAGTTTATCCGAAGTGGAACGTTTGATTGAAACGCCAAACACAAAAGAACCCTTGGGGATTCGTGATCGAGCGATGCTAGAGGTACTCTATGCAACAGGATTAAGGGTCAGTGAATTGGTGAGTTTACGTCTGCAAGATTTGCATTTAAGCATCGGGCTTTTAAAAACGATTGGAAAAGGCGATAAAGAACGCATCGTCCCCTTAGGAGATTTAGCGATTCAGTGGGTAGAGCGTTACTTAGAAGAAGCACGTCCACTACTGACCGTCAAACAGCCGGATGAAACACATCTTTTTGTCAATCGACAAGGGACTGGACTTAGCCGCCAAGGCATTTGGAAAAATATGAAACAACTTGTTCAAAAGGCGGGTATTCATAAGAATGTGACCCCCCATACGCTGCGTCATAGTTTTGCGACTCATTTATTAGAAAATGGCGCAGATTTACGAACGGTGCAAGAGTTGTTAGGGCATGCGGATATTTCAACGACCCAAATCTATACGCATATTACGAAAAAACGGATGACGGAAGTATATAAACAGTATTTCCCAAGAGCCTAGAAATTGAAGGAATGAAATAATGCAAGAAATTCAAATTAAATTAGATGTGTTTGAAGGCCCACTTGATTTGCTGTTGCATCTAATTCAAAAGCTAGAAATAGACATTTATGATATTCCAATCGCGGCAGTCACTGATCAATACATGCAATACATTCATGCGATGAAAGAATTTGAACTTGGTCTGGCTGGGGAGTACTTGGTGATGGCCGCAACATTAATGGCGATTAAAAGTCAAACGTTGCTACCGACGATGGAATTAGACTTTGAATTAGAAGAAGATTTTTATGAAGAGGACCCTCGTGATGCGTTAGTCAATCAACTGTTAGAGTATCGAAAGTTTAAATATGCCGCCGATCAATTGGCTGAAAAAGCGAGTGAACGAAGCCAGTATTTTACGAAAGAGCCGATGAGTGTCGAAACTTTTCAAACGAAAGAACAACCGGTTTTAAAAGAAAATCAAATTACGACCATTGATTTGTTTTTTGCTTTTCATAAAATGTTAGAAAAAAAACGCCAACAGAGTCCTTTAGAAACGACGATTGCTGCAGAAGAAGTCACAATGGCAGAAAAAATGCAATGGTTAGAAGGAGAAATTCAAGGTCTAAGCCCTAAAGAAGGTCGCCCTTTATCTGCCTTTTTACGCCATTATAGTAAAAGTGAAATTGTCACAACTTTTTTAGCTTTGTTGGAATTAATGAAAAAGCAAAAAGTGATGGTCGTTCAAAAAAGCAATGAAGAACCAATGATGTTATATGCAGTAGGAGAATGAGATGAATAAATTAAGTGAAATCGAAGCCATTTTATTTGTTGTTGGCGATGAGGGAATCGCTCTGGAAGAGTTAAGTTTTTTGCTTGATCAGACGCCGAGCCAAGTGTATCCCTTAGTTCAAGAGCTAAATGCGACGTATTTGGCAGATGAAAATCGGAGTTTGCACATATTAGAAGTGGGGAACCAACTAATCTTAACGACAAAAAAAGATTTTGCACCACTATTAAAACGATACGCGCAATCGCCCATGTCTAACCGACTATCGCAAGCCGCAATTGAGACATTAGCGATTATTGCGTACAAGCAACCAATTACACGGATGGAGGTTGATGATATCCGTGGGGTCAAATCTTCGGGCTCCATTCAACGTTTAACCAATTTACAATTGATTGAAGAACAAGGCCGTGTCGATGGACCAGGTCGAGCGATTTTATATGGCACCACCGCCTATTTTATGGATTATTTTGGCTTGAAAACGATGAGTGAATTACCGGATATTGAACAAATGGAAGCTGATTTAGCAGAAGAAATGCCCAAAGATTTATTTTTTAATTCGTTTCAAGAGCATTTAGTAAAAGAAGATTAACGAGGAGATGTGTGAATGGAAAGATTACAAAAAGTGATTGCACATGCAGGAATTGCTTCAAGAAGAAAAGCGGAAGAATACATATTGGCTGGTCGTGTCAAGGTGAATGGCCAAGTGACCAAAGAACTAGGGACAAAAGTTGGGAATAAAGATATTGTTGAAGTAGACAATGTTCCGATTTATCAAGAGGAGCCGGTTTATTACTTACTTTATAAGCCAAGAGGTGTTATTTCTGCTGTATCTGATGACAAAGGCAGAAAAGTAGTCACCGAATTTTTCCCAAATGTCAAAGAACGTATTTATCCGGTTGGTCGTTTAGATTATGATACGTCTGGTTTATTACTCTTGACGAATGATGGGGCATTTTCGCAAAAATTGACCCATCCTAAATATCAAGTCGATAAGGTCTATGTTGCAAAAGTTAAAGGAAAAGCAGACAACAAACAACTACTGCCGTTGACCAGAGGGATACGAATTGAGGGTGAAAAAATGGCACCTGCAAAATTCAATATCCTTTCAAACGACGTGAAAACAGGAACCAGTATCGTAGAATTAACCATTCACGAAGGGAAAAACCATCAGGTGAAAAAGATGTTGAAAGCAGTTGGGCTGCCTGTTCAAAAACTAAAACGCGAACGCTATGGTCATTTGACCCTAGATAAATTAAGTTCGGGCCAATCACGTGAATTGACGAAAAAAGAAGTGAGTCAATTACTGGATCTATCCGCAACAAGCCGTAAAAAATAAATGAAGCAAATTCGTTGCTTTTTTCACAAGATGAGCTATAATGGTCTTGTAATAAAAAATAATAAGGTTCGTCTTCAGGGCAGGGTGTAATTCCCGACCGGTGGTGAAAGTCCACGACCTGCTTTTTCTATTAGATGGAAAAAGTGGCTGAATTGGTGAAATTCCAATACCGACAGTAAAGTCTGGATGAAAGAAGATAGGGCGTATTTAGGTTGTCTTAATTTTTGTCAATCAAATACCCTATTTTTCTTTGGAGAAAAATAGGGTATTTTTTTATGATAAGGACAAAAAAAAGATGAATTAAGGACGTTTTGAAGATGATTCCTAAAAATTAGGAGGATTTTACAATGAGTAACAAGGTTCAAAAGATGGTTTCCGTTTCAATGTTTGCCGCAATGGGGTTAGTGATGCAGTTTGTCTCCTTCCCGATATTACCCGTTTTTCCGTTTTTAAAGGTCGATTTTAGTGATATACCGGTTCTACTGAGCATGTTTTTATATGGGCCCTTAGCAGGTGTATTAACGGCGTTTATTCGCTCGACTTTACATACGTTGCTGACAGGTTTATCTCCGCAAAACCTTGTGGGAGATATTGCGAGTTTTATTGCGACGAGTATTTTTACATTGCCAATTTATTATATCTTCCGCCGTGGGACAGGATCCTTGAATAAAATTTTGGGCATGGTGACAGGTATACTGAGTATGAGTCTTGTTTTAAGTATTGCCAATTACTTTATTATTACGCCACTTTATTTATTCTTTTTTGGTGTAACAGCCGACCAATTTTTAGGCATGTCTTTAGCAAGCTATGTTGTCGTAGGCATTTTCCCATTTAACCTGATTAAAGGAATGATGGTGAGTGTCGTCTTCCTAGTCTTACATGCGAAGTTATTGCCATGGTTAGCAAAAAAACAACATTTTAGCCGTCACCATTCCTTTTAGTTTAATTAAGCAAGCAAAAAGTAACCAAGATGCCCATTATCCTAGGCGTCTTGGTTACTTTTTTACGTATTTCATTAGGAAGGTGTAGAATCTTCCAACAAAATTGCGCGTGTTGGGCACTTCCGATAAGCGAAAAGGACTTGTTCTTTGTCCTCATTTTGAATAAACTGTTGATGAGCAGACGGATCTTGCGCAAAAAGAACGATGCCGTCATCATCATAGTCAAAAATTTTAGGCGCATAAATGGCGCAAAGGCCACAAGCAATACAGCGCTCAGGCTCAATTTTACATCGTTGAGGCATAAAATCACCACTTTCTGGAGGATCAAAATGAATAAGTTTATTTTAGCTCTATTTCAAGAGAAGCACAAGTTAAAGTCCACTACGCTCTATCAAGTTTTGATTGGCAGGCGGACGACTTCGGTTTTAAGTTATGCGTATTTTAATGACTTGCTGCCTTTTTTTGGAATTTTTCCTGAACTAAAGGAAGAGATATTTGCTCATCAGTTGGCCACATTAGAAAAAGCAGGAGAAATCGTTCGAGTGAACGACGATTCGAAACAGTTCCAGCTAACAAGCGAGAAGCAAAATCCAACGCTTTTCGCAGACTTTCCCTTTTTGAATTCCTTTCGGTTTGGAAGAAAGGAACAAGAAGCCTGGCATCTCGTTCAATTTTTAACACAAGTAGCCTCTTATTTAGGTAAGAGTCGCTCCTACTTGCCTTTAGCAAGTTCGACCTACGATTTAATGAAAACGCGGCAATTTGTTCACTTGCATAAGCCGCAGTTAAGAGAAACCATTTATGCAGAACTTTCGCATCTTTTTCAAGCATTGCCGCGCGAAACGTCCAATTTTTTGAGTCAAACCTTGACTGGGTTTCAACAAAACGGCGCTGCTTTTTTTCAATTGTTACCTGAGCAATATCAAGAAACTCCGTGGAGTCAAATCTATCTCTCGAATCATTTACATGCTTTTTTTGCGGTATTGCTTCATTATCCGGATTTTTTATTGTATGAATTTCTCTGGCCTACCTTACGTGCCAATCAAAACCAAAGTGCCTTATTTTCAAAGCAGCTGTTTCAATCAGGCTTATCGCTCGAAGCAATCGGTGTCAAACGTGGCTTGAAGCAAGGAACCTTACATGATCATCTACTCGAATGGGCAATGTTGGATGTGAATTTCCCTTTTTCTGCTTTTTTAACGAAAGAAAAAGAAAAGAAATTTCAGCAGTTGCCACAAAAATCCTGGGAATTTACTTATCGGCAACTACAGTTGTCCGAAGAAATCCCTTTTTTTGAACTACGTCTCTATCAAATTCGTGAGAAAAGAGGAGAAAAATGATTGAACAAGCCTTAGCACACTACTTTGGTTACCAAACCTTTCGTAAAAATCAAAAAGAAATTATCGAATCGTTGCTCGCAGGACATGATACTTTAGGAATTTTACCAACAGGAACAGGTAAAAGTCTCTGTTATCAATTAACGGGATACTTAAGTGAAGGATTAGTCATTGTCGTTTCGCCTTTAATTTCGTTAATGGAAGATCAAGTCCACGCCTTATTGTCTTACGGGGAAAAAAGGGTCGTTGCATTAAATTCAACCTTACAAGGGTATGAAAAAGCATTTGCCATCGAACAATTACCGCAAACGAAATTTTTATTTTTGAGTCCAGAGATGCTTTTGCAACCCAATGTCTTGCAGGCATTAAAACAACAAAAAATTGCTTTGTTTGTGATTGATGAAGCCCACTGTGTATCTCAGTGGGGAATTGATTTTCGACCAGAATATCGAAATTTAGGGTTAGCCAAAAAAGCCTTGGGGAATCCAGTGACCTTGGCCTTGACGGCTACAGCAAATTTAAAAGTACAAGAAGAGATGGAAAAGCACTTGCTATCAAACCATCCGAATATTTATCGTGACTCTGCAAACCGAGAAAATATTGGTCTGTTTGTTGACGTGACCTCTAATAAAAAAGTGGCTTTAGAAACACTGCTCGCCCAAGTTGAAGGTGCTGGAATCATCTATTGTGCGACGAGAAAAACGGTCGAAGCCCTGTATCAAGAATTAAAAGGGAAGTATCGTTTGGGCTACTATCATGGGGGCCTCGATTATCAGCAGCGTACACTTTTACAAAAACAGTTTCATGATCAGCAGCTACAATTTCTAATTGCGACGAATGCTTTTGGAATGGGGATTAATAAAGGAGACATTCGCTACGTTATCCACTATGATTTGCCAGACAGCATGGAAAATTATATACAAGAAATCGGTCGTGCAGGACGTGATCAGGAGCAAAGTTATGCGGTACTACTGTATCAAGCAGGGGATGAGGCGATTCATCATTTTTTTCAAAAGACAACGCGCATGAAACGAGAAGAGTTGACTTATCAAGTGGAAAAAAACCTTGAACTCCCACTCGATGAATTACAGGAGAAGTGGCGACAACAAGGAGCGATTGAAGGGATGCCGCAATTTCTGTCGTCTTTGAAAGCAAATGAGCAGGAAAAACAATTGAAACTGCAACAAATGCTCGTTTATATTACAGCGAAAGGATGTCGTCGACAACAAATGCTGCAAGCCTTAGGCGAAGACGTTTCCGACTTTCCTGACGTATGTTGTGACTGGCACGGGGCTCAACTACCTCAAAAAGAAGAACAGGCAAATGAGGGCTGGCAAGCACCTTTTACGAGTGATTGGGAAATGGTTTTAGAAAGAATGTTTAAAGAATGAAAAAACCTTATAAAAATATTAAGACATGAAGCATTTTCCTATGGTATAATACGGCGAAGAGACATAGGAGGGCAAAGACATTGAGTAGAAAAAAGAAACAAAAAGACATGCAAAACAATGAAGCAAATGAACCTTGGGAGCAACCCATCTATGATACAGAGGGGGAAGAAACGCTTAGTCGTTCGCAAAAGCGTCACACGAAAAAAAGTAATACGGCTTTCTTAACCACTGTACTCATCTTAATCTTCTTGATTGTGGCGATTCCGATTTCCGTGGGGGCTTGGGGATTATATCAAAAAAATAAACCAAGCAAACCGCAACCAACACCGGAAACAACCATTCAGTCAACCATTGAGTCGAGTTCAACGGTTGAATCGACCACAGAATCAAGTACAGAAGCTTCTTCCACAACAACTTCAAGTACGCAAGCCGTGGTCGATTCGTCTAGCGAAGCGGTGACACCACCAGTCCAAGCACCGGAAGAAACACCAAAACAACCAGATGAAAATCAAAATCAAACAGAAGGTGCAGAGTATATTGAGGTCTTAGCTGGTGAAGGTCCAAATGCCGTTGCCGCACGAGCAGGAATTTCAGTGGATGAATTGTACCGCTTAAATGGCATGTCAGCGGATAACTTCCATTTGAGTCCAGGTCAACAATTAAAAATTCGTTAAAAACCGTTTCGGCGGTTTTTTTTATGGAAAACATATACAAGGGGTTTATGAGATGAAAAAAATGAACGTTGCCATTGATGGACCAGCATCTTCTGGTAAAAGTACCGTTGCGAAATTATTGGCAAAAAAATATGGTTTTATTTATACCGATACGGGCGCGATGTATCGCAGTTTAACGTATTTAGCGATTCAACATCAAGTACCATTTTCTGATGAAGAAGGCTTAGTAGCGCTGCTCGAAAAATTCCCGATTACGTTTGAACAAACGCCTGAAGGACAAAAGGTTTTTGTTGCAGAGGAAGAGGTAACGCAAGCCATTCGTCAAAATGATGTAACGAATGGTGTGTCGGAAGTGTCTGCCTGGTCGAAAGTACGAGAAAAATTAGTCGATGCACAAAAAGAAATCGCAAAACACGGAGGCGTCGTAATGGATGGACGGGATATTGGAACCGCAGTCTTACCTGATGCCGAAGTGAAGATATTTTTAGTGGCTAGCGTTCTTGAACGAGCGGAAAGACGGTTTAAGGAGAATCAAGAAAAAGGCATTCAAGCTGAGTTTGAAACCTTAAAAAAAGAAATTGAACAAAGAGATTATCTTGATTCGACTCGAGAAGCGTCCCCTTTAAAACAGGCAGCTGATGCAATTAAAGTCGATACGACTGGCTTGAGCATTTCTGAAGTCGTTGCAACAATTGAACAAATTATGAATGAAAAACAAGAAAAAATGAAATAAGAAGGTCTGAATCGCCTCTTTTCCCTGAAAATCAAGGGAAAAGAGGTTTTTTTAATAAAAAGATGAGAAATCGCTTTATTTTTCTCTTAGAATAGCATACACTTAACATATAACTTGTACCATTAGAATGAATCGTTGTTAGGAGGACACTTGTCATGACAGAATTTGAAAACAATCAGGTAGAAGCGGGAAATGAAACAATGGAAGCTGCATTGAGTAATTTCCAAGAAGTAAATGTTGGAGATGTCGTTAAAGGTGAAGTATTAGCGATTGAGGACCGCCAAGCAATCGTTGGTATTGAAGGAGCAGGCGTCGAAGGGGTTGTTCCAGCCAAAGAACTTTCAACCTTGCCAGTTGAAGAAATTAATGAGATCGTAAAAGTTGGCGATATCTTAGATCTAGTCGTTATCTCAACAATCGGTAAAGATAAAGAAAATGGAAGCTATTTACTTTCGAAACGTCGCTTAGATGCGAAAAAAGTTTGGGAAGAAATTGAAATAGATTTCAAAGAAGGAAAAATTATTGAAGCACCAGTAACGAATGTCGTAAAAGGCGGTTTAGTTGTTGATGTAGGTGTACGTGGCTTTGTGCCAGCATCGATGGTTGAAGACCACTTTGTCGATGATTTTGAGGGGTATAAAGGACAAACAATGACCTTTAAAATTATTGAGATTGAACCTTCTGAAAATCGCTTAATTTTATCCCATAAGGCGGTTGTTGAACTTGAAAAAGCGAGCAAGCGTGAAGAACTACTTGCAACGATTAAAGAAGGCGATCAAATTGAAGGAACAGTTGCCCGTTTAACTGATTTCGGTGCCTTTGTTGATTTAGGTGGCGTGGACGGTTTAGTCCATGTTTCAGAAATTGCACACACGCATATTGCCAAACCAAGTGATGCATTAACCGTAGGCGACAAAGTCCAAGTGGCTGTTTTATCAGTTGATCCAACGAAAGAGCGCGTTTCTTTATCAATTAAAGATACGTTACCTGGACCTTGGACAGATATTGAAACGAAAGCTGCTGTTGGAACAACCTTGGAAGGCGTCGTTAAACGTCTAACAAGTTTTGGTGCCTTTGTTGAAGTATTCCCTGGCGTTGAAGGCCTCGTGCATATTTCTCAAATTTCGCATAAACACATTGCAACCCCACATGAGGTGTTAACAGAAGGCGATACGGTTCAAGTGAAAGTTCTTGAAGTGAACCCAACAGAACATCGCATTGCTTTAAGTATTAAAGCGTTAGAAGAAAAACCTGAAAATGAAGTTGTGAAAGAAGTTGAAGAAGCTTATGTAATGCCTGAAGAATCAACGGGCTTCACGATGGGTGATATTTTAGGCGATGTTTTAAAAGAAGATTAATGCTTTCGAGAGTCTGTGAGTAATCACAGCTCTTTTTTTATGGATTACTTGCAACTTTCCTTGTCATTAGGTAAACTAGGTTAGTTGAAAGTCAGGTGAAGCTGTCGAGTGTCTCGCACAACTTTTAGTGAAAATAAATGATTAATGGAGGAAGAACATGGCAAATCCAACAATTGCAATTGTCGGTCGTCCAAATGTTGGTAAATCAACTCTTTTTAACCGAATTGCTGGGGAGCGTATCTCTATCGTTGAAGATACACCAGGGGTTACAAGAGACCGGATTTATGCAACGGGCGAGTGGCTAGGAAAAGAATTTAGTATTATTGATACAGGGGGAATTGATTTAGGGGATGAACCATTCATGGATCAAATTCGCCATCAAGCAGAAATCGCAATCGAAGAAGCAGACGTTATTATTTTTGTCGGAAGTGGACAAGAAGGGGTTACTGATGCAGATGAATTAGTTGCAAGAATTTTATTTAGAAGCAAGAAACCAGTGATTTTAGCAGTCAATAAAGTCGATAATCCGGAAATGCGTAATGAAATTTATGAATTTTATTCATTAGGCCTAGGGGATCCGTATCCGGTATCAGGCAGTCATGGTTTGGGTTTAGGTGATGTACTTGATGAAGCCGTTAAACATTTCCAAACAGAAATTGAGCCAGAAGAAGAAGGCGTGATTAAGTTCAGTTTAATTGGTCGTCCGAACGTTGGGAAATCTTCTTTAATTAATGGTATTTTAGGCGAAGAACGTGTGATTGTCTCGGATATTGAAGGAACGACGAGAGATGCAGTCGATACTGAGTTTGTAGCGGATAACGGTCAGAAATTTATTATGATTGATACTGCTGGGATGCGTAAGCGTGGGAAAGTCTATGAAAACACGGAGAAATACAGTGTGATGCGGGCCATGCGAGCAATTGAACGTTCAGACATTGTCTTATTCGTCTTGAACGCGGATGAGGGCATTCGTGAACAAGATAAGCGAATTGCTGGTTACGCGCATGAAGCGGGCCGTGGTTTGATTATTGTGGTGAATAAATGGGATTTAGTCAAAAAAGACACGAACTCGATGCGTGATTTTGAACAAGAAATTCGAGACGAATTCCAATATCTAGATTATGCCCCAATTATTTTTGTTTCGGCGATGACGAAACAGCGGTTAAACAAATTGCCAGAGTTGATTGAAGAAGTGAGTGCGAGTCAGAATTTACGTATTCCGTCAGCTGTTTTAAATGATATTATTATGGATGCGGTCGCGATTAATCCGACGCCAACTGATAAGGGCCGTCGTTTGAAGATTTTTTATTCGACGCAAGTGGCTGTAAAACCACCGGCATTTGTGATATTTGTCAATGAAGAAGAGTTAATGCATTTTTCTTATGCTCGATTTTTAGAGAACCAAATCCGAAATGCCTTTACCTTTGAGGGAACGCCGATTCGCATCATTGCTCGACGAAGAAAATAAAGATTTTACCATAGATTGAAGTCTTTGACAAAGGAAATTTTTTAATCATAAAAAAAAGGCTTAAATTGGCAAAAATCCTTGATATTATAGGGTTCATATGATAACGTTGTATCAGAATATTGATTCTTAAATTCAATATTTATCATAAAATTGGACCACTCAATTTTGTGAATTTGTAAAGCATCAAAACAATTTTCAGGAGGTGAAACCACCCATGGCAAACAAAGCAGAATTAATCGAAAAAGTTGCAGCTACAACGAACTTAACGAAAAAAGATGCGACTGCAGCAGTTGATGCTGTATTCTCAACGATCCAAGAAGCTTTAGCTACCGGCGAAAAAGTTCAATTAATCGGTTTTGGTAACTTCGAAGTACGCTCTCGTGCAGCGCGTAAAGGTCGTAACCCTCAAACTGGTGAAGAGATCCAAATCCCAGCAAGCAAAGTACCTGCGTTCAAACCAGGAAAAGCGCTGAAAGACGCAGTAAAATAAAACCGTCTTTTTGGGAAGAGCCGTTGATACCATCGTGGTTTCATCGGCTTTTTCATTTTAGTAAAACAAAGCAATAGGTCATGAAGTTGTGAGGCTTCATGTGGATTGAAATTATGTTAAGCTATCAGAAGAAATAAACTCACCCTCTTTAATTTAATTATTGGAGAGGGTGTTTTTTTGTATAGCTTAACATAGAATTGATTTTTATGAGAAGTCGTGTTAAACTATTTATGAAAACGCTTTAAAAAAAGGGTGTGAGTGAAAATGCTAGGTCTAAAATATAATCGAAGTTATCTCTTTGGTCGCTTGTTGGCTATACTAGAAAAAACAATTCAATTACTTCAAGCTTATGACGAAGCAGGAGATGTGTTTTTCCTCTCTAATGAACAAAAATTTTGGGTGGAGTATCAGAGAAAGCCTGCTTCTATTATGTAAATGTTAATCAATATGAATTATCCGTCTGCGTTAGAATTAGTGGAGAAAGATGCAGCTTCTTATCTTCGACTAGAATCAAAAAAGAAAGAAATCTTAAATTTATTAGAAAAACATCATTTTTCAGATGACAATTTCAATAAACAATTAGACTTTCCTTTTATTTTCGGCTATTACTTTGAGAAGGAAATCTAAAACTTCTCAAAGTAATTCACTAAATAAAAGTAAAAATAAATACAAGGAGGAGAAAAATGCTTGCACACTATGATAGAAAGACAGGGAGAGAACAGCTTCTAGTAGATCATTTATTGAATGTTGCTTTAGATGCTAAAGCACATGGAGAAGTAATCGAGCAAGGACACGTGTTGTTCTTGCTCGGACTATACCACGATCTGGGGAAAAGCGATCGTGCCTTTCAAAAAATGATGATTGGACAAACGAGAGATAAGGTTGATCATTCTTCTGCTGGAGCGAAATATTTATTTGACGAGATGCGTCAAGCATTAGTTGACTATCCAGATATAGAAAAAAGAAATCGATATGCGTCTTCCTTTTCTGAAAGTATTTGCTATGTCATATCTGCTCATCATGGGGTTTACGATATCCCGCTAAAAGAAAAGGAACCGACTCTTGGGAATAGTCGATTGTTTCGTCGTCTGTTGTATGAAAATTATTCGGAGAAGTCAAAGTATCATTATAATCTTGATGTTTTGCCTTTTGCAGAGGGACTAAAAAAAATAATTGAAGTTGAATTAAAAATGAATTTGAAGACCTTAATTACACGAGCCTTTGAAGAATATATAGAGATGTTCCAAAAACTGAAATGGGAGAATAAAAAGGAACGAGCCTTTTACGAAACCCTAGCCATACGTTTATATTTATCCTTATTAAAAAATGCGGACATTTTAGATACCGTTAATTCTTACGAAACATTGGTTGCGCCAATGGGAGAAGAGGATTATGAGAAGTTAAGTCAACAATACCTTTCGTCAATAGAAAAATTATACGATGGCTACAAACAACCAACAAATGAATTGAATCGAGTTCGTACGAATCTTGCTGAAGAAATACGAACGAGAGGTATTTCAGATCAACCAGGTATTTATCGTTTAGATTTACCTACAGGTGCTGGGAAAACGAAATTAAGTATGCGTTATGGTTTTCATCAGTTGAAGGAGCAAAAGAAAAAACGTTTTATTTACATTACTCCCTATTTATCTGTTTTAGAGCAAAATGCAGCAGAAATTCGTAAGGTTGTTGGAGAAGACACGGCGGGTGTTCTTGAACATCATTCCAATGTGATTGACGCGGAACAGGATACATCAGATGAAAAAGCACAGGTGATGCGTAATTATCTTGTCGATACGTGGGACTATCCAATTATTTTAAGTTCTATGGTGCAACTATTTCAAACTTTTTATAAGAACAAGTCAAGTAACATTCGCCGTTTTTCACATTTAATTAATAGTGTCCTTATATTAGATGAAGTTCAATCGTTGCCTATCGATGTGACAACGCTTTTTAATCTAACGGTAAACTTTTTAAATCAAGCGATGAACGCTAGTGTAATTTTGTGTACGGCAACACAACCAGTGTATCATTCAAAGTATATCAAGCATAAAATTCAATATGGGAATCAGCACCAAGAACTCATTGATTTAGTAAAACTAACAAGTGAGGAACAAAAAATCTTTAAACGTACAGAAATCCATAAGTTCAAAGAAGATGATACCTACAGTACGTTACAAGAAGTTGCGACAGCGGTTGAAAGTTATTCTAAGGAATCTGTTTTGATTATTTTGAATACAAAAGCAGCCGTAAAAGAACTTTATGAATTGTTAAGTGTACAAACCAATCGCCCTTGTTATCACTTATCGACGAATATGTGTGCAAAACATCGTTTAGATAGGATTAAGGAAATAAGAGAGAAAATCCAGGAAGAACCGTTAATTTGCATTAGCACACAATTAATCGAGGCGGGTGTTGATTTAGATTTTAATCGTGTCATTCGTTCATACACTGGAATTGATTCGATCGTTCAAGCGAGTGGTCGCTGCAATCGAGAAGGAAAACTAGACAAAGGAATTGTTCAATTGGTGAAAGTCGATCCTGAGCAAGAAAACTTGAAAAGTAAAGCTTTGAAATCCATTCGTGATAAAAAAGAAGTGACAGAAAAAATTATTGCTAAGCTCGATTCACCCATTTCAATTGAGCTACTGAACGATGAGTTCTTTGAACGCTATTATGCCAATACTGAGGAGAAATAT
This sequence comes from Enterococcus sp. LJL98, assembly GCF_054871745.1. NCBI lineage: Bacteria > Bacillati > Bacillota > Bacilli > Lactobacillales > Enterococcaceae > Enterococcus > Enterococcus sp. LJL98. The sequence goes on along the minus strand of NZ_JBTXLU010000014.1, from coordinate 12,804 downwards.
TTTGATTATATTCTAAAGAAAGACCAGCCGACTGTTTTTGATTTTCTTTCTACAAATCAAGAGCAAGACTTAAGTCCCAAGGTATGCCTCCGACAATCTTTTAAAACTGCAGGCTTAGAGATGGATTTAATTCAAAATGAAACAAAAGGTGTTATTGTATATTATGGAGATAACGATCAGAAAATCGAAGAATTGATTGAAACCATTAGACGTTTTGAAGTATACTATAAAATAGAAGACCTTGAAAAAGTGAAAAAACTTGTCAAAGAACTGCAAACATATACGATTAATATCCATGACACATCGGTTTTGCAAAAAGGAGTAATGACGTTTCAAAATGGTTATATTCAGGTGTTACAAAAAGAGCACTATGATTATGATGTTGGAGCAATTGAAGAAACAGTCTTTATTTTATAAAATGAAAACGCTTTATAAGAAAGGAAGATGGAATTGTTTAAATCACGTGATTTTTTTGTGAGAGTAAAAGGAAGATATGCGCTGTTTACAGACCCATCGACAAAGGGTGGTGGTGAAAAATTTTCCTACTCGATCCCGACACGTCAAGCGATGATGGGGGTGGTGGATGCATTATATTTTAAACCGACTTTCAAAAATATTGTAACTGAAGTAAAAGTGCTCAATGAAATTAAAACAGAAGTCATCGGTACCAGAGCAATGATTGGTAAGTCGCAAAAAATGGAAGCGGATTTGAATTATGTTTCCTATTTAGTCGATGTGGAATATTTAATTAAGTTTCATTTTATATGGGATGAATCACGAGTGGATTTAACCTATGACCGAAATGCTAAAAAACATGAGGCAATTATGGAGCGATCGATTCGTCGAGGAGGGCGCCGAGATGTATTCTTGGGTACTCGAGAATGTACAGCAACAGCGGAGTATTTGACGAAAGAGGAATACGAAACAGCTGATGGGAAGTACAACAACCAGGTATTAACCATGGGTATTATGTTTCAAGAGTTTGGTTATCCGACAAATGAATCAGAGCCACTAAAAAGTTATTTTACACAAACAGTTTTAAAGCACGGAGTAATCACTTATCTTTCAAAAGAAAATTGTGACATTGTCAATGAACTGTCTTCTTATGGCTTTAAACGAAGCGAGAAATTGAAGCCTGTTGATTTAGAATACGAAGAGTATCACATGATGGAAGGGGGGACAGAAAAATGAGTTTTTTTTCAGCGTTAAAAGATGCTTATGACGTTAGTTTAAAAGAAGGACTGGTAGATCGACATGATGGCAATAATACGATTTTGTTACCTCTGTACCATACGAGTTTAAAAAGTAGTGGGGAAGATATTTTTCAAGTGGAGTTGACTAAAGAAGGGGAAATTACTCAAGTTGGTTTTGTGCCAAAGGACGAGGTTGTTCTTTTTCCTGTGACAAGTGATTCGGTTGCAAGGTCAGGTAAAAATCCTCCCAGTCACCCACTTGTTGATAAACTAAGTTACTTGATGAATGAAGAACCCGCGCTACACCAATTGTTCTTGGATACGTTCCATCCTTGGTACCATTGGCAAGAAGAGAGTCAAGTAAAAGAATATTTAAAAGTAATCAAACAGTTTTTGTCGAATAGTGACTTTATCGATGACGTACTAGATAAAATTTACCAAGGAAAGGATTATCGAAGGAAAGGGTTTATCGTAGAGTATCCAGCGGACGCTAAAGGGACAATCAAAAAATTAGACCTGTCAAAGACATTTATGACGTTTTCTGTTGCTAATTTTGATGGCTATAAAAGTGTCAGTGTCACGAATTATATTGACCTTCATCAAAATTATATCGATTATGTTGAAGAAAATTCAACTGAAAAAATTCAATGCAATATCAGCGGAAAGATGGAACAACTAACAACAAAACATCGCGGGCTATTAGGAAATGCTAAACTAATCTCTGTCAGCAATCACAGTGAGACCTACAAGGGGCGATTTAAAGAAGGTTCAGATATTATTCAAATTGGTTATCAATCTTCTGAAAAAATTCATTTGATGTTGAAATACTTATTGGAAAATGCGAACAGTCGAAAGTGGCTATCGGGGCAACAATACTTGGTTAATTGGTTTAGTAGTGATATTGCTAACGAGCAAGAAAAAGATATTTTTGCTTTTCAGACGTTTCTAGTTGAAGAACCGGAGGAAACAAATAAGAAAGCTGTAACGACTGAAAATAAAGAAATTGGTGATTCCTTTGTTACAGGGAGTAAGAAGCTAGAAGACCATGATGGCTATTATGTTGCCATTATTGATAAGGCCAGTAATGGTCGTCTCTCATTAAAATTTTTCCGCGAGTTAGAAGTCTCACAATTGAGGAAAAATTTAAAAAAATGGCAAAAAAGATATTCATGGGAGCGTTACAATTCAAAAACTGAAAAAAAAGAAATTATGATACCTTCATTCAGTCAATTATTGTTAGCGGCCTATGGGGTTGAGCGAGAGGGCAAGTTGCAGTTAGATAATGATAATTTTAAAAAAGATCAATATCAAAAATTGGTTGTGAGTCTGATTGATGGACAGCCGTTACCGGTGAATTTATCAACTGCTTTAAATCAAAATATCCGAAAACGCTTAAACTATTCAAAAACATGGAATCAAATTCAGTTCGTAGCATTAGCTGTGCTGAGTGATTTAAAACCAAGAGAGGAGTTATCCCCGATGTTAGATAAAAATAATCAAAACCGCTCGTATCTCTTCGGTCGATTATTGGCAATTTTTGAACGAATGGAGCAGGGAACTTACAGCAGAGGAGAAGAAAATGATCGTGTAACGAACGCCCAAAAATTTTGGACAACTTATACAAATAAACCTGCAACTACGATGCAAGTGCTAATCGATCGCAACCAACCCTATGTGAAAAAAATGAAACAAGCGAATTATGGATTGTTTCGAAAATTGGAAAAAGAACAACAAGAAATTATTGGGCAATTGAATGAACACTATTTAAGTTCCAAAGAATTAAACAAACCTTTAGATTACCATTTTATTTTTGGTTACTATGCAGAAACCCAATTTTTATTTACAAAAAATGAAAGCGAGGAAATGACAGATGCTAACGAATAAAGTAGATTTTATGTTGACGATTGAGGTAAAGAATGCCAATCCAAATGGAGATCCCTTAGGTGGAAATATGCCGAGAACGGATTCATCAGGACTTGGTTTGATGAGCGATGTCTCTATTAAACGAAAAATTCGTAATCGCATGCAAGAACTAGGACATCCGATTTTTGTTCAGTCTCGGGATCGAACCGACGATAACAAGAATTCATTACAAGCACGATATGAAGCAGTATTTAAATCGACAGATTCCGATGCTGATGTCGAGAAGAAGTCAAATGAATTATGGTTAGATGTTCGTACTTTTGGTCAGGTCATGACTTATCAAAAGAAATCGATTGGGATTCGAGGTCCTGTTTCGATTAGTATGGCGAAGAGTTTGCAACCGATTAATATTTCAACTATGCAAATTACACGAAGCACAAATGGAATGGAACCTAAAAAAGGGTCAAGTCGTTCGTCAGATACCATGGGAACGAAGCATTTTGTCGAACATGGTGTGTATCTTGTTTACGGGTCTGCTAATGCCTATTTTGCTGACCGAACTGGGTTTGATGAGGCGGATTTAGAAGTTGTGAAAGAAGCTTTGTTAACCTTATTTGAAAATGATTTTTCATCAGCTCGTCCAGAAGGGTCGATGGTCGTGAGAGAACTATTTTGGTTTACTCATTCAAATAAGTTAGGAAATGTATCCAGTGCTAAGATTCAATCTTTATTTGAATATGATGATTCTGGATTTGAAACGAATCTTTATGAAGATTATCAAATTCGTTTGAATGAAGAGAAATTGTCTCTGTATAAGGATAAAGGCGTAACAGTCGAAATTATCGAAGGAATATAGCCATGACTGCCTTGGATTATCAAATGGACGAATACCTCATGATTTCTGGCATTCAGCATTTTGAGTTTTGTCCGAGACAATGGGCTTTAATTCATATTGAACAAGAGTGGGCAGAAAACGTTAAAACGATTCAAGGGAATGAAGTTCACAAGAAAGCAGATCAGCCATTTTTAAAAGAAAAGCGCAAGGAGTTAATAATTTCTAGAGCGATGCCCGTTCATTCCCATGAATTGAAGATTACAGGGATTTGTGATGTTGTGGAATTTATTCATGATGAGGAGGGGATTTCGCTGAGTCAATACTCTGGGAAATATCGAGTACAGCCAGTGGAATATAAACGTGGTTCTCCTAAAAAACATGACGCGGATATCCTTCAACTTGTCGCCCAAGTAATGTGTCTAGAAGAAATGCTTGTTTGTGACATTCCTGAAGCCTACTTGTACTATAACGAAGTAAAGCGTCGGATAAAGGTAGAGATTACACCTGAATTACGAAAATTGTTAAAATCAAAAGTGACAAGAATGCAGGAGTTATATAAAAGAAGGCATACTCCAAAAGTCAAAACAGGGAATTGGTGTAAAAATTGCTCACTTGCGGATATTTGTTTACCGAAATTAATGAATGTCGAGTCGGCAAAAAGTTACATTGAAAGAAGGTTATCTGAGTGAGAAAACTGTTAAATACCTTATTCATAACAAATCCTAGCTTCTATATTGCCTTGGACGGCGACAATATTTTGGTTCGTGACGGTGATAAAGTTATGGGAAGAGTTCCTTCCCATAACTTAGAATCGATTGTTACTTTTGGTCATCAAGGAGCAAGTCCTGCCCTGATGGGTTATTGTTCTGAACGAAATATTGGTTTGACTTATTTGACATCTAGTGGTCGATTTCGTGCAAGGATAACTGGAACGAGTCGAGGAAATGTGACTTTGAGAAAAGAGCAATATCGAATTTCTGATGATGAGGAGCGTTCTTTAGAAGTCGCTAAAAATTTTATCTTAGGAAAGGTTTATAATAATCGTTGGATTATTGAGCGAGCTACGAGAGATTATCCAATGCGGGTCGATGTGGAACACTTTAAAAAGGTTTCAAGTAGTTTAAAAGACTCATTGGTTGAAATTAGAAGTTGTCAAAGTCTGGATTCTTTACGTGGTTTAGAAGGCCAAGCCGCCTTTATGTATTATAGTATTTTTGATGATTTCATTTTACAACAAAAAGAAGATTTTTATTTTTATGGGAGAAATCGTCGACCACCTCGTGACAAAGTGAATGCGTTATTATCTCTCGCGTATACGTTGTTGGCACATGATGTTGGAGCTGCACTTGAAACAGTCGGTCTAGATGCCTATGTTGGTTTTTTACATCGGGATCGTCCAGGTAGAATCTCCTTAGCTTTGGATGTGATGGAAGAGCTTAGAGGATTGTACGCCGATCGATTTGTATTAACATTAATTAATAAAAAAATAATGTCAGCTGAAGACTTTGAAGTAAAAGAAAACCAAGCAGTGTTACTCACTGATGAAGGTCGAAAGAAGTTTCTAACCTACTGGCAACAACGAAAGCAAGAAAAAATTACTCACCCATTTTTAAAGGAAAAAATTGTCTGGGGATTAGTTCCCCATAGTCAAGCCATGCTGTTAGCAAGATATATTCGATCAGATATTGATGAGTATCCACCGCTGCTTTGGAAGTAGGTGAAAATGAATGTTAATCCTGGTTACTTACGACGTAGCAACTTCAACACAAGGTGGAACAAGGCGTCTTCGAAAAGTTGCAAAAATCTGTCAAAATTATGGACAGCGTGTCCAAAATTCAGTTTTTGAATGTATTGTTGATTCTACACAACTTGAAATTCTTAAGAATGAACTTGTGAAAGTAATTGACCATGAAGCGGATAGTTTAAGGTTTTATCACTTGGGTAAAAACTATGAAAAAAAGGTTAAACATATAGGAGCCAAGCCTTCGATTGATTTAGAAGGAACCTTAATTTTTTAGTGCGAATGTCTAGTGAACATAAAAACCCTGGAGTATTCGCACCAATAAAAAACTCGAAAATGAGAATATGATGATAAAAACAAATGTAAAAAGATTGTTTTGATAAAAAAATAATCTTTTTGGGCGATTTTCATTGAAAATGTGTCAAAAATTTTAATTTTTGTGCATAAATCGCCGTCGCATCCTTTATGGGTGCGTGGATTGAAATCTTTTGAAACTGCTAGAGATAAAAGAACTATTAGTCGCATCCTTTATGGGTGCGTGGATTGAAATTCTTGTTAATCATTTCAACCATCCCTTTATAAAGTCGCATCCTTTATGGGTGCGTGGATTGAAATTGTTACAAGTCCATGAAGAAGATGAAATGAAAAGGTCGCATCCTTTATGGGTGCGTGGATTGAAATAAACCATTATTCGTTAATGCGAAGTAATGGGCCAGTCGCATCCTTTATGGGTGCGTGGATTGAAATCGCGAACTGATCGTCTGTCTCAAGGGTTAACTTTAGTCGCATCCTTTATGGGTGCGTGGATTGAAATATTTTTGTCAAAATCGATGGCATTGCTATCTTGCGTCGCATCCTTTATGGGTGCGTGGATTGAAATAAATCATTCCAATTATGGATTGGCGTAGCAAATGGCGTCGCATCCTTTATGGGTGCGTGGATTGAAATGATTTGATTCGGTTTTAAATTTTTTAAATAATCATGTCGCATCCTTTATGGGTGCGTGGATTGAAATCTTTACCCACCAATAAATGGAATTTTTTTATAGGTCGCATCCTTTATGGGTGCGTGGATTGAAATAATTTGTTTTAAAGATATTTAATTTTATCTATAAAGTCGCATCCTTTATGGGTGCGTGGATTGAAATTCGAAGAAAATAATAAAGCCTATCAATGATTAGTTGTCGCATCCTTTATGGGTGCGTGGATTGAAATTTTATGGTTTGCTGTTTTATTACAAATACTTATGTCGCATCCTTTATGGGTGCGTGGATTGAAATTAGTTGTAGACTGTGGGGGGGTGTTACTAGACCCGTCGCATCCTTTATGGGTGCGTGGATTGAAATTTCTCTTCCTTTGCCTGCTCACTTAACGTTTTAAGTCGCATCCTTTATGGGTGCGTGGATTGAAATCATTTATTGGTGGGTAAAGGAAGCAAAAAAATGCGTCGCATCCTTTATGGGTGCGTGGATTGAAATCATAATGTTTAATTTCATATTACTTAGTTGGAATTGTCGCATCCTTTATGGGTGCGTGGATTGAAATGTGGTCGTTACAACACTTCCCCATAAATCACTAAAGTCGCATCCTTTATGGGTGCGTGGATTGAAATGTTGATATCCCTGGTGTCGGTTATATGTGGTCGGTGGTCGCATCCTTTATGGGTGCGTGGATTGAAATAACCCGATGACGATGGCTCACTAAAAAGCCTTGGTCGCATCCTTTATGGGTGCGTGGATTGAAATTTTCTAATTCTTCGAACTGTTCGAGATTGTTTGCTCGTCGCATCCTTTATGGGTGCGTGGATTGAAATTTATAATGTATCGAATGCAAATGTAAGTTCAAACTTGTCGCATCCTTTATGGGTGCGTGGATTGAAATACTAGTGGTAAAATACGTAAAGATTATTTATCAAGTCGCATCCTTTATGGGTGCGTGGATTGAAATTCTCTCTATTTGCAAAAGAGTCCCACACTCAAGAGTCGCATCCTTTATGGGTGCGTGGATTGAAATAAACAATGTGACAAAAAATGTAGGAGATACGTTTGTCGCATCCTTTATGGGTGCGTGGATTGAAATATTTTTTAATCGATGGCATAATGACCTATTGTCAAGTCGCATCCTTTATGGGTGCGTGGATTGAAATGCCCTTTGACGGCTTCCACAGTCTGATTTGGATAAGTCGCATCCTTTATGGGTGCGTGGATTGAAATTCGGCGAGAACGATCTAACACAAAGTCAACAATTGTCGCATCCTTTATGGGTGCGTGGATTGAAATTGCGTCTGATGTACCTGAATCGACCACAATATTAGTCGCATCCTTTATGGGTGCGTGGATTGAAATATGTCGCTGGATGTTTCTTTAACCTTCTTGCTATCGTCGCATCCTTTATGGGTGCGTGGATTGAAATCGCCAGCCCGGAACATACGATGCGAGTGAGAACCGTGTCGCATCCTTTATGGGTGCGTGGATTGAAATTGCTGATGCGGCACGAGGAGCGGAGCAATACGCTCGTCGCATCCTTTATGGGTGCGTGGATTGAAATTTTAATGCGGTTGATTTCGTCCAACATTTGTTTTGGTCGCATCCTTTATGGGTGCGTGGATTGAAATTTTGTGGTCCATACCGCTCTAAAGTGAGGATTTAGTCGCATCCTTTATGGGTGCGTGGATTGAAATGCTTTTGATGATGCCGATAGATTTTCGGCTCCAAGTCGCATCCTTTATGGGTGCGTGGATTGAAATTTTAGGAATCTCTTGTGCACCTAAGCCAAAAGCAGTCGCATCCTTTATGGGTGCGTGGATTGAAATGTCCTGTGTTTGAGTAACGAGACGATTCTGACACACTGTCGCATCCTTTATGGGTGCGTGGATTGAAATAGCAGGTGTCATTGTCGCTAAGTCGTGAGTAACGTCGCATCCTTTATGGGTGCGTGGATTGAAATGCAATCGTACTCGCTAGTTATTGACAACTAGTGAGTGTCGCATCCTTTATGGGTGCGTGGATTGAAATGTTTTTATCTCGTGTAAATGTTGCACCGTTATTAAGTCGCATCCTTTATGGGTGCGTGGATTGAAATCAATCCACATTTGCGTGATAACGCCTGTAAACATAGTCGCATCCTTTATGGGTGCGTGGATTGAAATCCACCGATGATTTAAATCTTGAATTTTGGAAACTGTCGCATCCTTTATGGGTGCGTGGATTGAAATCGAAATATCACCGATACGTTTAGTCACATGGTAGTGTCGCATCCTTTATGGGTGCGTGGATTGAAATAAAAAAATGTTTTTATTACGATTTTTAGACCGAGAGTCGCATCCTTTATGGGTGCGTGGATTGAAATTTTTTTCTGCTCGCTTGTTTTTCGTTGGCTTTCAAGTCGCATCCTTTATGGGTGCGTGGATTGAAATTCCTGGATCAAATATGATTTCTTCGAACGCTTCTAGTCGCATCCTTTATGGGTGCGTGGATTGAAATTCGTTTCCGATAATTTATTCTCTAATCTTTTTCGTGTCGCATCCTTTATGGGTGCGTGGATTGAAATGTGGATGAACACGCCTACTATCAAGACCAACGAGCGTCGCATCCTTTATGGGTGCGTGGATTGAAATGATTTTCTTTATGACCTTGACAACGAACTTGATTGTCGCATCCTTTATGGGTGCGTGGATTGAAATAATCGAGCGTAGACTTAGAAAAAGATTTTGGAACGTCGCATCCTTTATGGGTGCGTGGATTGAAATGTCTACTTTATTTGTGAGAGTTGTAATCTTGTTATTGTCGCATCCTTTATGGGTGCGTGGATTGAAATTTTAATGTCGCTTGTTCTAAAAACCCCATAATTCGTCGCATCCTTTATGGGTGCGTGGATTGAAATAAAAGAAAACAACGAAGACTTTTTTATGGTTAAGTCGCATCCTTTATGGGTGCGTGGATTGAAATCACTCTCTCCTTTTTTAAAATTGATTAGAAAATTGTCGCATCCTTTATGGGTGCGTGGATTGAAATTAATAAATATAAAAAAATGAAGGGAGTGTTGAAAGTCGCATCCTTTATGGGTGCGTGGATTGAAATGTTATGTGGTCAGAGATTTCGAAGGACTTTACTTGTCGCATCCTTTATGGGTGCGTGGATTGAAATTTGTTTCAGCAAGAGGACCAAACACCACCTCCAAGTCGCATCCTTTATGGGTGCGTGGATTGAAATTTGAAACGGTCGATTGGATGCCATCAACTTTAATTGTCGCATCCTTTATGGGTGCGTGGATTGAAATTCAAGCTGGAACCACTTTGCGAGGGGCTTTAGCGTCGCATCCTTTATGGGTGCGTGGATTGAAATCGCCACGACAACAAAAAAAGACGATGCTATCACACAGTCGCATCCTTTATGGGTGCGTGGATTGAAATGTATGGATGGGAAATCTCTGATAGGGGTGTCTTGTCGCATCCTTTATGGGTGCGTGGATTGAAATTTTACGCAATGCTGCATTAGGCACGTTTACAACACTAGTCGCATCCTTTATGGGTGCGTGGATTGAAATAACAGGAGGGGAAGAAAGAAACATGGGGAAAAAAGGTCGCATCCTTTATGGGTGCGTGGATTGAAATAGTTATGGTATCTGCTTAGTATGGTAACTTGGTGGTCGCATCCTTTATGGGTGCGTGGATTGAAATGCCCCTCTCTTATAAAAAAATGGAGGGAATTAAAAGTCGCATCCTTTATGGGTGCGTGGATTGAAATTTGCCATTTAGTCCAGCAAAAGAAGGACCATTGTCGTCGCATCCTTTATGGGTGCGTGGATTGAAATCCTAACTTGTTTCCGATGCATCCTCTCGGGATACAGTCGCATCCTTTATGGGTGCGTGGATTGAAATTGAGGCGATGAATTTTAACGGTCGGTTTTTAGAAGTCGCATCCTTTATGGGTGCGTGGATTGAAATCAGAGGGTAAAGTTTACTCGACAGCAGTTGACAACGTCGCATCCTTTATGGGTGCGTGGATTGAAATCCGAAGGCGTTGTGGAAGCAACAATCGAAGCTACACGTCGCATCCTTTATGGGTGCGTGGATTGAAATCAGTCGATGTCCTCAACTTTACCTAGCCCAAACGTCGCATCCTTTATGGGTGCGTGGATTGAAATAAAGAAAATACAACAGATATTGCAATAAGTGGTTGTCGCATCCTTTATGGGTGCGTGGATTGAAATTTGTAATCTCTCGGCGGATGGGTTTGTGGTCTTTGTCGCATCCTTTATGGGTGCGTGGATTGAAATGTTCTAAAGTATCGTCAAAGTATTCTATGTAATCGTCGCATCCTTTATGGGTGCGTGGATTGAAATCACACTTTTACTTTCGATTTTGAATCAACGAGCGAATGTCGCATCCTTTATGGGTGCGTGGATTGAAATCTTGACATTATCCCAATCAACATGAATCTTTCACAGTCGCATCCTTTATGGGTGCGTGGATTGAAATGTTTAAAAGGCACTTATGAGATGTCGCAAGAGATTGTCGCATCCTTTATGGGTGCGTGGATTGAAATACAAATGCAAAAATCGAGGTTATCAGGTTAGGAGTCGCATCCTTTATGGGTGCGTGGATTGAAATCGGAAACGAAATCGTGAAACCGTTGAAAGAAGAAGTCGCATCCTTTATGGGTGCGTGGATTGAAATAAAATGTGATAACAGAACTCAATGCTTTTTTAGGTCGCATCCTTTATGGGTGCGTGGATTGAAATTTGAGTATCGAGGTTTTTTAATTGGGTCATGTCCTGTCGCATCCTTTATGGGTGCGTGGATTGAAATCTTTCTACCAATTTTTCATAGCACCGTATGGTGTAGTCGCATCCTTTATGGGTGCGTGGATTGAAATCTTTTGAGATATTTCGAAATGCTCCCTTTATTAATGTCGCATCCTTTATGGGTGCGTGGATTGAAATCGTTGACTGGTCAAAGTCTTAGTCAAAATGGTGTAGTCGCATCCTTTATGGGTGCGTGGATTGAAATTCTGAGGTTCCAAGAATGAATAAGTCTGACACTGGTCGCATCCTTTATGGGTGCGTGGATTGAAATACCTTTCCGGATTCCTGTGAAGGCCAACAAACGAGTCGCATCCTTTATGGGTGCGTGGATTGAAATGAAAAACGTTGATGTATGGGGGGCTATGCAATCGAGTCGCATCCTTTATGGGTGCGTGGATTGAAATAGTTTTAAGATAAATCTAAGGCTACAATTCCAACGCGTCGCATCCTTTATGGGTGCGTGGATTGAAATAGTGAGGACGAGCTATTAAAATTATCTAATCGAGTCGCATCCTTTATGGGTGCGTGGATTGAAATAAAATGACTTTGATAGTTTTAGTAAAGTATCACGTCGCATCCTTTATGGGTGCGTGGATTGAAATCTTATTTTAGTTGGCTGTATATTTGTTTTTTTACGTCGCATCCTTTATGGGTGCGTGGATTGAAATCTGATTCGTTGGTTAGGGAGCCTTTTTACGTGGTGTCGCATCCTTTATGGGTGCGTGGATTGAAATATTCACGAGTTCGCCGGTTGATTCGTCTGTTTTGGTCGCATCCTTTATGGGTGCGTGGATTGAAATGTGATACATTACAAAAGGGTAACTCGAATTGATGTCGTCGCATCCTTTATGGGTGCGTGGATTGAAATATACTTCTCAAATCTAAATCTTCAATGCTACCTTTTGTCGCATCTTTTATCGTGTGACTTAGGTTGTCACGCGAATTGATCGCATAAGAACAAGTTAATGAATATTGAAACGCAATAAGAATGCATTCGTTTTTGAGCCCTCTAATTACTGATTTAGAGGGCTTTTTTGTTTGCCCAGCATGGGCAAACTCTAACGGGTTCAAGTCCCGAGTGCGTCCTAGTAGTGGAAAGCACCTAGCCAAATGCAAGGGTGTCCATGGTGACATGGAATCTGAAGGAAGCAAGAGGCAAACTTCCGGTCTGACGAACAGAAATCACATAGAAGGCAACAATTGAGGATAAGGCTGCAAAAGGAGCTAAAGTCCAATAACTACCTGTAACAATCAATTGGTGTAAATGTGGCAGATAGATGGAAGGGAAGAGTTTGCACCTTAACTGGGGAGGTCTCATTTCTCTAAATCAAACCCTTGTAGTGATACAAGACTGGAAAATGAGAAGTC